>JALHOE010000102.1 GCA_022843175.1 Deltaproteobacteria bacterium
CGCGGCCGGCGGCGCCTGCATCTCGCGGCGCGGCGTGGGCAGCGGTGGCGGCGCGACGCGCACCGGCTTGGAAGGCGGCGGCGGCGAGGGCGGGACCGACCTGGAACGCGAGATGGCTTCGTGCTGCGGATCGGGCCGATAGAGCGCGCGCGACTCCTTGGCGGAGATCGGCGCCTCGGCGTGGATCGGGATCTCGAGCGAGCCCGAGTCGGCCGCGGAGGCGCCGCTGTCGAGGAGGCTCGCGCCCTCGAGGCTGACCGACACGGCCTCGAACTCCTTCGGCTTGGGCGGCGGGTTGCGCGACGACGGTGGGATCGGCTCCTCGCGGCGGCTGCGGGTGACGAGCGGCACCGGCTCCGGCGGCACCGACGGCACGCGCCGCATCGCCCCCGGATCGCGCAGGAGCTGCACGTCGCGCTGGAACTCGCTCGCCGATTGATACCGCTTCTCGCGATCGCGCTGCATCGCGCGCGACAGCACCCGCTCGAACCCCTCGGGCACCGCCGGGCGCAGGTCGCGCGGGGGCCGGGGGTCGGTGGTGAGGATCTGCATCAAGAGCGCGTTGTAGTTCGACGCATGAAACGGACGGCGCCCGGTGAGGCACTCGTACATCATCACGCCGGTGGCATAGAGATCGACTCGGTTGTCGAGGTTGCGATCCCCGCGCGCCTGCTCCGGCGACATGTAGAACGGCGTGCCCATCACCATGCCGGTGCGCGTGAGGTGCAGCTCGTCGGCGCCGGCGACCTTGGAGATGCCGAAGTCGAGCAGCTTCACCATCGCCGGCAGGCCCGCGCGGCTCGTGAGGAACACGTTCTCGGGCTTGATGTCGCGATGGATGATGCCCTTGTCGTGCGCGGCGATCAGGCCCGAGAGCACCTGGCTGATGAAGTCGATGATGTCGTCGAACGGGAGCGCGCCCTCGCTGGCGATGCGATCGGCGAGGGTCTCGCCCTGCAGCAGCTCCATGACCAGGAACGGCGAGCTGTCGGCGAGCTCGCCCACGTCGTAGATCTCGCAGATGTTGGGGTGACCGATGGCACCCGCGACGTGCGCCTCGTTCTGGAAGCGCGCGACCGAGGCCTTCTTCTTGGCTTGCTGCGGGTGCAGCACCTTCACCGCGACGCGCCGGTGCAGCGCGACGTGCTCGCACTCGTAGACCGCACCCATGCCGCCCTCGCCGAGCACGCGGATCGCGCGGTACTTGCCGCCGAGAACCAGCCCGATGAGCGGCGGCGGCGGCGAGGTGGCGAGGTTCTCGAACGGTGGAGGCTGACTCGATTGCACGCGCGCAGCCGCGGGCGCGCGCTGGGACGACGGCGGATCGATCGGACGCGCGGCCACCGGAGCCCTGCTCCGCCGCACCTCGATCGGACGACCGGTGATCGGGCAAGTGGTCTCGTCGATGGCGTGGGGGAGCCCACAATGCGCGCATCGAACAAACCGCTGGCTCATGGAAAAAGAGGAGGAAAGCTCGGGCGTTCGACCGCGACCCCCGCGGAACAGTAGGCCCCGGAACGGCGGCCGAATCAACGCTCCCGAGAGGAAGGTACGTGGGGAAACGTGCGTGCTCGCCTAAAACCGCGGAGCTCGCTCGCGTCGCTGCCCGCGGCCGCCGTGGCCCTGACCGCCTCCGTGGCCGTGCCCGTGGGCCCGCCGTTCCCTCGGCGCGGCTTCGGAGGCCGGCACCTCGATCGCGCGGATTCGGGCAATCTCACGTTGCGACGCCCCGTCGGCCGCGGCCGTGATGCTCGCGAGGTCGATCGCCATGGGCCCGAGGGGCGTGGCGAGGAACCCTCCCGTCCGGCCGGCGCGGATGCGAACCTCGGCGGCGTAGAGGCGGGCGAGGCCCTCGGCGATGCGCCGGGTGATCGCGATGCGCTCGCCGATCTCGGAGACCTTCTCGTCGACCGCGGCGCGCCACTCCTCGCGCGTGCGCGCGCCCTGGGCCCATTCGCGGATCGGCTCGCGCAGCAGCGCCGCGAGGAGCACGGAGTCGTCGGGCGGGGTGCCGCGCTGCTCCGTGATCCGGTCGATCTCGCCGAGCGCGCGGAAGACGCGGTTGGCTGCGGTGTCGTCGGTCGCCGCGTCGTCGAGGTAGCTCGAGAGCTCGGGGAGCACGACGGCGAGGGTGCCGGTGTCCCAGGCGAGATAGATCGACCGGCGCGCGGCGCCGCCGCGGAGGAGGCGCAGAATCTCCTCGAACACGCGGGGGCGCGCGGCGCGGGAGAGCTCGTCGCGGTGGGCGACCATCGCGTCGTAGACGTCGGGGTCGATGCCGAAGTCGAGGCGCGCGGCGAACTTGATCGCGCGGAAGATGCGCACGGGATCTTCGCGGAAGCGCACGTCGGGGTCGCCGATGGTGCGGACCACGCGACGACCGAGGTCCTCGACGCCGTGCGTCCAGTCGAGGATTTCCTGGCGGTCGAAGTCGTAGAAGAGCGCGTTGATCGTGAAGTCGCGGCGGGTCGCGTCTTCGTGCGCGTCGCCGAAGACGTTGTCGTTGCGGATCAGGAGGTCGGAGTCGATCTCGTCGACCACGCCCACCGGATTGCGCCGGAACGTGGCGACCTCGTACTGCTTGCCACCCCACGAGAAGAAGACGTGCGCGAGGCGGAAGCGGCGACCGATGATGCGGCAATTCTGCCGGAAGACGCGCTTGACGTCCTCGGGGCGCGCGCTCGTCGCGATGTCGAAGTCCTTGGCGCGCCGGCCGAGCAAGAGGTCGCGGACGGCGCCGCCGACCAGATATGCCTCGAAGCCAGCGGCTGTGAGGCGGCGCACCACGCGGATCGCGTCGGGGTCGAGACGACCCTCATCGAAGTGCGCCGGGTGCCGGGCGGGTGCCGGGCCGCTCATTTCGCGTCGAAGTACCAGTGCCGGGAGGTCGCCGCAAGCCGCACGCTGCTCATGCGCGCAGAAGGTCCAGGCGGACCGTCCGCCCATCCGCTGTGAGCGGAGCGGCGAGGGTGGCGGCGGCCAGGCGAAGGACGAGGTCGTCGAAGGGCATCGGCTCGGGAACCGCGACCCGGACGGTGGGGGTGTCGGGGTCTCCGGAGGCCCTGCGCCGGAAGACCAGCGAGATGCAACCGCCGTCGGCCCGGGCCTCGGCGACGAAGGTGGAGCCGCCGGCGAGGGCGCGCGTGCGCGCGAGGGCGCCGAGGAGGACCGCGATGCCGATGCGCGGGTGGACGGCGATGGCGTCCTCGAGCTCGCCGAGCAGCGTGAGCTCGACCGGGGCGCCACCGAGCTCACCGCCGTCGAGCTCGCGGAGGAGGTCGTCGAGCGCGACCGGAAGCGGCTCGCCGGTGGACGCGCGCTGGAGGAGCTCGATCGCATAGCGGACGCGCGCGAGATCCTCGACCGCGCGGTCGCACGCGGCCTGGAGCGCGATGCGCGTGCGTGCACCGAGACCCTTTTGGTCGGCAGCGTCGATGGCGGAGATGACCTCGTCGGTCGTGCGGCGCGTGCACTCTACGAGCGCGTCGAGCGCGGCGCGCGCTTCGGTGTCGAGGCCGGTCGACAACGCGACGACGTCACACGCCGGAATGAGCGCGGCAGCGACCGTGGCGGGCGCCGCGAGGCACGTGGAGCGCAGCGCGGGGAGCAGGTCGCGGAGCGCCTTGGGGCCGACGCCCTGCGCGCGGGCGAGCGTGGCGACGCCGGCGATCGTCGCGATCGCTTCGCGCACGTCGCCGACCTCGACCTCGACGACGCGATGCGAACCAGATCGCTCCGCGCGCGGGACAGCAACACCGGTCAAAGAGAACCCCCCATGTGAGCCGCGGTCGGTATAGCTCTCGGACCCCGGCTTGTCGCGCGGGATCCGTCCGCTATTTCCCGTCCAGCTGCGGGAAGAGAGACAAATCGGCTTGATCAGCCCAGCTCGTAGCCGGGGAAGAAGTAGCCGATCTCGAACTTGGCCGTCTCCGGCGCGTCGCTGCCGTGGATCGCGTTCTCGCCGATGTTCGCGCCCAACTTCTTGCGCACGGTGCCCTCGGCCGCCTTGGCCGGATCGGTCGCGCCCATCACCTCGCGGTACTTCGCGATCGCGCCCTCGCCCTCGAGGACCATCGCGACGATCGGGCCGCGGGTCATGAAGTCGACGAGCTCGCCGAAGAACTTGCGCTCGCGGTGAACGTAGTAGAAGCCCTCGGCCTGCTTGCGCGTGAGATGCATCATGCGCATCGCCACGGGGCGGAGGCCCGACGACTCGAGGATGGCAAGCGCCTCGCCGATCTTGTTCTTCTCGACGGTGTCGGGCTTGAGGATGCTGAACGTGCGCTCGATCGCCATGATTTTACGGTGCTCCGGCTGGGTTGGGCGCGCGCATGCTAGCGCCGAAATCGCGGGTGTCGAGGCTTTTCGCGTGTCTCCGCGCGGCGCCGCAGCCGTGATCGACGCTACGGTGGGCGAGTGCAAGACCGCGCACCTCGCTCCATCCTCGCAGCGCTCGCGGCGGTGGGGCTCGCGTGCAACAACCCCGCGCGGGCCGTCTACGGCGGGCCGCCACCGGAGCCGCCGCCCGAGCGCACGAGGATGTACCTGCACGGAGATCCCACGCCCACGCTCGAGCGCATCCGCCGCAACGCCACCGCGAACGGGTGTCCGCTCGAGGAGCGAAGCAGCGGCACGCTCATCACCTGCGGCGACGTCGAGGTGTGGATCGTGCCCGACGCGAACGGGCTCGAGATCACCTGCCGGGGTATCCCGCTCAACTGCGGGAAGCGCACGCGAGCGCTGCTCGCGGACCCGGCCGACGCGGGCAGCGACTGAGCCGCGAGCGTGAGCGAGCGGGTTGTCGTGCGTGACAACCCGCTCCCTTACGGTCACGGCTCCAGCGTCGCCTTCAGCCGCTGTAGATCCCGCCGCACGCGGGCCGCGTACAGCCGCCGCAGCAGCGGAAACACCAGCTTGAGTGCGCCCTTGGGCCGCAGGTCGAGCGCGTACGTAACGACCGCGCCGTCGCCGTCGGCCACGACCTCGCGGTAGCCGCGGGCCTCGACCGAGTCGCTCTCGCCATGAAAGGCGAGGCGACGATCGGTCTTCTCGGTGACCACTCCCTCGGTGACGTAGGTGCTCCCGAGGAACGTGAGCTTCTCGTAGGTGGCGGTGCCCGCCGTAACGGGCCCGCGAGCGCGCATCTCGAGGACGCCCTCGCGCCAGCGCACGTCGTTGTCGTAGTCGGTGACGAAGGCGAGCACGTTCGCCGCGGACTCCTCGATGCGGATGCTGTCGACGATCTCCATGGTGCTGCTCCTCAGGCCCAGAAGGCGTCGACGGCATACTGATCGCGCGCGTGGAACCAGCTCTCGCGCACCTTGCCGTCCTCGATCCGGAGGACGTGGGCGAGGTTGTTCTCGAGGGGGACGCGGCCCGGGCGCTCGGCCCGATACGTCGCGAGCGCGACCACCAGGTCCTTGCCCTCCATGACGTCGTGCAGCGTGAGTCGCAGCGTTCCGTCGGTCAGCGCCGCGGCGCCGCCGACGAACGAGAGCACGCCGCTCGGCCCGCGGTGGTCGCCGGCGTTCCTCCCGGTGCCGGGCACGTGGAAGACCACGTCGTCGGCGAGGAGGGATTGGGTGGTCGCGAGGTCCCCCTTGGCGATGGCGGCGTAGAGGGTGCGGACGATCTGGGCTCGTTCCATGGTCGGGCTCCTTGTTTGAGGTCGAATACTTCGACGTCAAAACAAATAGCCATGGATGCTTCGACGTCAAATTATTTTTGCGTTAGCCTCGGACCGTGGCCGAAAAGGACGCCGTCGACCGGATCGTTGCGCAGTGGAAGAAGGTCCGGCCGGACCTCGACCTTCGTCCGATGGCCGTGGTGGGGCGGCTCGGGCGGCTCGCGGCCGTGGTGACCCGCACCGTCGAGGCCAAGCTCGGCGAGCACGGGCTCTCCCTCGGCGAGTTCGACGTCCTCGCGACGCTCCGGCGCGCCGGCGCGCCGTATCAGCTCACGCCGAGCGAGCTCGCGCGAACCGTGATGCTGTCACCCGGCGCCATGACCAACCGGCTCGACCGACTCGAGGAGCGCGGGCTCGTCGAGCGAGTGCTCGACCGCGAGGACCGGCGCAGCTTCATCGTGGGCCTCACCAAGAAGGGGCTCGCGCTCGTCGACGCCGCGGTCGGCGATCATGTCGCCAACGAGAAGGCGCTGCTCTCGCCGCTGACGCAGGCAGAGCAGGCCCAGCTCGATCAGCTGATGCGAAAGCTGCTCGACGGGAGCCGCGAGCGTTAGCGAGACGGGTTGTCGTCAGGGACAACCCGCTCCCTCACGGTCGCGGCTCCAGGTGACTACAGCATCGTGGCGAGGGTCTCGGCCATCGTGGCGGGCGAGCGCGAGATCTTCACGCCGGCCGCCTCGAGCGCCTTGAACTTCGCCTCGGCGGTGCCCTTGCCGCCGCTGATGATCGCGCCGGCGTGGCCCATGCGCTTGCCGGGGGGCGCCGACGCGCCGGCGATGAACGCGGCGACCGGCTTCTTGAGGTTCTTCTTGATCCACTCGGCCGCGCGCTCCTCGGCGCCGCCGCCGATCTCGCCGATGAGGATGATGCCCTTGGTCTGCTCGTCCTTGGCGAAGAGCTCGAGGACGTCGATGAAGTCGGTCCCGTTGACCGGATCGCCGCCGATGCCGACGCAGGTGGACTGCCCGATGCCGAGCCGCGTGAGCTGGCCGACGGCCTCGTAGGTGAGCGTGCCCGAGCGCGACACGACGC
Source organism: Deltaproteobacteria bacterium (assembly GCA_022843175.1). Lineage (GTDB taxonomy): Bacteria > Myxococcota_A > Polyangia > Polyangiales > JADJMO01 > JALHOE01. The sequence goes on from JALHOE010000102.1 coordinate 6,719, forward strand.
CGATGTTGCCGGGCTTGTGGATGTGCCCGGGCATGATGCCGATCTTGCACTCGCCGGGGGTGATGACGCCGGGGCAGTTGGGGCCGACCAGGCGGACCTTCTCGCCGGCCGCGCGCCTTTGCTCGAGGACGCGACGGACGCGGATCATGTCCATGACCGGCACGCCCTCGGTGATGCAGATCACGAGCTCGATGCCGGCGTCGAACGCCTCGAGGATCGCGTCGGCCGCGCCGGGCGGCGGCACGAAGATGCACGACGCGTTCGCGCCCGCCTTCTCGACCGACTCCTTGACGGTGTTGAACACCGGGACCTTCACGCCGGGGCCGCCCTCGGGGGCTTTGTCGCCGGGCTTCTCGGGGCGCGCGCCGAGATCGATCTCCTCGCCGCCGCGGCCGGGCGTGACGCCGGCGACGACCTTGGTGCCGTAGGCGTTGCAGCCCCGCGCGTGGAACGCGCCGGTCTGGCCGGTGATGCCCTGGAAAACGACGCGCGTGTCCTTGTTGACCAGAATCGCCATGCTCAGCCTGCCTTCACCGCGGCGACGATCTTCTTCGCGCCGTCTGAAATCGTGTCTGCCGGAGTGATCTTCAGACCGCTGTCGGACAGGATCTTCTTTCCGAGCTCGACGTTGGTGCCCTCGAGGCGCACGACGATCGGGACCTTGATGTCGAGGCCCTTGGCCGCGGCGACGATGCCGTTGGCGATGACGTCGCAGCGCATGATCCCGCCGAAGATGTTGACGAAGATGCCCTTCACCTTGGGTGACTGAAGGATCATCGAGAAGGCCTTCTTGACCTGCTCCTCGTTGGCGCCGCCGCCGACGTCGAGGAAGTTCGCGGGCTCGGCGCCCTCGAGCTTGATGACGTCCATCGTGCTCATCGCGAGCCCGGCACCGTTGACGAGACAGCCAATGTTGCCGTCGAGCGAGACATAGGAGAGGCCGGTGCGCTTGGCCTCGAGCTCGACCGGATCCTCTTCGCCCTCGTCGATCAAGTTGAGCCACTCGGTGTGGCGGAACTCGGCGTTGTCGTCGAAGTTGATCTTCGCGTCGAGCGCGACGACGTCGCCGTTCTTGAGCACGACGAGCGGGTTGATCTCGAGGAGGCTCATGTCCTCCTTGGTGAACGCCTCGTAGGCGGTCGTGAGCAGCTTCACGAACTTGGGCACCTCGGCCTTGCCGAGGCCGAGCGCGAACGCGAGCTCGCGCGCCTGATAGCCGGCCATGCCGATCGTCGGCTCGATGAGGACCTTGAGGATCTTCTCCGGGTGCTCCTCGGCGACCTTCTCGATCTCCATGCCGCCCTCGGTCGACGCGATCACCGCGATGCGGCGTGAGTCGCGGTCGACCAACATCGCGAGGTAGAGCTCGCGGGCGATGTCGAGCCCCTGCTCGATGTAGAGGCGCTTGACCTTGGTGCCCTTGGGGCCGGTCTGCGGCGTGATCAGCTGCATGCCGAGGATCGCCTTGGCGTGCTCGCGCGCGTCGGCGGCGGTCTTCGCCACCTTGACGCCGCCGCCCTTGCCACGGCCGCCAGCGTGGATTTGCGCCTTGACGACGGTGACCTGATTGCCGGTCTCGGCGATGAGGCTCTTCGCGGCCGCGTCGGCTTCGTCGACGGTGAACGCCGGGATCCCCTTGGGGATCGGAACGCCGTATTTCGCGAAGATCTGCTTGCCCTGGTACTCGTGGATCTTCATGGGGACCGACGGCGTATCACGGCCGCGGTCTAGGGCCCAGCTGCGCCAACGGCGCCAGCGTCGTGAATTCCGGGGCAGCTTCCCGGCTCGGCGCGGTCGTCCTTGGCGTCCGCCGCGGCGTACAGGCAAATCCGGCGAAGGGCCTGCCGCTCCAGCTTGGGCACGGTCCCGATACCGACCTCGATGGTGCACCGCGGCGAACGCGGCACCGCCACGTGCATGTCGGTCGAGGCGCCGATCGGCACCTTGGTGAGGTCCTTGCCCGTCGCCCAATAGAGCTTCCTCTGCGCGCCGGCCTTCTCGCCGCAGTTGGTCATGACGCCGAGCGCCTGCTGCTTGATCGACTTCCGCAGGCGCACGTCGAGCACGACGCACAGCGCGTTCTCGAACGTGTGCGGGCAATCGGCGGCCGTGTGGTCCACGCCGAGGAGCTCGATCTCGACCCCTGCGTCGTCGAGCTCCTGCTGCAGCTTGTCGAGCTTGGGCTTGGCGCCGTCGAGCAGCGCCCGCGCCTCGGCGGCGTGCTTCCCCATGGGCAGCTTCTTGAGGTAGTCGCCCACGTCGTCGCACGACTCGATGTCGTCGGCCAGCTTGCACTCGGCCACGTCGGACTTGGTCCACAGCGTCTCGTCGGGGACGCCCGCGATCCGGCCCTCGAGCGCGTCGAGCATGTACTTGGCCTCGGCCGCGTGCTTCCCCTTGGGGAAGTCCTTGAGGTACTCGCGTACGCCGGTGCAGTCGGAGGCGCGCGTCGGTGCGTTGCAGCGCTCGGAGCGCGCGAGCTTCCACGCTTCCTCGTCCTCGATCGTCGGGCCGTACGTCTCCTCCTGCGCGGGAGCGGCCGGCTGCTCGTGATGGCAGCCGACGACGAAGAGGAGCGAGAGGAGCGCGCGTCGCATCGCCGAGACGATACCGGCTCGACGAACGCCTTCACAGCGCCGAAACCACCTCGAGCTACGGGGCCGCGGGCGTCAGCCCGCGGTTGCCCCATGCCCAAATTCCCGCCCAAAAGCGGCAACCGCGGGCTCACGCCCGCGGCCCCGTCGACCGATTCACGCTTCCGCGTAACCTTCCGCCGATGGACCTCGTCTGTGGGCGCGCGCGTGTGGTCATCGCCCCCGAGCGGGGCGCCCTGGTCAAGAGCTGGTCGGTCGACGGCCGCGAACGGTTCTACCTCGACGAGTCGACGTTCCTCGATCCGAGCAAGAACGTGCGCGGCGGGAACCCAGTGCTGTTCCCCTCGCCGGGCAAGCTCTCCGGCGACCGCTATCCCCGCGGCGCGATGAAGCAGCACGGCTTCGCGCGCAACCTCCCGTGGCGCGTCGCCGGTGAGGGGCGCTTGGTCCTCGAGGCGAACGACGAGACGCGCGCGCAGTACCCGTGGGAGTTCGCGGTCGAGCTCGCGTTCTCGCTCACCGAGACCTCCCTGCGAATCGAGCAGCGCGTGGAGAACCGGAGCGCCGAGCCGATGCCGTTCGGCTTCGGGTTCCACCCCTACTTCGCGGTCGTCGACAAGGGCGCGACCGCGGTCGAAACCGACGCCACCCGCGCGTTCGACAATGTGCATAAGCAGGTTATCGAGCTGCGCGGCATCGACCTCACGGCCGGCGAGGTCGACCTGCACCTCCTCGACCACCACGGCGCGACGAGCGCGCTGAAGGGCGTCGTTCGCATCGAGGCCTCGCCCGACTACGGGCGGTGGGTGATCTGGACGCTTCCCGGCAAGCCATTCGTGTGCGTGGAGCCGTGGACCTGCCCGGGGGACGCGCTCAACACGGGCGAGGGGCTCATCGAGCTCGCGCCCCGCGCGCAGTGGCGTGGGTTCGTCGAGTACTCAGTCGCAGCCGATGCGTGACGCGCCGACGGCGATGTCGTCGAGGCTCACGTCGTACGGCTTGCTCAGGGGCTGGTAGATCGCCCAGCCGAGGTAGAGCGAGTCGAAGGTGGGCATCTGGTACTTGGTCTCGAACCAGCTCGCCGTCGCGTGCATCTTCGGGCGCTCGACGCCGTCCCAGAACATGCGCGACTCCTGCTTTTCGCCGTCGAACATCCATTCGACGCAGATCCACGTCTTGGCCGGGACCTCGGGCTTGGGATCGTCGTCGATCGCCTTCTCGCCCATGCCCATCGTCTCGACGTTGAAGAGGAACGCGTTGGTGAAGAACGAGCCGCCGTGCGGGTTGTTGATCCCGCCGTAGCGAATGCGGTTCTTGGTCTCCTTGCCGCGCGCCTCGATGAGGTTCCAGTGCACGAAGTCCTTCGGCAGGAGCTCCTCGACGCGGAACCACACGCGGCCCCAGATGACGTTGCCCTTGGCCGGGAAGGTGACGGTCTCTTTGATGTAGGTCTCGTAGGAGCCGCTCGGCGCGACGATCTTCAGGGACTTCTTGCCGCGGTGGGCGAGGGCACTCGAGACCGCGATGGTCCCCGCGCCGGCGGCCTTCGTCCACTGCGTGGGGAGCGCGCCGTCGGCGGTGGATTCGAAGTCTTCGCAGAGGAGCGCGGGGCACTTCGCGGGGGCGTCGGCGCCTGCGTCTGCGCCTGCGCCTGCGTCTGCGCCTGCGCTTGCGTCTGCGCTTGCGCCTGCGTCTGCGCTTGCGCCTGCGTCTGCGCTTGCGCCTGCGTCTGCGCTTGGGTCTGCGTCTGCGGGATCGGTGGACGCGTCCGGGGGCTCGCCGGCGGTCGAGTCATCCCCGCCCGAGCAGCCGGTCGCGCACGCGAGCAGCGCCGCGGTGAGCCACGGCCTCACGCCTTCAGCTCCGCGATCTCGCCCGGCTTGCCGGCCGAACCAAAGTTGGCGAGCGGCATGCCGTCGCTCCCCTTGCAGCCGACGCTGTTCAACAACGTCGTGAGCAGCATGTTGTGCGGCGCGTCGACGTCGTTGCGCGGATCCGCTTGCTTGGTCACCTTGAGGTAGCGGCCGGTCTTGAAGTAGCCGCCGGCCGAGCCCGCGAGCACGAACGGCAGATCGCGGAAGTCGTGGTCCTTGCCGTCGGAGAGCTCGTTTCCCCAGACGACGACGCTGTTGTCGAGGAGCGTGCCGGCGCCCTCGGTGTAGCTGTTCAGCCGCGTGAGCAGGTACGCGTACTGCTCGGCGTACCAGGTGTCGATCGCCGAGATCATGTCTTCGTACCCTGCCACCGCGTCGCCGCCGTTGTCGAGCGTGGTGCCGTGCGAGAGCTTGTGATGGTTGTAGATGTGCGACATGCCGTCCCAGCGGAACACCGGACCGCCCGCGCCGCCGCCCCACTGGAGCGACGCCACGTTGGTGGAGCCGCAGGCGAGCGCGATCGCCATCACGTCCATCTGCAAGCGCCCCATCCGCTTGAACTCGGCGTCGCTCTTCACCTTGCTCGGATCGATCCCGGTGATCTCCGAGGCGGTGGCCGACGGCAGCGTGCACGCGGGGAGACCGACCGAGTCGAGCCCGAGCTCGGTCTGCCGGATCAGCGTGAAGTGCGCGTCGAGCTTCGTCAGGTCCGCCTTCGACAGGCCCGCGCGCTTGAGCCGATCGAAGTCCTGCTTCACCGCGTCGAGCACGCTCTCCTTGCGCAGCTTCAGCCGCGCGGTCGCCGCGGGATCGCCGATCGGCACGCCCATCACGTCCTCGAAAGCGGTCCGCGGGTTGGGCTCGCCGCGCACCGGCTCTCCGCGACCCTTGTACGAGATGACGCCGAGGCCGTCGGTGCCGGCGCCGCCGACCATCAGGGTCATCGCGGAGCGGCCGGCTGGGTTGATCTGCTTTCCGGCCTCCTGATCGATCGAGATCCCGGCGGCGTACTTGTTGGTGTTGTCGACGAGCGGCTGCGCGGTGAGCTTGTGCCCCATGCCCTTCGCGTGATCGTCGCCCGGCGTGCCGTCGCGATTGAACCCGCGCGGCACCATGTGCAGGCCGCGGGGGATGAGCAGTTTGTCGCGGAACGACGCGAGCGGCTTGAGCGAGCCCGTGAACGACTCGGCCGTCAGCGCGCCGTACGGCGTCTTGGGGAAGAAGCGATCGAGGTGCACGCCGTTGCAGGTGAAGAAGACCACCAGCCGCTTCGGGTAGGTGACCGGCGCGGCGCGCCCTCGCCCGGTGAACGACTCGAGGAGCGGAAGACCGACGGCGATGCCGCCGAGGCCACGAAGGAACGAACGGCGGTTCACAGCGCCTCCTTGGCCGGACGACTCCGGAAGGTTGGGCTCGTCGCGAGCTCGACGAGCAGGTCCTTGATAGACGCCCCGGTCTGCAGCTTCTTGCCGAGCGAACGGATCGTGCAGCTGTCGACGGTCTGCTCCTTGCGGCCGTAGGCGAAGCGGAGCCAGTTCTTCGCGTAGCAGGCGCCGGTCGCGGGGTGCTTCTCGACCTTCTGCACGAAGTCCATCGGGCCGCTGAAGGCGATCTTGTCGTCGCCGGCGAGCGCAGAGCCGGTCGCGTCGATCGCGACGCCGTTCTCGGTGTCGCGCCACTTGCCGGTGGCGTCGTAGTTCTCGAACGCGAAGCCGGTGGGGTTGATGATCCCGTGACAGCCCTGGCAGCTCGCGGGGGAGGTGTGGAGCGTGACCTGCTGGCGCGTGGTCTTGATCTCGCCCTCGACCGGCGGGAGCTTGAGGTTCACGTCGCCGGGCGGATCGGGCAACTCGGTGCACAGCACCTGCCGCTGAATGAACACCCCGCGGTGAATGGGCGAGGAGAGATCGTAGTAGGCGTGCGAGGCGAGGAACCCGATCTGGGTGAGGAGCCCGGCGCGCTGCTTCGGGTCCAGCTCGACCCGCGTCAGCTCCGCACCGAACGTCCCCTTGAGCCCGTAGAGCGGCGCGGTGTCCTTGGTCACGTAGGTGAAGGGAGAGGTCAGGAGCTCGTGCAGACCGCCGCCGCTCGCGAAGACGTCGTCGACGAAGCGGAGGCTCTCGCTCTGCAGCGTCGGCGCGAGCGCGGAGGAGAAGCCGGGGAACTTCACCGGATCGCGCCGCAGCTTGTCCTCGTTGACGCCGTCGAGCCCGAGCCACTGCCGATGAAACTCCGCGACCGGCTCTCGCGCGCGGGGATCGCCGAGCATCCGCCGCGCCTCGCGGGTCAGGCCCTCGACCGACGCGAGCCCTCCGCTGCCGGCGGCGGCGAACAGCGCGTCGTCGGGCATGTCGTTCCACAGCATGTACGAGAGGCGGCTCGCGACCTCGAACCCGTTGAGCGCGATCGCTCCGTCGGCGCCGATCTCGTTCGACGACTCGACGCGGTAGAGGAAGCTCGGCGTCTGCAGCACGGCCTCGACGACGAGCTTCATCCCGTCGCGGAAGTCGTCGCCCTTGCCGTGGAGCGCGACGTAGGTCGCGATCTCCTCGTCGAGCGGCGGTCGCCGAAACGCACGTCGGAGCAGCGCCGCGATGCTCGTGCGCGCGCACTCGGCGCTCTCCGCGCAGGTCACCAGCTTGCTCCACGGCGTGCCGGTCGTCGCGGACTCCGCGAGCGCGACCGCCGCACGCTGGTAGTCCCTTGAGAGTCGATCGCCGATCGTCAGGCCGTCGGCGTTGTTGTCGAAGCCGTTGAACGAGGAGTCCGCGGCGAACGTCGACGCCGGGGTCTCCGCCACGAAGAGCAGCGACCGGACCGTGCGGTCGTACTGCTTGTGGGTCATCCGCACGAGGCGCGTCGAGGGCGCGGCCACGCCGGCGCACACGCCGTCGGCGCGTGTGCCGTCGTCCCCCACCGGTTGCTTGTTCTCGTCGCCGCCGAGGATCGAGCCGGTGCACCCCGAGAGGAGCACCGCGAAGAGGGCGAGCACCGTCCGCATGTTCATCGAGAGCCGTGCCCACATCGGCACCGGCTCAAAATTCTTTCGGTCACGCGGATGTGACGATCAGCCGCGCGGCGCCTTCCACACGAAGCCGGCCGTGCCCTCGTCCTTCCAGCCGCTCGCGATGCGCGACGCGCGCTCGGCAGGGTCGGTGGTGAAGAGGTGACCGCCGCTCCCGCTCCACAGCCGGTAGAGCGGCACCGACCCGCAGGTCTCCTTGGTGCCGATGAAGCCGATCACCGACTCGACGGCTCCCGCGCCCCAGACCTCGCAGGTGCCGCTCGTGGTGTAGAAGTGCCGCCCCTCGCTCGAGCTGTAGCAGCGATAGAACGCGATGGTGTCGGGTGCGCTCGACGCGTAGAGATAGAAGTAGTTGAGGCTGTGGACGGAGTAGCCGCAACAGGCAGCCTCGGTCGCGCTGTCGGTGTAGAACTGGTCGGTCGCCTTGGAAGAGCGGTGGATGCCCCTGCGGCAACCGTCGACGTCGTCGCACAGGCCGTTGCAGTTGTCGTCGCGTAGGTTGCAGGTCTCGGCCGGCTTGCCGCCGCAGCTGCCGCAGTTCGCCGGATCGCTCGCGAGGTTCGCCTCGCAGCCGTCCGCGGCGTTGCCGTTGCAGTCGCCGAAGCCCGCGCTGCAGCTAGAGACCTTGCACGCGCCGAGCGCGCAGCTGCCGGTCGCGTTCTTCGGGTTGCACGCCTTGCCGCAACCGCCGCAGTTCTCGCGCGACGCCGTGGTGTCGGTCTCGCAGCCGTTGGCGACGTTGCCGTCGCAGTTGTCCCACGGCGTCTTGCACGACGCGATCGCGCACTTGCCGGCGGCGCACGCGGCCGAGCCGTTGGCGACCGTGCACTTGGTCCCGCAGCCGCCGCAGTGATCGAGGCTGTTGGTGGGATCGATGCACGCGCCGGTGCAGCAGGTCAGCCCGTCGGGGCACGCCCGCTCGGGGGTGCAGCCGGGGACGCACTTGCCGCCCGAGCACACCTCCTCGGCGCGGCAGTCACCGTTGCCGAGGCAGCCGACGCACTCGTGATTGGGCACGTCGCACTTGCCCATCGGGCAGCCGGCGTCGCTGCGGCAGCCGGCGATGCACTGGCGGAGGATCGGGCTGCAGTGCTGGTCCTGCGGGCAGGGATCGGCCGCCGGATCGCACGCCGCCTTGACGGGCGCGTCGGCGCTCGTGTCGGTCGATGCATCGGACGGCACGTCGACGGTGTCCCCGCCGCCGTCGGCGCAGCCGACGAGGAGGAGTGCTCCGAGGACCGCGAGCCGCACGCGCCTCAGCGTAGCGCCGCGTTAGGCCGTCGGCAGGTGATAACGGCCGACCGCGACGACCCGCGTCGGCTCGGGCACCGCGGCGGTCGGACGGAGCGGCGTCGTGCAGTGCTCGATCGCGCGCGCTTCGAACAGGACGCCGTCGCCTGGACGGAGCGTGAGCTGCACCTCGCCCCGCTCGGGCCGAAGCACGAGCTGACCGCCGTTGCTCTCGGGCGGCGCGTCGAGAGCGATCAGGAGCTGCACGGCGCCGGTCGTGTCGCGGTGCGGATCGATGAACTCGCCGCGCGCGTAGATCGACGTCCACGCCTGGAGTCGGAGCGGCACCTCGTCATCGAGGTCGAGCGCGCGGTGGACGAGCGCTTGGATCTGCGGCGATTGCAGCAGCGCGTGCGTCTCGCCCGATGCGATCGTCTGCTCGTGCCAGCCGATCGCTTCGTGCCCGCAGGTGACCCGGCGCGCCGGCAACGCGGCGAGCTCACTCCAGAGTCGGGCGGCCGTCTCCGGAGTGAGCAGTCGCGGGAGGACGACGTACCGGTCGCGGCGATAGTCTTCGGCCGCGCCCGGGGGGATCGTCGTCATGCGTGGATCAGAGGAAGCTCTTGGCGATGCCCATGAGCTCCTGGTTCGCCTTGACCGAGGCCGCGAACGCGTCCTTCTCGGCGGGCGAGAGCTCGAACTCGTAGACCTTCTCGGCGCCCTTCGCCCCGAGGCGAACCGGCACGCCGACGAAACAGCCGCTCACGCCGAACTCGCCGGTGAGCTCGATCGAGCACGGGAGCAGGCGGCCCTGATCGCGGACGATGCTCTCGACCATCAGCGAGGTGCCCGCGCCGGGCGCGAGCCAGGCCGAGGTGCCGATGAGGCCGGTGAGCGTCGCTCCGCCCTTCTTCGTCGCGTCGACCACCTCTTGCAGCTTCTCGGCGGAGAGGATCTTGGTGAGCGGGACGCCGCCGACGGTGGCGGTGCTGGTGATCGGCACCATGTCCTTGTCGGTGTGCGCGCCGAGGACGATCGCGCTGACGTCCTCGACCGAGGCGCCGACGGCGAGCGCGATGTTGGTGCGGAAGCGGGACGAGTCGAGGATGCCGGCGGAGCCGATCACGCGCTCGCGCGGGAATCCGGTGACCTGCTTGGCGACGTAGACCATCGCGTCGAGCGGGTTGCTCACCACGATGAGGATCGCGTTGGGGGCGGCGGTCTTCACCGTCTCGCAGATGCCCTTGACGATGCCGGCGTTGGTGTTGATCAGCTCTTCGCGGCTCTGGCCCGGCTTGCGCGGAACGCCGGCCGTCATGACCACCACGTCGGCGTCCTTCATGAGCGCCGCGGCGTCGCCGCCGGCGGTGAACGACGTGTTGTTGAAGCCCTCGAACGGGCTGCACTGGGTGAGGTCCATGCCGCGGCCCTTGGCCACGTCACCCTTGAGGTCGATCAGCGCGAGCTCGCCGAGCTCTTTCACTGCGGCCCAATGCGCAACGGCTGCACCGACGTTTCCACCTGCACCGACAATCGCGATCTTCGGACGCTTGACCATTCGACACCTCTTGGAAGGGGGCGGCCGTATATCACGTCGCGGCGGGGACGAGCATGGCGTGGCCGTCCGGCGTCTCGCCGTGCAGCGCGACCTCGTAGCCGGCGGCGCGCGCCTCTTTTTCCAGCCGCTTTCGGTTGAACAAGACGAAGAATCCAGCGGTCGCGTCGAAGATCATGTCGGAGCGCGGCGCGCCGATCCGCGGGATGAGCTTGCGGATCGTGAGCAACCACGGGCCCGCGACGCCGCTCGCCAGCTGTCGCGGGATGAAACTGATGAGCACGGGGCCGGTCGGAACCAGCACGCGCAGGGCCCGGAGCAGCTCGACCCGAGTGGTCTCGTCGAGCACGTGCGAGTAACTGCCCCAGCCGAGGATCGCGGCGTCGTACCGCTCCCGGGTCAGCTCGGCGAGCGGGCCCCCTCCGCGCACGGCCTCGATCAACGCGTCGTAATCGCCGCGGAGCACCTTGCCGCGGCCCGGTTTGTTGATCGAGCGCGCGGCGCCCTCGCACAGCTGCGGCGCCGGCTCGAACGCGTGCACCTCGTAGCCGATGCGCGTGAGCGCGGAGAGCTCGCGCCCGCCTCCCGCGGCGCCGATGAGGATCTTGCCCGTCTGCGGGAAGCGGCGATCGGCGAGCATCCGCACCTCCCACTCGAACAGCCCGCCGTGACGCACCCCGCCGGGGAGATACGCCTCGCGCCGGTCGTAGATGGCGACGGTGAGCGCGCTCCGCGCGTCGTTGTCGGTCAGGGAAAGCAGCAACTCGTCGCGCAGGGCCTTCTCGGCGTCGCGGATCTGCTCGAACACGCGATCGATGGCCAGGACGGCGCGAGCCCAGAGCGGCGGCTTCATGGCGTGAGCCGGTCGATCGCGGAGCAGGCTTGCTCGACGCTGGACGTGACGAGCTCGAAGCACGGCACCTTCTGGATCGCTGCGATCGCTGTGTCGAGCTCCTCGGAGCCGTACCGATACCGCTCGCTCCACGCCCGCGAGAGAGCCTCGGACGCGCGCAGCGGCGTGACGGAGCCCGGCTCCCCGGGGGCGTGACGGAGGTGAATCAGGAGCGCGAGCGGCGAGGGCTCGAGACACACGTGCTGCGGCGCGAGCGCGAACAGGGGCACGTCGATCCGCGCGCCGTCGAAGTCGTCGAAGCGGTAGCGGTGGATCTCGCCGCCGAGCCTCTGGCGCAGCGGATCGCGCTCGGTGTCCTGCTCGAGGCACAGCGGACGCGGGAGCCCGCGCACCCGCAGCTGGCGATCGATCGCGACGAACTCGTCGGTGATGTAGCGCGCGCCGCGCGCGACGAGCGCGCCCGACACCGTCGTCTTGCCGGCGCCCGAGGGCCCGAAGAGGACGATCGCGCCGCGCTCCGTCGCGACCGCCGCCGCGTGCAAGAGGAACGACGGCTCCGCCCGCTCGACCACGGCGCGGTAGAGATCGCCCTCGAACGCGCGGGCCAGGGCTTCGCGGGTGGGGTACTCGTCGACCAGCTGGTCGTCGCGCACGAGCGCCCGCGCGCCGAGCTCATAACGCACCGATGGCGCGGCGTCGCTGCGCGGATACATCGCCATCAGCGCGGTGATCGCCCGGCACACGCTGTCGTCGTCGGCGTGCACCGACACCACGCTGTCGAGCACGCGCGCGACGATGTTCACGGCCCGTCGACCAGACAGCCCGACGCGGTCAGCGTCTCGACGAACGAGCGGACGTCCGCGCGCACTTGCTCGGGGCTCGCGCCGCGCAGGTTCTCGCAGAGGACGTCGGCGACCTCGTCGACCGTGCGGGTGCCGTCGCACAGCTCGAGGACCACCGCTCCGACCTCGTTGAGCACCACCGCCGATCCCTTCGGCGACAGCACGACGGTCTCGTCGTCCGAGAGGCGTCGGGTGGAGAGGTCGCTCGCCCGGTGTGGTTTTCGGTTGTTCATTGGATGGCTCGGGGGCAGGCGCGGAGCGCGGTGGCGGTGAGGCGGCAGCCGACACATTGGAGCCGCTCGGCGTCGGCCTCGTCGGTGCCCAGCAGCGAGCGTCGCAGCTCCGGCGCCGCGACGATCTGCTGCAGGCTGCGTTGGGCGATGTTACCGAGCGGCGTCGTGCGGTTGAAGATGCACGGATACACGTCGCCGTTCGACGCGACGGCGAGCTTGCCGCGCTCGTGGCTCGAGCGGCTGCCCCGCTCGGATGGGCTCGCGCCCCCGTGCGCCGAGACGCCGCGCCCGACCAAGCTGTAATCGATGGCGCCCGTGAAGTTGCGCCCGCGGCCGACCGACCGCGTCGGGGCGAACGCCAACTGCTCGACCCCGCGCGCGCGGAGGAACGCGCAGGTAACCGCGAGGTCGTGCGCGTTCTCTTCCATGACGATGATCGAGACGCGCACCGGGAAGCCGGCGGCGACCGCGCGCTCGATGGCCCGGGTGGTGAGCGCCTGGCTGTTCGGCGTTTGCGTGATCGCGTCGTGGACGGCCGGATCGTGCGAATAGAACGAGAAGGCGAGGGTCGGCTTGTGCGGAGCGAGGCGCTCGAGGAGCTTCTGCGAGAGGAGGAGGCCGTTGGTGTAGATCTCTGCGGGCACCCCGAGCCGGGCGGCGCGCTCGACGAGCTCCGGGACGAACGGGCAGAGCAGCGGATCGCCGCCGGTGAGCTGCACGCGCGCGAACCCGAGCGCCGCCGCCGCGTCGATCAGCGCGACACAGGTTTCGAGCGACAGCTCGCTCTCGACCTCGGGCGCGGCGTCGGCGTAGCAGTGGATGCAACGCTCGTTGCAGCGGCCGACGAGCTCGATGAACAGCAGGTCCCAGCCGCCGAGCTCGAGGGCACGGGTGGGGGAGAGGGCGTGGCGCCCGGCGCCCGAGAGGCCGCGGAGATCGCCGCCGAGCTCGGGCATCGCGCGGAGCAGCGGGCCCTCGGTCCCCGAGTCGATCAGCGCGAGGAGCTCCGTGGCGAGCGCGCCGCGCGCGTCGATCGTCGCCCCGTTGACGCGACGAATGCGAACCGAGTCTCCGTCGACCTCCACCACCGCGAGCGCGTCGGGCGCGACGAATCGCTCGACAGCCCGGGCGGGCACAGCCATCAGGGCATTCCGGGCGGACCGCACGGCACCGGATCGGCCGGCGCGCAGTGCGGGTTCGGGGACCCCGCCCACGCGCGCCGCGAGAGCGTTAGGCTCGTGAGGACCGCGGGGGCCACGTAGGCGCCGACCCGGAGGAGTCGACGGCGCGCGTCCGAGACGGCCTCTTCGCTCGCCGCCGGATTCTGCCCTTCGCTCTTCTTTTCGTCGCTCATCTTGCCATCGCTCCTGAGCCGCGGAGTGTACGCGGCAATGCCGGTCGCACGGTAGCATGGTCCGATGCAAGGGGAACGCCCGGCATTCACGGGCGGTCTCCCGGAAACCCCGGTCATATCGCCGCTCGGCAGGGCCCACCTCAACCTCCTGCGGGGCGGCGCGGCGCTGACCGTCCTCCTTGCGCACACCATCCAGCTCCGCGGGCGCCCGACCGTGCTCGGCCACGTCGCGGTGGTCGCGTTCTTCGTGCTCAGCGGCTTCCTCGTCGCGACCTCGACGCTGGAGCAGCCGGGGTGGCGAAGGTACGCGGCGGCCCGTGCCTCGCGGATCCTCACCGTCTACTGGCCTGCGCTCGCGCTCGGCGGAGCGCTCGACCTGGTCGGAGCGCGGATCGTGCGCGCGCCGATCTACTTCGGCGCGCACCCGGCCGGGTGGCTCGCCCACGTCACGCTCACGCCGTCCGCCGTGCTCGTGAACCTGGCCTTCCTCCAGTCGCTCCGCGGCCCGGTGCTCGGGACCAACGCGCCGCTGTGGACGCTCGCCTACGAGGTCTGGTTCTACGTCGCGTTCCCGTTCCTCGCGCTGCTGGTGACGGGGCGGCGATGGACGCCCCGGCTCTTCGCCCTCGCGGCGCTGTTCTTCGTGGTGACGATCGCCGGACGCTACGTCCTCGCGACGATGTCCGTGTGGCTGCTCGGCGTGGTCGTCGCGTGCGCACGACGACGCGCCCCTCGCGACGCGGGCATCTACCTCGCCATCGCCGTCGCGCTCGTCGGGGCGACCCTCGACGATCCGGTCTTCCTGCGCGCGCTGCTCCGCGACCTCGCGCTCGGAGCGTTCTTCGCGCTCACCGTCGCGTTCCTCGCGACCCGCGCCGGAGCGGCGAGCGCGGCGTACGAGCGCGTGGCGCGGGCTCTCGCGGACGTGTCGTACAGCCTCTACCTCGTGCACGTACCGGCGCTGGTCCTGCTGATCGCGCTCGGGTTCGGGCTCCTCGCGCCCGCGCTCGCCCTGCTCTACGCAGTCCTCGTGTGGTTCGTCTTCGAGCGCAGAACGAATGCGGTCAGGCGTTGGCTCACGGGGCGCGCCTGAGCATCTCGATGTGCGGAATGTTGTCCTCGAGATACTCCTCCGAGACGCGGGCGAACCCGAGCTCGGTATAGAAGCGCGCGAGGTAGCTCTGCGCCGAGATCCGGATCGGCACCGCGCCGAACCGACGACGCACGCACTCGATGCTGCGCGCCACGATCGCGCGCCCGGCGCCCGTGCCGCGCGCCTCGGGCGCGGAGATCACGCGTCCGAGGCTCGCTTCGGCGAACTTCTCTCCCGGCGGCAGCACCCGCGCATACGCGGTGACGGCGCCGTCGCCGGACCAGAGGTGGATCGCGCGCTGATCGTGGTCGTCACAATCGAGATAGGCGCACGCTTGCTCGACGACGAACACCAGCTGCCGCAGCGCAAGGATCGCGTAGAGCTCGTCGACCGTGAGCTCGGCGAAGGGCTTCTCGTGGTCCACGAGCATTCCGTCCGGCGGTTTGCCCCCGCCGTCAACGGCCACCGCGACCCGATTGTCAGGGCGGGCGGTCGCGGACCAGGCAAATACCCCAGGAAATCGCGCTGGCACGCACCTTGGTTATGGCACCGGCTTTCCGCTTTCTTACAGCTTGGCTTGCTGCTGCCGGCCCGCCCTTGATCAAGGCGGGCCGTGCCCTTTTTGGTACGGTCGCTTCCGTGATCCGGCGTGCCCTCCTGGTGTGGATCACGGTCGCGGGCTGCGAGCCGCTCGCCGATCCGATCGAGCCCGATCGCGTCGAGGTCCCCGTCTTCGAGCGGGCGCAGAAGATCGCGCCCGACCCTGCGCCGGTGCGGCTCAAGGTCATGACCTGGAACATCAAGTATGGCGCGTGCCGGATCGACTTCTGGTTCGACGGGTGGGGCGACCGCGTGCAGATGACGACCCGCGAGGTTCGCGGGAACCTCGACGCGATCGAGGCGTTGATTCGCGAGGTCGATCCGGACGTGCTGTTCGCCAACGAGGTCGAGGTCAACTCGCGGCGCTCGGCCTACGTCGACATGGTGCAGGACATCCTCGATCACACCTCGCTCAACTACGGCGCGTACTTCCAGGCGTGGAACAGCCGCTACATCGCGTCCGAGGGCGTCGGTCGGATCGACATGGGCGTGGCCACGTTCTCCAAGTACCCGATCGTGTTCGCCGAGCGGATCCGTCAGCAGGACCAGACCGACCTCGATTTCCTGCACAAGATCTTCTATCTCCACACCGTCGTCGGGCGCGCGCGCATCAAGGTCGGCGCGCGCGAGATCGGCGCCTACGTCGCCCACGTATCGGCGTACGACACCGACGGCACCAAGCAGCGGCAGCTCTCGCACCTCGAGCAGATCGTCGCGGAGGAGAAGCTCCCCTTCGTCCTCGGCGGCGACTTCAACGAGCTCCCGCCGAGCGCGGTGAAGATCAGGGACTTCGCCGACGAGCACCCCTCGCTCAAGGGCACCGAGTTCGAGCAACCGCCGTACACGCCGGCGGCGATGAAGCCGTTCTTCGACAAGCTCGCGCCGGCGATCACCCTCGCGCAGATCGGCGACACCGAGGCCTCGCAGTCGCGCTTCTACTCACACAGCATCCGCGGCCCGCACGACGGCGGCTTCTGGACGCGCACGCTCGACTATCTGTTCGCGAGCGGTGGCACCTGGAGCAGCAGCGACGTGCTGCAATCGCCCGGGCGCCTCGGGATCAAGGCCGATCCGAACACGCTCAGCGATCACGCGCCGGTGGTGGGGACATGGGCATTGCCCTAGCGCTGACGCTGCTGGCGCTGCCCGCGCGCGACTCGGCGGACGTGCTCCGCACGGGCGACTACTCGGTCGGCCTGGTCGATCCGCTGCGCATCGGGGCGAAGAAGAACCTCGAGATCGTCACCCATCCGCTGATCAGCACGCTGATGCTCTCGCCCAACGTGCAGGCGCGGGTCGCGTTCCGCACCAGTCCCTCCGAGGGGAGCGGTCTGCGGATCACCGGCGAGTATGGCCTGTCGGTGCCGACGATGGCGATGCGTATCACCAGCGGGTACCTGTTCCCGAGCTGGAAGACGTCGGACAACCGCGTCGGTTGGTTCGTCGTGCCGTCGGTCGGGGTCGCCGTTTCGTACGGCGCGTGGACCGCGCGCCTCGACAGCGCGATCGGGATCCCGCTCGGTCGCAACGACGCGACTCCGCTCGATACGTTCGCGCCGATCGAGCTGATCTTCGCGCCCGCGCTCAATGGCTACCGCCACCACCTCGGGACGATCGTCGACGTCCCCGCGACCGACTGGCTGCGCGTCCGCGGCGCGCTCGATGCGTGGATGATCGGCCCCTTCGATCCGCCGAAATCGCAGCTGATGTTCGCGGCGTCCGCGGGCGTCGACGTGAGGTTGTCGCAGCGGTTCCGGCTGGCGCTCGGTGGCATCCTCTACAACTCGGATCAGCGCCGGCAGATCGTCGAGCGCGGCGACGACGGCCGATGGAAGCGCACCAACGTACGCTCCTGGGACGTGTACCCCACGTTCGACGTGATCTTCACGCACTGACAACGACGGAGCCGCGCGCGTAAGCGAGCGGGTTGTCCCTTCTCGACAACCCGCTCCCTGACGGTCGCGGCTCCAGGCGCTTCACATGTGCTGGATGACGGCGTCGCCGAACTCGGAGCACTTCACCTTCTTCGCGCCCTCCATGAGGCGCGCGAAGTCGTAGGTCACGGTCTTGGCGCCGATGGCGCCGTCCATGCCCTTGATGATCAGGTCGGCCGCCTCGTTCCAGCCCATGTGGCGCAGCATCATCTCGCCGGAGAGGATCACGCTGCCCGGGTTGACCTGGTCGAGGTTGGCGTACTTCGGGGCGGTGCCGTGGGTGGCCTCGAAGATCGCGTGGCCGGTGACGTAGTTGATGTTGCCACCGGGCGCGATGCCGATGCCGCCGACCTGCGCCGCGAGCGCGTCGCTGAGGTAGTCGCCGTTGAGGTTGAGCGTCGCGATGACGTCGAACTCGCTCGGACGCGTGAGCACCTGCTGGAGCGTGATGTCCGCGATGGAGTCCTTGATGCGGAGCTTTTGCTTCCACTTGCCCTCGCCGTGGGTCGGCCAGAGCTTGAGCGCGGCCTTCACCTCGTCGACGAACTCCTTCTGCATGTCGGCCGGCGCCATGTCGAAGCCGGGCTCGATCATCTTCGCGTTCTCGACGTCGGAGAGGTCTTTGTTCCCCTCCTTGTTGCCGAGGATCCACGACTCGCGCTCGGTGACGATCTGCTCACGGAACTCGCGCTGCGCGAGGGCATAGCCCCAGTCGCGGAACGCGCCCTCGGTGAACTTCATGATGTTGCCCTTGTGGACGATGTTCACGCTCTTGCGCTTGAACTTGAGCGCGAACTCGATCGACGCGCGGACGAGGCGCTCGGTGCCCTCGCGCGACACCGCCTTGATGCCGATCCCGCTCGTCTCGGGGAACCGGATCTTCTTCACGCCCATCTCCTTCTGGAGGAACGCGATGACCTTCTTCACCTCGGCCGACTCGGAGTCCCACTCGATGCCGGCGTAGATGTCCTCGCAGTTCTCGCGGAAGATCACCATGTCGACCTTCGACGGATCGCGCACGGGCGAGGGCACGCCCTTGAACCAACGCACCGGGCGGAGGCACACGTAGAGATCGAGCATCTGCCGCAGCGCCACGTTGAGCGAGCGGATGCCCTTGCCGACCGGCGTGGTGAGCGGGCCCTTGATGCCGACGAGATACTTCTTGAACGCGTCGACGGTCTCGTCGGGGAGCCAGGTGTCCCACTTGGTCTTCGGCTTCTCGCCGGCATAGACCTCGTACCACTGGATGGCCTTCTTGCCGCCGTAGGCCTTGCTCACGGCAGCGTCGAGCACGCGCACGCTCGCTCGCCAGATATCCGGACCGGTGCCGTCGCCCTCGATGAAGGGAACGATGGGCTTGTCCGGCACGGACAGCTTTCCGTCTTTGCCCATGGTGATCGGATCACCGGACGTCGGCGCGGGGAACAGCGGCATTGATCGAGCTCCTTGAGTTCAACAGGCGCGCGCGCGAGCACTCGCTTTTGACGTAGGCGCTCGCTGACGCGCGCGCCTTTGGGTCAAGAGGCGCGTGCGCGCGCCTCTGACGTGAGCGTCGAAGTAGCAGCGAGGCGGGTGGTCTGGAAGGGGGACCGGACGATCAGCGTCGGCGACGGATGACGAAAGCCAGCAACGCGAGCGCTGCGAATCCATGACGCGCTGCGCCGGAAGAACCCGGCGTGCTGCAGCCGCAGCCGCCCTCGTCCGCAGTGCCCGGCGTCGCGGCGTTGCCCGCGTCGTCACCCGTCGACGAGTCGCTCGGCGTGCCGCTGTCGTCGACCGGACCCGCGTCGGGAGCGGGCGTGCCCGTGTCGGTCACCGGGCCGGTGTCCGGGCCCGCGTCGGGCGGCGACATACAGGGCACCTTCGTCTTCGGTTCGAACTTGATGATGCGACCGGGCCCGAGTGAGGCGATGTAGAGCGCGCCGTCGGGGCCGGTGCGGAACGACACCGCGCTCGCGACGTTGCCGAAGTCCTGCTGCGAGCCCGCGACGATGCCGTCGCGGCCGGGCGTGGGCTTCACCGTCCACAGCGAGCCGGTGACGTTGTCGCCGAAGAAGTAGAGACCGCGGAACGTCTCGGGCCAGTCGCACGAGTCGACGATCAAGCCGCCGTTGATCGACTTGACCGTGCCGCTGTGCGCGAGCTCGTGCACCGGCTCGGCGCAGTCGCCGACGTTGGGCGTGGTCTCGGTGCACTTGGTCGCCGGCCAACCGTGCTTGCCCTCGCGCCACGGCCAGCCGTAGTGCTTGCGCTTGTCGACGATGTCGATCTCCTCCCAGGAGCCCTCGCCGACGTCGCCGACCCACAGGCGATCGGTGACCGGATCGTTCCAGATGCGCCACGGGTTGCGAAAGCCCCACGCCCAGATGTCCTTGCGCGGCGCGCCCGTGCCCGGCGGTGTGGTGCCGCAGCTGTCGCCGCACGCGGTGACGGCGGTCTCGGCGCTCAGCGGGTTGTCGCTGGGGATCGAGCCGTCGAGGTTGATGCGGAGGATCTTGCCGTTGCCGTTGGTGAGGCAGGTGCCGAAGTAGTTGCCGGGCGGCGAGGGGGGCGAGGGCGACTTGTTGCAGCCGGTGTCGCCGACGCCGATGAAGAGCTTGGTGCCGTCCTTGGAGAGCGCGAGCGAGCCGCCGTCGTGATTTGCGGGGCCGCGCAAATCCTTCACCAGCACCTTCAGGGTGGCCGTGTCGAGCGTGTTGTCGTCCTTCAGCGTCATCGAGATGACGTGGTGACGATCGTTGTCCGTCCCGCCGATGCTGTTGGCGCGCGAGTAGTAGAAGAACAGCGTCTTGTTCGTGGCGAACTGCGGGTGAACCTCGACGCCGAGGAGCCCCTTCTCCGACTCGGTGTCGACCATGAACGAACCCGCGGTGACGAGCATCCCGGCGGCGGTGCGCACGCGGACCTGGCCACCCTTGGAGATGATGATCGTCCGTCCGTCCGGGAGGAACCGGAAGTCGGTGACCTGGTCGAGGCCCTGCGCGAACGTGGAGAAGTTGAAGGTGTCCTTCGGCGCACCGTCCGCGAGCGACTGGGCGCTGGCGAGACCAGCCCAAGCCGAGACGACGGTAGCCACGAGAGCGGAAGCGGTAAGTTGGCGCATTTCGCCACTGTACCTCTGCCGTGGTGGATGAGCCCGTCCGAACAAAAGACGACCGCCGGCGGGTGCCGGCGGCGTTTGAAGGGGTGACGGCTGAGGGTTGAGGAGGGTCAGTCGCCCAGCAGGTCGATGATGATCACC
Source organism: Deltaproteobacteria bacterium (assembly GCA_022843175.1). Classification (GTDB taxonomy): domain Bacteria; phylum Myxococcota_A; class Polyangia; order Polyangiales; family JADJMO01; genus JALHOE01. The sequence goes on from JALHOE010000102.1 coordinate 27,147, forward strand.
CCACGGTCCTTGTCGTCGGGGTCGGGGACCGTGCGCCTGTGCTGTGGCGGAGCTACCGGCAGCGGAAGCTCGAGGTGCTGCTGCTGATTCTGACGAGCATCTTCTTCGCGCTTCCGGATCTGCTCGATGATGAACGGAGGGAGCATTGCCGACCTCCTTTCCGCCGAAGTGACCGTCTCGAGCTACGAAAGTCGAGCACGGCCCGACGACCAAGTATCTGTGATCGACTGTAGCAACGGGGGTACCACGGTCAAGTTCGCCGAGGTACACAGGCAAAGCGGCGGGAGTCGAGCAGAAGAGGTGGTCGTGCTGCGTACGCTCGGACGTAACTGCGTGCTTCTTCGTGCCCCATTTCACCCGAGCCGAGCGGCCGCTCGCGCGGTGCGATGGGTGGCGCGAGCGTTGTTGTCCGCGCTCTTCGTGCTCGCCCTCCGCAGCAGGGCCGCCGCCGCGCCCTTCGACACGGCCGGCACCGACTGGGAGGGTTGCTCCCGTTTGGTCGCACTCGCGCGTGAGGAGCTCGGCGCCTCGCGCGTTCTGGTCGTCGACGAGATCGACTACGAACGCCTCGGCGCGTCCGACGGGCTGCTCCTCATTCACCCCGAGGGCTCGTACGACCTCGACGAGCTCACGGCCTTCATGAAGCTCGGCGGCCGGGTCGCCGTCATCGATGACTTCGGCGACGGCGAGCGGCTCCTCGAGCGGTTTCGCATCGTGCGCGGCCCGGCGCCCGCCGATCCGCTGCAGATGCTCCACGGCAACCCGCAGCTGCCGATCGCGACGCCGTCGTCCGGGCATCCGATCGTGGCGGACGTCGCGCAGGTCGTCCTCAACCACCCGACGACGGTCAAGCACGCGGACCTCTCCACGTTGCTTCGCATCCCGCGCATCGGCGGCGACACCGGCCCCGACGTCGCGCTCGCCGGCCAGGTCGGCGACGGACGCCTCGTCGCCGTCGGCGATCCGTCGATCTTCATCAACTCGATGCTGCGGTTCCCGGGCAACCGCGCGTTCGCCAAGAACCTCGTTGGCTATCTCCTCGAGGGCGGCGGCGATCGCAAGCGCGACGCGCGGCTGACGATTCTGCACGGCCGGTTTCGCGAGCGCGGCACGCTCGGCGGCGGCATCCGCGGCACGCTGCGCGATCGACTGCGAGGCGTTCTCGGCGCGATCGACAACGTGCGTCGCGGAGGCTTCGGGGGCGTTGCGGCGCGGGTCATCGCGCTCGGTATCGCGATCTCCGCGGCCATCTGGGCGGCGGTGCGAGCGGGCACCCGCACGAAGATCCCTCGTCCGCGCTACGCCGCGTCCGACCCCGAGCTCGAGACGCTGGCGCGCGGCGCGGAAGATCCGCGCATCGCCTCGCTCTTCGTCCGGTCCGGTCGCTTTCGTCCGCGCTACCAGCCATCGGCTGCGGGCGTGCAGGTCCTCATGGAGGGCGTCGACGCGGCGATCCGCTCCCGCGAGGACCTCGCTGCGATGCAACGGGAGCACGCCGCCAAGCAGCTCGCGCAAGAGGCGACGCTCGCGCCGAAGGACATCGAGGCCTTCGTCGCCGCGTACAACCGGTTGCAGAGCGTGGTCGCGGGACAGCAGGGGAGCGGTCCCGGCGCGTGGCGAGCCTCGCCGCGCGAGGTCGCCCTCTTCGGTCGCGTGCTCGGCCCCGTTGCTGATAGCCTCCGGAGCGCGCGATGACCGCCCAAGCCACGCAAACAGTCGGTCCGACCCCGAGCGCCGACGGCGCCGCCACGCAGCAAGAGGTCGACGCCGCGCGCGCGCCGCTCGACGCCCTGCGCGCGCAGGTCTCCCGCGTCTACCTCGGACCCGCGCGCACCGTGGACCTGCTCCTCATCGCGCTGCTCGGCCGCGGCCACGCGCTGCTCGAGGGCGTCCCCGGCGTCGCCAAGACCACGCTCGTGAAGACCTACGCGACGGCGCTCGGCTGCTCGGTGCGCCGCGTGCAGTTCACGCCGGATCTCCTGCCGAGCGACATCACCGGCACCTACGTGCTCTCGCCGCGCGAGGGCACCTTCGCGCTGCGCGCCGGACCGATCTTCGCCAACGTCGTCCTCGCCGACGAGATCAACCGCGCGCCCGCCAAGACGCAGTCCGCGCTGCTCGAGGCGATGCAGGAGCGTCAGGTCACCATCGAGGGCGACCGCTTCGAGCTCCCCCAGCCGTTCATCGTCCTCGCCACCCAGAACCCGGTCGACCTCGAGGGCACCTATCCGCTCCCCGAGGCGCAGATCGACCGCTTCCTGCTGCACGTGCCCATGAGCTACCCCTCGCCCAAAGAGGAGGTCGAGATGCTCCGGTCCCACGGCGGTGGCACTCCGCACGTGAGCCCGGTGCTCGACCCCACGCGGGTCGTGGAGCTGCAGAACCTCACTACGCGCATTCACGTCGAGGACGACGTGCTCGACTACGTCGTCGCGCTCACCACCTTCACGCGCAAGCACCCGCGCGTCGTGCTCGGCGCCTCGCCGCGCGCCTCGCTCTCGCTCCTCACGGCGGCGCGCGGCCTCGCGATCCTCAAGGGCCGCACCTTCGTCACGCCGGACGACGTCCGCGAGTCCGCGGGCCCGGTGCTCGCACACCGCCTGGTGCTCGCGCCCGAGCTCGAGGGCGATCACAAGGCACGCACCGGCGTCGTCGAGGAAGGCGTCAATCGCGTTCCGTATCGGCGTGGCTGATGCACACCAATCCGCGCCCGGCCACCATCGCGACCGCCGTCGCGGGGGTGGTGCTGTCCGCGCTCGCGATCCTCGCCAATCGGCCCGAGGCGGCGCTCGCCGGTGGCGCGTTGCTCGCAGCGGTGGCGTTCGGTCGCGCCGCGACGCGGGGTGACGTCGC
>JALHOE010000103.1 GCA_022843175.1 Deltaproteobacteria bacterium
GCGCCGCGCACGCGCACCCGCGCGCCGTTGACGATCCGCGCGCCCCCGGCGGCCTGCGCCTCGCGGCGGAACATCGCGCAGGAGATGCACGCGTCCTCGCGCTCGTCCTTGAGCGTGAAGTAGAGGTGCCCGGTGGGCGCGGGCCCCTTGAAGCCCGAGACCTCGCCCTCGACGACGAGCTGCCCGAGCGACTGCAGCCGCTGCCGCAGCCGCCCCGCGAGATCGGCCACGCTGAGGACTTCCTCGCGTGGCGGCTCGGGCCGCTGCACCCGCTCGAAGAGCGGCTCGTAGGGTGAGCGCCGGTTGGTCACGCCGACACTCTAGCGGCTCACAGCTCGTGTGGCATGAGGTCGCGCGGGCTGCGGAAGCTCTGGAGCGGGCTGTAGTAGTACAGGTTGCTCACCCGCGAGGTGTACAGGCAGGCGTACTCCTCGACCTGATCGCCGAAGCTCGAGGTCTCGGTGCCCTCTTTGAGCAGCGACCCCCAGTAGCTGTGGAAGGACTTGTCGATGCGGTGCTCGAGCTCGCGCGAGGCGACCTCGATCTCCCGGAGCATGGTGCGTACGCGCTCGACGGCGCGCTTGCTCCGGATTCGGTCTGCCTCGAGCTCGCCGATGAGCCGCACGTTCATCGGGCCGCCGGGCGTCGCGAGCGCGTTGGCGCCCTCGACCCGGACCGCGCGGGGGGAGGTGACCGCCACCGCGTCGAGCTTGCGCTGCACCTCTTTGAAGTGGGTCTGGTGATAGCGGAGCTCGTCGTCGAGACGCGCGCGGCGCTCTTCGAGCTCGGCCAGCTCCTCGAGCGCTTCGGTGCACTCGTCGTGCGCGCCGACCTCGACGTCCATCTCCTGGATGATCATCGCCGTGCGCCACGCCGACTCCTTTTTGCTGCGCAGGATGTCGCCGTAGATGTGATCGCCGACGTAGAGGACGCGGTCGCTCGACACGCCCATCATCCTCTCCATGTCGTGGAGGTTGCCGCCGTCGTAGATCTTCATCCGTTCGATGGTCTGCGCCGGACGGAGCTGGCTGTCCTCGCGGTCCTCGTGGATGCGCTCCATCAGCGGGCGGTGCTCCTGAAAGAACGCCGGCTTGCACGACGCGCAGACCACGAGATCGAAGTAGTGCTTCCAGGTGGGGTACTCGGCGGACGCGCTGCCGAGCAAATAGGTCATCAGCAACTCGGTGTAGTTGCGGCGCGAGTTGGTGAGGAGAAACAGCTTCTTGCCCGCGCTCCGCAGCTTGTGGAGCGCGGCGCCCAGCATCTCGTCGCGCTTGAGGTACCTGCCGAGATCGCTGGTGATCGCCTGCTGCACGGTGCCGTCGCGGTGCGCTTCGTCGATCGCCTCGCGGATGTCGGCGAAGAGCTTGGCGTGGTCGACCCGCTCGCCGCGCTGGTCGTAGGCGTCGATGATCCCGGCGTAGAGCGCCGCCTCGCTCAGCGCGTACAGCGTGTCGATGAAGTGGTAGCGCGAGGTCGGCGCGCGGTGCTTGCTCGAGTGGTAGATCGCGCGGATCTGGTCCTTGGGCAGCGGGCGGAAGCCGCGGTAGGCCTTACCGACCGCTTTGTAGCGGTCCATCTTCACGATGTGACCGTGCTTCTTGTCGATGAGCAGCCCGCGGATCGCGAAGTTCGTGTCGTAGGGGATGGTCGTGATCCAGGCGGGGTAGCCGCGCTTCACCAGGCGCGCCGCGGTCACGTCGATGGACAGTCGGTCCATCTGCTCCTGGTCGTAGATCGCCAGCGTGTAGTCCATGTCGAACCCGACCCAGTCGACGTGGGCGAGCGACAGGTTTCGGTTGACGTAGACGCGGCGATTCTTCGGAAGGCCCGCGAGCGACGGACGCGGGGCAACCTCCTCCAGCGGGAGGGGGAGCTGCTCGGGCATGGCTCTCCCAAGGTTAGCAGCTGGATTGGGGGCGGGCCGAACGCCCGACAGAGGGCCCCTGGCGCGCCGTGTCAGTGGGTCTCACGGATCAGCTCGCCGGCGCGCGGATGAGATACGCTGCGCCGCGATGGCTCGATCGATCCTCCTGGTGCTTGCGTCGGCTTCGTGTGCCGCGTTCTTCGCGTGCGGCGGCGGCAACAACAAGGGCGCCGAGACCGGCGGCGCCGCCCCCTCCGAGACCGCACCCCGCGTCGTCATCGAGAGCTCAACCGAGACCTGGTACGAAGAGGAGTCCGGCAAGCCGGGCGAGAAGGGCACCGGCATCCGCGAGTACGTGCTCGACGTTACCAAGCGCGTCGAGTGGAAGGGCGGCGGCGGCACCATGGTCGACGCCGGCCCGCCCCCGCCCGACAAGATCCTGCGCGTCGCGGTGCGCTTCCCCGTGCCGAAGGTCATCCCGGACAACGCGCGCGATCCCCACGTGGTCAACCGACTCCTGTGGGACATCCGCAAGGAGATCGCCAAGTGCTACTACAAGGGCCCCGGCAAGGACCCGGGCGCCGAGATGTCGATGGTCGGCTGGCTGAGCGTCAACAAGGCCGGTGAGATCAAGGACGGCGGCGTCGAGAAGTCTGACGCCGAGGTGAAGAAGAGCGGCGCCGACGAGTGCATCATGGCCAACGTCAAGGGCATGGCGTTCAGCGCCGCGGGCGACGACACCAAGATCCGGTTCAAGCTCAAGCTGCAGACGAGCGAGGCTACCGGCGCCGCGGACGCGAAGGTCGCGCCGAAGCCGTGAGCTGGCTGCACTGGGTGGTGCGGGCGCTCGCGCTCGCGCTGCTGCTCTTTGTCACGCCGGCGGTGGCCGGTCCGAACGACGGGCTGCCCAAACCGGGCGTCGTGCTCGACCGCGCCACGCCGCGCCGCGCGTTCGACGGGTTCGTCGACGCCGCGCACGCCGGCGACTTCCTGCGCGCCGCGCACTTCCTCGATCTCCGCGGCGTGGCGCGCGGCAAGCAGGCGGTCGAGGGCGGAGAGCTCGCGCAGAAGCTCGCCTACGTGATCGACCGCCAGCTCACGGTCAACTACGCCGCGCTGTCCGACGCACCCGACGGAGGGGTCGGCAACGCCGCGCTGCTCGTCGTCGGCACGGTGTTCGTCGATGACGAGCCGGTGCCGATCTCGCTCGCACGCGTACGCTTCGACGACGGCGTGCAGCGGTGGATCGTCGCCCGCACCACGGTGACGATGATCCCCGAGCTCTACAAGGAGCACGGCGCGCGCGGTTGGGAGGACAAGCTCCCGCGCGTCCTCGTCACCAACCGCTTCTTCTCGATCGAGGCCTGGCAGTGGATCGCGCTGCTCATCGCGCTGCTCGGCTCGTGGGCCGGCGGCTGGGTGATCGGCACCGTCATCGCCGGCATCGCGTTGAAGATCGCGCAGCGCACCCGCACCGCGTGGGACGACGAGCTCGTCGACGCCGCGCGCGGGCCGCTGCGCCTGATCGTCGCGGTGATGATCGTCTGGCTCGTCGACGGGCCGCTCCGGCTCTCCCCCGCCGTCGAGAAGCTCGCGCACCGCATCGCGTTCCCTGTGCTCGTGATCGCGATGGCGTGGCTCATCACCGGCGTCGTCGGCGTCGGCGCGCACTGGATTGTGTCGCGCCTGCCGGACGACGCAGAGGCCGAGCTGCGCAGCCGCGGCCTCCGCACCCAGCTCGCGGTGATGCGCCGGGTGGTCTCGGTGATCGTGATCGTCGTCGCCTCGGCGGTCATCCTGATGCAGTTCGAGTTCGTGCGGAGCGTCGGGCTCTCGCTCCTCGCGTCGGCAGGCTTGGTGGGTATCGTGCTCGGCTTCGCCGCGCAGCGCTCCCTCGCCGGCATCATCGCTGGCATCCACCTCTCGATCACCCAGCCGATCCGCATGGGCGACACCGTGGTCATCGAGGGGGAGTGGGGGACGATCGAAGAGATCAACCTCACCTACGTGATCGTGAAGATCTGGGACGAGCGCCGGCTCGTGGTGCCGATCTCGAAGATCCTCGAGACGCCGTTCCAGAACTGGACGCGCATGTCGTCCGAGCTGCACGGCGTGGTGATGTTCAGCGTGGACTACGCGATGCCGGTGGAGCTCGTGCGCGAGGAGCTCGAGCGGGTCGTCAAGGTGGACCCGCGGTGGGACGGCCGCACCTGCACCCTGGTGGTCCTCGACCTCTCCGATCGCGCGATGTCGCTGCGGGCGGTGGTCTCCGCGCGCAACGCGGCCGACACCTTCGCGCTCCGCTGCCACGTCCGCGAGAAGGTGATGCGCTTCATCGCCGACCTCGAGGGCGGCAAGTACCTCGCCCGCATGCGGAACACGAACGTCGACCCGCTCGCGCGCGCGACGGCGTAACGGGTGCGTGCCCGTGCCCGTGCCCGTGCCCGTGCCCGGGGGATCAGCGACGTTCGTGGTGATCGGCGCGAACGCGCGCGTCGGCGACAACGTCGTGCCCTTGCACGAGCGTGCGACCGCAAACGGCGCATTGGTAGGAGACGTAAGAGATATCGCCCTCGCCGATCTCCGGTGTGTTCGCGACGCTCGCTTCGAAAACATCGTGCACCAACGAGCCCTCGCGCATTTGCGAGACTAGCTCCCACGCGTGCAAGGCGCCGGCAGCGGTCAAGTCGGCACCGCACTCACAAACGCTCGACAGCCGGACGCGCCGGTAGGTGACGGCCAAGTCTGCGACTACGACTTCCGCATTGCGGACACGAGCCCTGGCGCGCGGATTTGCTGCACCTGCCATCGTTAGATCTCCAGGAAACCAGCCTCGACGAGTCGCGCGTGGGTACGATCCAGCGCAGCTACCTGTGGCACGAAGACGACGACACCCTCTCTAGCTCGAGTGAGCAGCACGCGATACGCGTTTCGGCGCAGCTCCAGCGCGCTTCGGATGCTCTTGGTTGCGTAGCGCCGTGCCAGGCGATTGGTCCAGGCCTCGGCCTCCCAGAGTAGGTCGGTGCCCCACGCTATCAAACAAGCATCGAGCTCGAGGCCTTGCACCTGGAACTCGGTCAGGCAGTCGCGAAGGTGACGGCAGGACCGCTCACCAGCTGCTTCCTCTCCGTCGACGAACCAGCGGGCCGCAGGCACCTTGCGAACCAGATCCTGCTCGTTGCTGACGCCGTGGTTGCGCAGCTCGGCGTCACGAGAGGACGCGATGACCCCGAAGCGCCTGTCGGGCAGGCCGTGGTAGCGCGACCGCAGATGATCCTTCGCGGTGCCGAAATCTCGCGTCAGTCGAAGCTCGTAACCCTGTGTTGCGAGGTTCGCGGCCAGCACTTTCGCCACCCCCGCCGAGCCATCGCGCAGCAGCGAGTCAACGAACTCGTGTAGCCCTGTCGCGGCGTGAAAACGCAGCTCCGTGTCGAGGTTCAGCTCGCGATGGGGCGTGACCTGACAGACCTCGCGAAAGGTGTCAGCATCATGGGTCGGGGCATCAACAGAGAATCCGGTGGCCCGAGCAGCCTCGGCCCAAAGCGGAAGACCGCCCTCCTCCCCATCGTGGATCTCCTGTCCCGCGCCGACGAGTGCCACGACGACAGCCCAGTCGGGGATGCGCGCTGCGATCTCCAACAGTAGCTGTGGCTCGCTCTTGGCCGAGCGCGCGATCTGATCTCGGTGCTTCTTTCCGACCTTGCCCGCATCCCAGGCTCGTTGAGCCTCATCGAAGACGAGAACGTGCTCAGTGGGGCCGCGTGCGGAGGCCGCGTGACGCTTGAGAAACGGCTTCACGTCGCGGACGAAGACCTTGCCGCCTCCCACCGCGCGCATCTGGTACTGCAGCACCTGAATGAGCGGAGCGTTACCGGACAAGTAGATCGCCGGCGCGTGCGTATGCTCAGCGACGTGTCCGTCCAACCCCGCATGGTGGACCACACGCAGCCCGACGAGGGTCTTCCCCGTGCCTGGTCCGCCGCGAACGATGACGAGGCGCCGCGCCTTGGTACGTGCCGCCTCATCGGTGATTCGAAGGATGCGTTCGATCGCCGGCTCGGTTGCTGCGCGCGCTCGATGCAACTCGCGAATCGCTCCGGATGTGAACAACTCCCGAGCGGCTTGCACGAGAGACGGAGCTGGCTGGAAGGAACTCTCATCCAAGAAGGCGGCGCCGTCCACGATCTCGCCGTGCGCTTCGGCGCTCCAGCGTGCGAGCAACCAATCGAGCGCATCCGGCCCAGCGACGACAACCTGGCCAACCTCGTCGACGACGCCGATCGCGTGAGTCGGAACGACGATGGCGCGAACGGTTCTCTGATGGCACTCGCGGTGGTAGCAACGCAGATCGCGAACGTAGGCAGCGGCCTTGTCGATGTCGGCCCGAGAAGCGACAGCTTTTCCCTTCAACTCGACGACGACCACCAAGCCGTTAGCCAGCACCAGAAGGTCGGGCCGGTCTTCGTCGGGCAGCTCATACTCGAGCAGGGCGTGAAACTCCGCGGCTCGCGGCGCTGCCTGCAACAGCTCGCCGACCTCTGCCTGCAGGCGCGGAATGTCCTGCTCCCATGCCATCAACTGCTGCCAACTCGCGCCTGGAACAAACTCTCGCAGTGCGGTCTGAATTTCGTTCAGTGAGGCGTCACGGAACAGCGGGAACGTAGAAACCCAACCGCACCGGCGCATTCGCGAAGACTAGCAGCGCTGCTTGTTACGCACTCCGCGGAGACAGCGCGGCGGCGAGGGCGTGGGCGTCGGCGACCGGCGGCGAGCAGGTGCGGCCGCGGCAGACGTAGGCGACCGCGCCGCTCTTGGCCTCCTTGCCTCCCGAGAGCGCGGGCGCGGCGGCGGCGGTCGCCGGATCTCCGGGATCGACGGCGACGAGCGTGCGGTGGGGCACATAGGTCTTGCGCACGGCCTCGGTCAGCCCGCGCGCCTTGTCGCCGGCGCCGACCACCACCACGTCGGTCGAGCCGCGCACGAGCCGATCGAACGCGATGATCGACTGGGAGAACCCGAGCGGGTTCTGGATCGCCGCCGAGGCGATCGGCTCGAGGGCCCGGCGCGCGCGGTCCTCGTAGTCCGCGTCGCCGTCGAGCGCGAAGAGACGCAACAGGGCGAGCGCCATCATCGACACCCCCGACGGGATGGCCTGGTCGTAGGGATCCTTGCTCCGCGTGATCAGCGCCTCGCCGTCGCTCGGGGTGTAGAAGAACCCGCCGGCCGGATCCTCGAAGAGCGCGATCGCCGTGCGGACGAGCCTGCGGGCGACGTCCGCGAAGCGCGGGGTGCCGGTGAGCTCGTAGAGGTCGAGGGCGGCGTTGGCCATGAACGAGTAGTCGTCGAGGTAGCCGGCGATCTTCACCTCGCCGGTGTGTCCGGGGGGCGGCGCGGCGCGCATCACGCGGAGCCGTTCGCCGTCGGGCCGGAACAGCGTCTGCTCGATCGCCTCGAACGCGCGCTCGGCCATCGCGCGCGCGGCGGTGTCGCCGGTCGCGATCGCGACCTCGGCGCACGCGCCGATCATCAGGCCGTTCCACGATGCGAGGAGCTTCTCGTCGCGGAACGGCTTGGGGCGCTCCTCGCGCCACTTGTGCATCGCGCGGATCGCGCGCTCTCGAGCGGCGCGGGCGGCGTCGGCGGTGATGCCGAGCTGCGCTGCGACGTCCTCGATCGCCATCGCCTCGTGGAGGACGGAGCGGCCCTCTTCGCCCTCCTTCTCCTCGTGATGCGGATCGGTGAAGTTGCCGTGCTCGGTGACGCCGAAGTACTGCGCCGCCACGCGCGCGGCCTCTTCGTCGCCGGGGAGGGCCGTCTTCACCTCGCTCGGCGTCCATACGAAGAACGCGCCCTCCTCGGCGTGGTCCTTCGTCCCCTTGGGGACGCTGTCGGCGTCCTGGGTGGAGAAGAACGCACCGTTGGCGGCGGTCATCTCTCGCGCGACCCACTTGAGGATGTCGTGCGCGACCTCGAAGAACTTGGGCTCGTTGTAGGCGCGCCCCGCGTCGACGTACAAGCGCGCGAGCAGGGCGTTGTCGTAGAGCATCTTCTCGAAGTGCGGGACGAGCCACCGTTCGTCGGTGGAGTAGCGGTGGAAGCCGCCGCCGAGGTGGTCGTAGATGCCGCCGGCGCGCATCGCGGTGAGCGCGCGCTTCACCCGCGTCTCGGCCTCGCGCTCGCGCGGCGGCTCGACGCTGCGGCGCAGGAGCACGTCCAGCGCCATCGTGTTGGGGAACTTCGGCTTGTTGCCGAAGCCTCCGTGCTTGTCGTCGAAGCGCTTGCTCGCCATGCGCGCGGCGCGCTCGAGCAGATCGCTCGCCGGCTCGCCCTTGGGCTGCACGGCCTGGACCCGGGTGATCGCCTCGGTGATCTCCTCGGCCTGCGCGAGGACCTCGCTCCGCTTGTTCTGCCAGGCGTCGTGGAGCGCCTCGAGCACCTGCGGAAAGCTCGGCATGCCGTAGCGATCGCGGGGGGGGAAGTAGGTGCCGGCGAAGAACGGCTTCTGGTCGGGCGTGAGGAACACGGTGAGCGGCCAGCCGCCGCTCCGCCCGAGGATTTGGATCGCGAGCTGGTAGATGCCGTCGAGGTCGGGGCGCTCCTCGCGGTCGACCTTCACGTTCACGAACAGCGCGTTCATCTGCGCGGCGATGTCCGAGCTCTCGAACGACTCGTGCGCCATCACGTGGCACCAGTGGCAGGCGGAGTAGCCGATGGAGAGGAGGATCGGCTTGTCCTCGGCTTTGGCGCGGGCGAGCGCCTCGGGCCCCCACGGGTACCAGTCGACGGGGTTGTCCTCGTGCTGCCGCAGGTAGGGCGACGCCTCCTTCGCGAGCCGGTTCTTCGCCATCGCGATCGAGTCTTACCCGGTGTCGCGTCGCACCGCGAGAAGCCGCGCCCGCCGCAAGCTCACGCGCGTGGGGCGTCGGGCGGCGTCAGGCGCTCGCTTACGCGCGCGCCTATTTCGGACGCCTATTCGGACGTTGGGCGCTCGCTTACGCGCGCGCCTATTCGGAGCGCCGATTCGGGTGCCAGCCAGGCGCGCGCGTCAGCGAGCGCCTCACGATCAGAGGGTGTAGCTGCCCGAGAACAGCGTCTTCCCGGCGCCGTCGATCCACGTGAGCGTGATCTTCCGCGTCGCCGGGTCGAGCGCGATGGTCGTGGTGTTGCTCGTGCCGCTCGACCAGTCGAACTGCGGCTTGCCGAGCGAGAACGCGAGCGGGTTGGCGGCGTTGTCTCCGGGACCGACGAGCGCTTCGAGCTGCGACGCGCCGACGCCGCTCGTCGCCACGCGCGCCATCGCCGCGAGGTGGAAATCGCCGGAGAGCCAGAACACGCCCGGGATCTTGTTGTCCTCGATGTACTTGAGCACCGCGGTGCGCTGCGCGGCGTAGCCCTCCCAGCGGTCCTTGGACGCGAAGTCGAACGCGCCGGGGAAGTTGGTGATCGGCACCGAGTTGAGGATCAGCTTGAACGTCGCGGTGCTGCTCTTGAGCGCGCCCTCGAGCCACGCCTGCTGCGCCTTCGAGATGTACTCCGCGTCGGCGGTCGTGCGCGTCGAGGGCTTGCGCTCGCTGCGCGAGTCGAGGACGAACACCTCGGCGGTGTCGCCCCACTTGAGCGAGCGCCACAGGCGGTTGGGATCGGTGGTGTTCCGGAGGACCGGCGTGACCTCGTAGAAGACCTTGATGCCGTTGGTGCGCTTCTCGAGCGGCTGGTCGTCGCCCGACCAGTCGTTGTCGACCTCGTGGTCGTCCCAGGTGGCGATGATGCTCGTCGACGCGCGGAGCGCGCGGTAGTTCGCCATCTTGAGGTTCTCCGCCCACTTGTTGCGGAACTCGGGGACGGTGACGGCGCCGTCGTTGTACGAGGAGTCGCCGAGGAGGAAGAACGCGTCGAAGCCCTTCTTCGCCGCCTCGCCGAGCGCCTTGAGCTCGCGCCCCTGGTGGATGCACGACGTCGCGCCGAAGGTGAGCGGCTCCTTGGTGCCGGGGGCGATCGCTGCGCGAAACTGTCCGATCGGCGAGCGCGCCTTGCGGGTGGCGCCGTCCATCTCGAAGAACGCGTAGCGATAGCGGGCGCCCGCCTCGAGACCGAGCACGTCGGCCAGCACGTAGCCGTCGACCGACTTCGCCGCGATCGGCGGGAGCTCCTTCACGTAGGCGCCGCCGGTCATCTTCCACACGACGAGCGAGAGCGAGCCGGTGCCGGTGTAGCTCGCCCACGCGACGACGCGCGCCTCGGTGGCGTCGCCGGTGGCGACCCCGAGCGGGAAGCTCATCGACTCCGGCGTGGGCTCGGGCGGCGTGCCCGGCGACGCATCCTCCTCGACCTCGGCGTCGGTGGTGCTGTCGGTCAGCGCGGTGTCCTCGACCGTCGCGGTGTCGTCGACCGCGGTCTCGGTCGCGCCCGACTCTGCGATCGGCTCGTCGATCGTCGCGCCCGAGGAACCACAGCCGACCAGGGAAACAAGCACAATCCCGGACCACCGCATGCGCGGAAGCCTACCAGCGGACGGTCTCAACGCACGTTGCAGTCACCCTTCTGCCGCTGCAGGCGGAAGACCCCGAAGAGCTGGCCCGCGGGCTCCGGGCCGCCGGCGGTCCCGGGGGACGCGCCACGGATCAGGCGGACCTCGACGTCTCCCGACTGAAGGAGAGAGACGATAACGGTCAACTGCGTCGCGCTTCGACCCGGCTCGATCGTGGGCAGGTCGGCGATCGCGAGCGCGTTCTTCACCCGTCCCTCGCCGAAGTTGAGCGTGGACAAGGGATCGTGGAGGAGCTGGGGGATCACGCGCAGCTCCGCCGCGACGAGCCGCTCACCGCTGACGAAGGGCGTCGTCCATAGGCGGCCCGGCGCGCTCTGCAGCCGCTCGGCGTCGAGCTCGAGGCGCATCAACGTGCCCTCGGGGATGCCGGCTCGGACGAAGCTCGCGGCCGTGACGGCGCCGCAGTAGCTCTCGCCCTCGGACGTCGTCCATCGCGCGTTGTCGGCGCAGCCGAGAAGGACCGCCGCGAGCAGGAGCGCGCGGCTCATTTCAGGAGCTTCGCTGCGACCTCGCGGACGCGGGGCTCGGGATCGCTCTTCGCCGCGGTTTCGAGCGCGGCCTTGGAGCCCGGGCGCGCCGCGGCGGCGATCGCCCGGAGCGCGGCCTCGCGGACGAAGGCGAACGCGTCCGACGTGGCGGCCTTGCCGAGCGGAGCCTCGACGGCGGCCTTGGGATCGCGCTTGCCGATCGCGCCGAGCGCGCGCGCGGCGTCCGAGCGGATGGACCACTGCTTGTGCGTCGCGAGCACCGCGGCGAGCGGCTCGACGGCGGTCGCGTCGCCGCGCGTCGCGAGCTCCTCGATCGCGAGCCGTTCGACGTCGATCGAGTCGACGCCGAGCGCGTCGATCAGCGCGTCGCGCGCGTGCTTGGTCTCGCGCCGTCCGAGCCAGCGGATCGCGCGCGTCTGCACCGCGGCGTCGGGGTGGTGGACGAGCCCTGCGACGAACGGCTCCGCGGCGTCGCCGATCTTGGCGGCCGAGTCGTTGGCCGTGCCGCCCGAAGGCGCGATCTTCGCGCCCGCGGCCTCGCCCTGGGTGAACAAGCCGAAGCTCGCCCCGCCGTGCTTGGCCGGGGTGGTGAGCATCATGTCGAGCGCGACGATCGCGCGGTCCTTCGAGGTCTGCAGCGCGGTGGCGACGGCGGTGGAGAACGCCTTCTCGTGCACCACGAGCGCGCGCGACAGATCGGCCGCGCCGTAGGTCTTGGGGATGAGCGCGGCGATCGTGCTCTCGGCGGTGATGGAGCCCTCGGGCACCGGGAGCATGTCGGGGACCGCGCGGAACTCGCCGGAGGCGATCGCGGCGATGGCGATCGTCGACGCGCGTCGCACGCGATCGTTGGCGTCGAGCACGCCCTCGACGAGCGTGGTGATGTGCGCGTCGGTCGCGACGATCTTCGCCTTGCCCTTCTTGCCCTTGTCGTCGCTCGCCATGCGTGCGAGCGACAGCGTGGCCATCGATCGCGCGATGGGATCGGTGTTGGTCTGCACCGCGCTCTCGATCGTCGCGCGCGACGAGGGATCGCCGATCTCGCCGAGCGCGTAGATCGCCGCCGCCTTGCCGTACGAGAGGCCGCCCTTGAGGAACGCTTCGATCGTGGGGATGTGGGCCTTGTCCCTCGTGCGGCCGAGCGCGAGGACCCCGAAGATGCGCATCTCGAGCGGCACCGGCTCGGTCGTCTCGACCAGCTTCTGCTGCAGCGGAACGGCCTTCTTGTCCTCGATTCGGCCCACGCCGAACGCCGCGGCGACGCCGATCGCGTCCTTGGGCATCGGCCCGGCCTTGGGGAACAGGTAGCCCTCGTACTTCGGGAGCAGCGCCGGATCGCGCAGCGCGCCGCACGCGATCATGGCGCGCGCGCGCATGGTCGGATCGGCGGTGCCGGTGGCGAAGGCGAACAGCGGCGCGCCCGCGGACTTGTTCTCGGTGTAGGCGAGGATCTCGATCGCGGTGCGCTGCTGCGACACGTCCGGATCGGACAGCGCGTCGATCAGCGGCTGCACGCCGCGCTGCCCGATCTTGAGCAGCTTCGCGTGCGCCTCGGGCGCGTCGGCGCCGCCGTTCTTGACCTTATAGATGAGGGGCGCGGTGAGGTTCGAGTACACCTCGACGAGCAGGCGCCGGTAGACGAGCTTCTGCGGGTTGCCGAGCGAGATCGGGAGCAGCTCGGTCTCGAGCACCTCGAGCGTGCCGCGCTTCTGGTTGATCGCCGCCGAGAAGCGGATCGCGTTGGCGACGAGCTCGTCGTCGCCCGAGCCGCGCATGACCCGCCGATAGAGCCCGTCGGCCTCGACCTCCTCGCCCTGCGCGAGGAGCAGCTCGGCGAGCTCGAAGTACACCGCCCACAGCTTGGGGTTGTGCTGGATCGCGAGCTTGAACTCCTTGATCGCCTTCGGGAAGTCCTGCTGGCTCCGGTGGAGCTCGCCGAGCTTCTTGTGACCCTCGGCGTCCTCGGGCGAGAGCTCGACGGCCGCGGCGGCCCAGCGGATCGCCTCTTCGTCCTTGTAGAGCTGGAGCGCGTACTGCGCGAGGCGCCCGTAGTACTGGCGCGCGCCCTTCGGGTCGGCTTTGACCAGCTCCTCGAGCACCTTCATCGCGCCGGCGACGTTGCCCTGCTGCACGAGCACGCGCTCGAGCACCAAGCGCGCGTCGACGTCGCCCGGCGCCTGCTCGATGATCGCGCGGAGCGTCTTCTCGCTGTCGGGGAGCCGGCGGAGGTGGAGCTGCACCTCGGCGAGCAGGCGGCCCGCCTCGAGGTCCGGCGGCGGCCCCTTGAACTGCGACTCGAGCGGCTTCACCTGCGGCTCGAGCTTCTTCTGCGCGACCCACAGCAGCACGAGGTGGGTGCGTGCCTCGCGGCGCGTGGGCTTGTCGACGTCGTTGCGCTTGAGGATCGACTCCCAGATCCCTTGCGCCTCCTGGTACTTGTGCACGCGCTCGAGCGCCGAGGCGTAGCCCTTCTGGATTTGCAGGTCGCCCGGTGCGAGGGAGCGCGCCTCTTTGTAGGCCTCCATCGCGTCCTCGCCGAGGTCGTGATCGAGGTACGTCTCGCCGAGCGCCGCCCACCCCTTCGCCTTCGGCTTGACGATGTTGGTGAGCTTCTTCCAGATCTCCTTGGCCTTCGCCGTCTGGCCGCGCTGGTACCAGTAGTCGCCGAGATCGACGATGTAGCTCGGGTCCTCGGCGTTCTTGCCGGCGAGCTTCTCCATCAGCCCGAGGGCGAGTTTGTCCTCGCCGATCTGCGAGTAGTAGAGCGCGAGGCGCTGCTGGATCTCCGGATCGGTGGCGGCCGCGCCCTCCATCGTCTTGAGCTTGGCGAGGCACTTGGGGCGCTCGCCGCGGCCGATGAGCACGTCGCACAGCTCGAAGACGAACTGCGGCTGACCCTTGGCGTGCTGAATGAGCAGCTCGTACTGCTTGACCGCCTCGTCCAGCTTGGACTGCTCCTTGAGCAGGCGGATGAGGAGCACGCGCGCGTCGGTGCGGGTGGGGGCGCTCGCGAGCGCCTTGGTGAGCCACTTGATCGCCTTGTCGCTGTCGAACTCGGCGGCGAGCTTACCGAGCAGCTCCTGGCGGTCGGCGTCGCCGGGGTTCTGCTTCTCGAGCTTCTCGACGAACGCCTCGATCTTGTTCTGCGCGCGGTACGCGTCGGCGAGGGCGTTGAGCAAGCGCGGCTTGGCGCCCGCCTCGGCGCCGGCGACGGCGAGCCCCTTCTCGAGGGTGACGATCGCCTGCTCGTACTTCTGCAGCTTGATCTGCGCGATGCCGAGGTCGAGGAGCGCGCTCGCGTACACGCGGTTGTCGCCGGCGGCGGCCTTCGCGACCTCTTGATATTCCTCTTCGGCCTTCTCGAACTGGCTCTTCTTGAAATAGGTGCGCGCGAGCTCTGCCCGCACGGCCATCGAGTCCTTGTTCTGACCGACGATCTCGTTGTGGTGCTTCTTCGCCGCCGCGTGGTCCTTGAGATCGACGGCGAGCTCCATCAACGCGCGGAGCGTGGCCTCCTTCTCGAGCTTGTCCTTGTGGAGCGGGAGCGCCTTCTCGTAGGCGGCCATCGCGCCCTTGAGGTCGCCGCCGTCCTGCTTGAGGCGCGCGATCGCCACGTGCACCGCGGCGCGATCGGGCTTGTCCTTCGCGGCCTGCTCGTAGACGAGCATCGCCTCTTTGTCGCGCTTGTCGCTCTTGAGCAGGCCGGCGTAGGTGATCTGCGCGGCCCACTTGTCGTCGCCGTCGAGCGGCAGCGGCTTGCCGAACTGCGCGCCGGTCTTGCGGATGGTGTCGATCTTCGCGAGGGTCTCCTTGGCCGCGGCCTTCGCCGCGTCGGACGACTTGGTCTCGGCCAGCGTCGCGTTGGCCTTGGTCTCGGCGTCCTTCAGCTTCTTCTCGGTCGACGGATCGACCGGCACGTGTGACTTGCCCTCGACGAGCGCCTTCCACTCGGCGACGCCGACGTCGAGCGAGCCGTCGCGCTCGCGGTAGACCTGCGCGAGCTTGAGCACCGGGCCCGACTCGCCGGGGCGCGCGAGGGCGATCACCGCCGCCTTGCGGATCGGATCCTTCTTGCTGATGCCGAGCTCTTCGTCGCCCGGCTTCTCGACGTCGGGGTCCTTCGGCACCTTGGGGCCAACCGGGCCCGTCGGCCCCTTGGGCCCGACGACGACCGGGGGCTTCTTCGGCTTCTTTCCCTTGGGATCGAAGTCCGCATGCGCTGCCGTAGCGAGCGACAACATCGCCGCGAGAGCCGCGAGCGTCAGCGAGCGGTTGGTGATGCGCATGCGGGCCACCCAGTATGCCACGACGTACGACCCGGAGGGCGTGCCCGCCCTTGGGGCCCGCGGCAACGCGAACGTGCTACGAGCGATCCGATGCGTGAGGCCGTCCTCGTTCGTGCGCGCACGCTCTCGCCGTCGGTGCGCGAGCTGACGTTCGACCCCGGCCCCGGCCACACCCACGTGCCCGGCCACTGGGTCACGTTCTTCCTCGATTCCCCCGGCGCCGAGCCGATCAAGCGCCAGTACTCCGTCGCCTCCGCGCCGCGCGAGGACGGCACGTTCGATCTCGCGGTCACTCGTGTCGAGGGCGGCCCGATGAGCTCCTTCCTCCACGAGGCGGCCGTCGGCGCGCGCATTCGCATGCTCCCCGCGCAGGGCCTCTTCGTCCTCGAGCCGATGACGCGACCGATCCTCATGGTCGCCACCGGCACCGGCATCGCGCCGTTCCGCGCGATGATCGAGGAGCTCGCCCACAAGGCGCCCGGCCATCCCCCGGTCACGCTGCTCTTCGGCTGCCGCACAAGGGAGGAGATCCTCTACGACGACGAGCTGTCGGCGGTGCCGCACGTGCGCTTCGTCCCCACGCTCTCGCGCGCCGACGACGCGTGGACAGGTCGGCGCGGGTGGGTGCAGTCCCACCTCCCGGAGCTCGTCGGTGAGCTTGGCACCGACATCGACGTGTACATCTGCGGCCTCACGAGAATGGTCAAAGAAGTCCGGCGCCTGTGCCGCGAGGAGCTCGGCGTCGACCGCAAGCGCGTGCACATCGAGCGCTACGACTGATTGGCGCTAGGCTCGGCGGATGATCCGCTGGTCGTTCGCGCTCGCGGTGCTGCTCGCGTCTCCCGCTGCGTTCGCGGTGGGCGAGGAGAAGAACGGGTTCCCCAACTGGGCCGAGCGCGTCGAGCACGAGTGGACGAATCGCGCGCGCGTCGAGCCGTCGATCGAGATGACCAAGTGCGGCCCCATGCGCTGCGGCGAAGCAGCCTGCTACACGCCGAAGCCGCCGCTCTACTGGAACGAGAACCTCAACCGCGCGGCGCGGTTCCACTCCGTTCATCAGAAGACCAACGGCTACTTCGCGCACGACTCCAAGTGCGCGTTGGTGTCGACGCTCAACACCACGTATCCCTCGACCTGCAACGGCGCCGCGGCGTGCTCCTGCGTCGGGGGCACGCTCACCGGCACCACCTCGCCGTCGGCGCGCACCGCGATCTTCGGCGCGGGCTACAGCGGCGAGATCATCGCGTCCCCCAGCGATCCCAACTCCGCGTTCTACCTGTGGCTCTACGAGAGCTCGGCGAGCGCGACGTGCGCGTTCTCGATCCCCAACGGACACCGCTGGCTGATCCTCACGAGCGGCTCGGGCGCAGTGGGCTTCGGCGTCGACGGCAACTCCACCGGTGACTTCGGCGGCGGCGGCGCGCCCTACAAGATCCCCTCCGGCGCGCACTACCCCCGCAGCGGCGCGGCGACCGAGCTGTGGGCCAATTGGTACGACACCGCCGCGCCCAAGGCCGCGATGGTGAACGTCGGCGGCACCTGCTACCCGATGGCCAAGCAGCGCGGCACCGACCTCAACGGCGCGTGGATGTACAACGCGACCGGGCTCTCGGGGTGCACGCGCTACTACTTCACGTTCAAGGACTCCGCGGGGGCGCAGGTCGACTACCCCACCACCGGCTCACTCGGCATCGGCGACTCGACCTGCGCCGATTTCTCCGACAGCCGGCCGGCCGCCGGCACCGGCTGCGACTGCGCGCCGGCCTGCTCGGGCAAGACCTGCGGCAACGACGGCTGCGGTGGCTCGTGCGGCACCTGCGGCGCGGGCAAGACGTGCAGCGCCGCGGGCGCGTGCGTCGACGCGCCGGTCGACTCGGGGCCGCCGCCCGATACGTCGGTTCCCGACGGCGCGAGCCCGTCCGACTCGGCGCCCGGAGGCGATGCCGCGGTCGAGGACGACGCTGCGCTCGGAGACGACGCCTCCTCACCCGGGAGCGACGCCACGCCGGCGCCCGAGGGCGGCGCGCCGACGGCAGACTCCGCGAGCTTCGAGGGGAGCTGCGGCTGCCGTACGCCCCGCCCCGGCAGCTCTCCGCCCACTATGCTCCTCGGCCTGATCGTGCTCGCCTTCCGCCGACGCCGATGAACCTCGCGAACCGCCACTGCCGTGTGCCGCTGCCCAAGGGAACTACGAAGCTCGAGCCGGCGGCCGCCTCCGAGCTCGGGCGCGAAGTCCCCGAGTGGGAACTGCGCGGCGACCGACTCACGCGCACCTTTGCGCTCAAGGACTTCCCCGACGCGATGAACTTCGTCAACGCGCTCGCCGCGCTCGCGGAGGCCGAGAATCACCACCCCGACTTCACCGTCCGCTACAACAAGGTCGAGATCTCGACCTGGACCCACGACGTCGACGGCCTGAGCGAGAACGACTTCATCCTCGCGGCGAAGATCGATCGCCTATAGTCGTAGCGCGGCCCATGCAGCTCAACACGCCCCGGTTCGCTCTCGGATCGCTCGCGATGCTCTGCCTCGCGGCGCTCTCCTGCTCCGGCGCGAAGAACACCGAGATCATGGTCGCGATTCAGACCAATCTCCGCGTGCCCAAGGACCTCAACGCACTGACCGTGGAGGTCTTCTCGGGCGGGCAACGGATCGCGGGCGACACCTACGTCGTCGGCCCGAGCGAGCTGAAGCTGCCGGCGACCATCGGCATCGTCCCCGACGATCCGAGCAAGCTGAGCACGGTCGACGTCGTCGTGACCGGTCGCTTCTCCAACGAGCCGGACGAGACGGCGCGCAAGCCGCGGATCATTCGCCGAGCGCGCGTCACGTTCGCGCGCGATCGCGTCGGCCTCGTTCGCATCCCGCTCCACTTCGCGTGTTACGACCAGCTCTCCTGCCCCGACGGTCAGACCTGCGTCGCCGGCGCGTGCGAGCCGATCCCGCAGATCGACGGCGCGAGCCTCCCTGCGTATTCGCCCGAGCTCGTCTTCGGCGCGGGGGGCTCCAACCAGCAGCTCGGTGCCTGTTGGAACGCCACGCAGTGCCTCGCCGCGACGACGCCGCTCGTGGCCCGTGATCGGTGCACCTTCGCGGTGCCGAGCGGGAGCGATCCGTCGCGCACCAGCGTCGTCCTCGCGAAGGCGGGCTCCGCGCTCGGCTTCTGCGCAGGCGGCAGCTGCCGCGTTCCCCTCGATCGCGACGCGCGCGAGGGGTGGGACTGGGCCGACGCGTCGCAGTCGGCCATCCGCCTCGTGGCGGGCGTTTGCGACAAGCTGCACCTCGACGGGATGACGGTCGAGATCACCAACCTCTGTGCTTCGAAGGTCGCGGAGCTGCCGTTCTGCGAGGACGCCGGTGGGGCCGCACCCTAGCGGCGGCCCCAAGGAGACTCATGCACCGCATCGTACGCAAGGCTCTCATCCTGCCCCTCGTGGCCTCGCTCGCGCTCGCTGGGGTACCGGTCCTCGCGGCGCCCGCGAAGCCCGCGAAGCCTGCGCAGAAGCCGAAGAGCGTCGCCGAGCGGCTCGCCCCGGACGCGCGCAAGCACTTCGAGTCCGCGCTCATCCTCTACGAGGATTCGAACTGGGAGGGCGCGTACACCGAGTTCAAGACGGCGTACGAGATGAGCAAGGAAGCCCGTGTGCTCCGCAACGTCGCGGTCTGCGAGAAGAACCTCAAGCGGTACGCCGACGCCATCGGCACGCTGCAGCGTGCGCTGGTCGAGGGCGCCGACTTCGAGCCCCAGCTCGTCCAGCAGGTGAAGGATGAGATCGACATCCTCATGCCGCTCACCTCCGTCGTCACGATCGAGGTCGACGAGGCCGGCGCGGAGGTCGCCGTGGACGGACGCACCCTCGGCACGTCCCCGCTCAGCGGCACCTTCCGGGTCAACGTCGGCGAGCGCGTCTTCAGCGCGAAGAAGGCGGGTTTCCTCGACGCGACGCAGAAGGTGAGCATCGCCGGGTCCACCACGGTCCCCGTGAAGCTCCACCTCGAACCCTCGGTGAAGACCGGCGCGGCCAAGGTCGTCGTCTCGGGCCTACCGGCGAACACCCCCGCGAAGGTGTCGATCGACGGCGTCGAAGTGGGGAGCGCGCCCTACGAAGCCGCGTCGCTCGCCGCGGGCAAGCACACCTTCGAGATCAGCGCTCCGGGCTACGTGACCAAGAAGGTGACCAAGGAGATCGAGTACAAGGGGACGACGACCCTCGACGTGGCGCTCGAAAAGGAGAAGCACGAGGGTTACCTCACCATCGAGACGGGCGTCGCAGACGCTCAGATCAAGCTCGACAACAAGATCGTGGGGACCGGCACCTTCGGCGGCACCGTGTCGAGCGGCGGCCATCGCTTGTCGATCCTCGCGGACGGCTACAAACCCTACGACAGCGACGTGACCGTGCTCGACAACCAGACTCGCACGGTGTCGGTCAAGCTCGAGAAGAACAGCAGGACCTGGCTCTGGCTCACCGGCGCCGGGGTGTTGGTCGCAGGCGCGGGCGTCGGCGGCTACTTCCTCTTCCGACCGAAGGACGAGCAGCCGGTCGCGGGCACCATCAACCCCGGCGTCGTCACCGTGCCATTCTCGCGATGAAACGAGGGGGCGCCGTTTGGCAGGAGCCCCGTTCGCGCTAGGCTCTCGGTTGCATCGCGAGGGAGAGGCACGTTGTATCCGCAACCGGGCGAGATCGTCGAAGGCAAGTACCGGATCGAGCGGATGCTCGGCGAGGGCGCGATGGGCGGCGTGTTCACCGCCTTCCACATGCTTCGCCGCGCCAACGTCGCGCTGAAGTTCATGTCGGAGCAGGCCTCGCGCATGCCCGAGTCCGTCGAGCGCTTCATCAACGAGGCCGTCGCCGCTTCGCAGATCGAGAGCGACCACGTCGTGAAGATCTTCGACGTGGGGCGCTGGGGACAGCTCCCGTACCTGGTGATGGAGATCCTCGAGGGGCGCGATCTCGCCGCCGAGATCGAGGCGCAGACGCGCGCGGGACAGCCGATGCCGGTGCCGCGGGCGGTCCACTTCACGCTGCAGATTCTCCGCGCGCTCCAGGTCGCCCACGCGCGACGCATCGTGCACCGTGATCTCAAGCCCGCGAACGCGTTCGTGATCAACAAGGACGGCGAGCCCGACTTCGTGAAGATCCTCGACTTCGGGATCTCGAAGCAGAACGAGCCGGGCTCGGTGCACCTCACGCGCACCAACGTCTCGATGGGCACGCCGCTGTACATGGCGCCCGAGCAAGCGAAGAGCGCGCGCGACGCCGACGCGCGGAGCGACGTGTACTCGGTCACGTGCATCCTCTACGAGCTGCTCACCGGCCGGCCTCCCCACGAGGCCGACAACTACAACCTCCTCCTCTACAAGCTGTTCCAGGAGGAGCCGCCGCGCATCGAGACCCTCCGGCCCGATCTGCCGCGCGAGCTTGCTGCGGTCGTGCACCGGGGGCTCTCGAAGGACGCGAGCGCCCGCGTGCAGAGCGCGAGCGAGCTCGGGGCGCTCCTCGCGCCGTTCTCCGACAACCGCTCGGCGGCGCTGCTCGCGCGCATGCTCGCGCGCACGGCGGAGCCCGAGAACTTCATCCAGCCCCTCGAGGGTCCGCCGACGTCGTTGCACGCGACGACGCTCGTCAACACGCCGATGACGGCGCCATCGCCCTCGAACGAACAGCCCGTGAGCGTCGTGGTGACCAACGCTCCGCACACCGTCACGACCGGCACCGATCCGACCCTCCGCCCCCCGCCGAGCGCACCCGCGGCGAGCGCGCCCGGCGCCGGTCCGAACGCAGAGACGCGACCCTATCCCCCGTACACCGTCGAGACGGGCGGCGATCCGAACGCGCGGCGGGAGGCTCCGGTCAACTCCAACGCGAGCACCGCGGTGACGTTCGAGGGCGGCTCGTCGCAGCCGGTCGGCGCGAAGAGCTCGCCGATGCCCCTCGTGCTCGGCGCGATCGCGCTCGTCGTCGCGCTCGGCGCCGGGGGCATCGTGCTGTTCCGCGGCGTTCCCAAGGAAGCGCCCGTCCCCGCCGCGGCGCCCGCCGCCACCCCGTCCGCGGCCACCCCGCCCGCGGCTCCGAGCTTCGCCCCGGCGTCCGCGCCTGCAGCTGCACCCGAGCCCACGCCCTCGGCCTCCGCAGTGTCGTCGGCGAGCGCCCCGAAGCCCGCGGTCGTCGCGACCGCGTCCAAGCCCGCTGCGACGCCGGCTCCCACGACGAAGCCCAAGTCGCTCAAGGGCATGGACATCATGAAATGACCGGTCGTTCGCTCCTCGCCCGCGGCGTGCTCTTCGGCGCCCTCGCGCTCGGCGCCGCGCCGTCGTGCTCGGCGAAGAAGAACACCGAGATCATGGTCTCGGTCCAGACCGATCTGCGGATCCCCAAGGACATCAACGCGATCACCATCCGGGTGCTGTCGCGCGGCGCGGTGCAATACCAGTCGGCGCACGAGGTGGGTCCGACGGGCGTGCACCTCCCGGCGACGATCGGGCTCGTGCCCAAGGACGACGGCGACCTCCAACCGATCGAGGTTCAGCTCATCGGCCAATACGGCAACGAGGCCGACACGCGCGTTCGAGCCGAGAAGGTCCTCCGCAAGGTGCGCATGACCTTCGCGCGCAACCGCGTCGGTCTCGTGCGCATTCCGCTGAAGTTCGTGTGCTACGAGCACGAGGACTGCGGCGAGGGCAAGACCTGCATCGCGGGCGCCTGCGAGACCACACCGCTGATCGAGGGCGCGACCATGCCCGAGTACACGCCCGAGGCGGTGTACGGCGCCGGCGGCTCGCTGGGGACGAGCGGCACCTGTTGGGACGCGCCCACGTGTCTCGCGTCCGCCGTCGACGTCTCGGCCACCGCCGATCCCTGCGTGTTCGCGCTCCCCGACGCGTCCGCGGGCAAGTCGATCTCGATCGCCATCGCGACCGGACCGGGAGGCCTCGGGTATTGCGCCGGGGGGATGTGTCGCGTCCCCCTGGACCTCGAGGCGGAGGGTTGGTCCTGGACCGACGAGAGCCACAAGACGATCCGCTTGGCGCAGGGGATCTGCACCAAGGTCACGACGTCGAAGCTCCGCGTGCAGGCGACGGACGCGTGCGCGACGAAGACGCCCGACCTGCCGATGTGCCTCGAGCAGTCGAGCGACGCGGGAGAGCCGGACTCCTCCATCGTGGATAGCGCTCCGAGCGACGCGGGCGAGGACGGCACCGTCGTCGACAGCACCGTCGTCGACAGCACCGTCGTCGACAGCACCATCGTCGACACCACCATCGTCGACAGCACGCTCGTCGACAGCACGGTGATGATGGACGGTCCCGCCGTCGACACGAGCGTCTTCGACACCGCGGTCCCCGACGGCGGCGGCACCGACGGCTCCGTCCCCGACACGACGGGCGGCACCGACGCGGGCTCACCCGACGCGGCAGCCGACACGGCGGCCGACGCGATGACGCTCACCGGCGTCACCATCGAGGGCGTGCCCACGATGATGGGGGTCGGCGGCTTCGCGTTGCTGACCGCGAAGGGACAGCTCTCGGGCGGCGGCACGGTCGATCTGACCGCGAGCACGACGTGGACGTCGTTGCACCCGGGCATCGTCACCGTCTCCAACAGCGCGGGCACGAAGGGACGCATCGACGGGATCTCACCGGGGCTCGCGACGATTCGCGCCGAGTACCCGCCGTTCGTTCGCAACGTGAACGTGAGTGTGTCGTCGGCGGGCGACGGCGGTGCGGGCGACAGCGGGGCCTCCGACGCCATGTCCGACGCTTGTCCCGGCGGATGGACGTTCTGCTCGGGGTTCTGCGTCGACACGAACATCGACCTCGACCACTGCGGCACCTGCGGCAACGCGTGCACCGGCGGGAACATCTGCATGGGCGGCAGCTGCGTGCCCTGCACGCCCGTCACCTGCGGCGTCATCGGCGCTTCCTGCGGCCTCCACCCGGACGGCTGCTTCATGCTGATCGACTGCGGCATGTGCACCGGCGGGATGACCTGCGACGGCTTCAACTGCGTCCCGTAGCGCCGTCGAGTTACGTGGCAGCCAGCCAATCCAGCGGCCCATCAAGACCCGCCCGAGCCCGCCCACTCCTCAGAATTCCGATCTACTCGCTATATGCGTTAGTTGCGGAAGTTCGGGTGCGCGCAGCACCGCTCGCGCCCAGCCCTGACTTGCCGAACTAACGCATATAGCGAGTAGATGCGAATCCGGATCGGTTGCCTCTCCTCGACCAGCCGGCCGCGCAGCCGGTCGCGGGCGAAGGCGGCTACGCCGGCTTCGTCGGGTGTACGTGCGTCACCCCGTCCGGGGAGACCGGGCCGTGCTCGCTCGGGAGGCCGAGGTCGAGCAGCGGGATGTCGTTGTCGGCGTGGAGCGCGTCGACCGCGACGGCGCGGAACGAATCGAGCGTGGGCTCGTTGCGCAGCACGAACTCGACGCGGCGGAGGCGCGTGCCGCCGAGCATCACGTGCATGCGGAGCGCCGAAGCGAGGGCGCTCGCGCACATCTCGATCGTCACGCGCGAGGCGCCGGTGCCGAGCGCGGGGATCGCGAGCGAGCGGAGGCCGAGCTCGTCGGCGAGGAGGAACGTGCGATGCGCGGCGCGCCCGACGCACGAGACCTCGTTCCACGCGCTGACCGCGTGCAGCACGTGGCGCGCCTCGAGCGAGCCGGCCGCGGTGGCCACGCACGATCCGAGCGGACGCTGGCCGGCACGGAGCGCCTCCTCTTCGATCGAATCTCCGCCGCGGAGACGCAGCGCCTCGCCCACGCCGCTGCGCATCTTCATATGATCGTGCGCGGAGGAGACGATGCCGTCGGCGCGGGCGAGCGCGATGTCGCCCACGGAGAACTCGATCTCGCACTCGCCGACGCGGTAGCGGTTCTTGCCGAGACGCGCGAGCGCGGTGCGGTCGGCGCCCGGTTGCTGCGCGCGTGACAGCGCGCCGAACTGGCGCGCGAGCTCGCCGAGCTCTCGCGGACGCGCGGCGGGATCCTTCTTGAGCATGCACGCGAGCACGTGCTGGAAGAACGCTTCGGAGGCCGTCTGCGCCCGGGGAAACGCGGCCTGGACGTTGACGTCGAGCGTGGCGCGGAGGTCGTCGAAGGGGCCGCGCCCGTAGCGGAGATCGAACGCCGTCGCGCCGGCCCCCCACACGTCCGACGGTCGGTCGAGCGCGTCGCCCCGGAGCTGCTCGGGCGCCATGAAGCGGAAGGTGCCGCTGATCTCGCCGGGCGAGGCGGCCTCTTCCCGTTGGATCGCGATGCCGAAGTCCCCGAGCTGGATGCCGCTGTGCGAGCCGAACAGGTTCGACGGCTTGACGTCGCGGTGGAGGATCCCGGCGCGATGCGACGCCTGGAGAGCACGACACGCCTCGTGCATCGCGTGACACACGAACCACAGCGGCAGCCCGAGGCCGAGCGCGCGGCGGCGCGACTCGTCGAGCTCGGCGAGATCGAGGCCGTCGACGTACTCCTGCACGACGTAGCCCACGCCGTCGTGGACGCCCGCGTCGATCGCCCGCACGACCTGCGGCGCCCCGATGCGCGCCATCATCCGCGCCTCGTTGAGCATGCGGGCGAAGCGCGACTCGCCGTCCTCTGCGCCCTGGCGCAGCGTCTTGACGACGACGGGGATGCCGAGGACCGCGTGCTTGGCGAGCCAGATCTCGCTCATGCCGCCCTCGCTCAGGCGCCCCCAGATCTCGTAGTCGCGTATCCGGGCCCCCGCCTGCGGCATGGGAGAGAGTTACTCGCGCTTCCAGCGCCCGACCACCCACAGCACGTCGAACGTCCCGCCCTTTGCCACGAGGGTGAGCCGCGCGCCCGGCGGCGGAACCACGTCCCCCTGGCCGAGCTCGACGCGCGCCCAACCCCAGGTCGGCACCGCGACGGCGCCGGGTTGCCCGGTTACGGTCACGCTCAGCTCGCGATCGAGCCCCTCGGAGCGCACGCCGAGGGCGACCCAGGCGAGCTTGCGCCCCTCGGTCTGCTGGATGGGGAGCGAGATCGACGCGCCGGCGCCCATGCGCACCGCCGTCTTCGCCTGCTGCAGCCCCTCGACCGCGGTCACCGGGCCGCTCTTCTGGCAAATGACATCGCCGCGCGCGCACGCCTCGAGATCGACGAGGAACGTCTCCTCGTCGACGCTCCCCGGCGGCGGCGAGCCGCACGAGGTGAGGAGCAGCATGAGGCTAGCGCGCCACACGGAACACCCCGTCGAGCTGGAAGATGAAGCCGCCGTAGTTGAAGGCGCCTCCGCTCGCGGTCACCGAGCCGAAGGTGGGCGCCTCGCCGTAGCCGATGCGAAAGCGGAGCCCCGTCGCGTCGCGCGTGGTCGCGATGCCGACCCCGCCACGCAGACCCCAGAAGGCGACCGTCTTGTCGCCGACGGCGCCGACGCCGATCGAGGGATCGGTCCACAGGAACAGCCGCGGCGAGGGGAACAGGTCGAACTCCGCGCGCGCGCCGACCGATCCCGCGTAGGTGGCGATCGACGGGACCGCCTTGTACGGCGAGTCCAGATCTCCG
The DNA here is from genome assembly GCA_022843175.1 of Deltaproteobacteria bacterium. Lineage (GTDB taxonomy): Bacteria > Myxococcota_A > Polyangia > Polyangiales > JADJMO01 > JALHOE01. The sequence continues at coordinate 25,720 of JALHOE010000103.1, forward strand.
TAGTAGAAGCGCGCGAGCGGTCCGAGCGAGAGCCACCACGTGACCTGGTGGAGCAGCAGCGCCTCTGCTTCGTAGACGTGGCGGAAACCGCGGCGGTCGTAGCCGACGTACTCCGCGGCGTAGCGATACGGCGAGGTCGTGGGCGAGACGATGCCCGCGGACGCAATGACCTCTGTCGGACGCGCCTCGGCCGAGGCCGGGAAGGACGTCGCGAACAGAAGGGCCGTCAGGGCGACGAGCGCGCGCACCGGGGTTGAGGTAGACGACGGCGGCCCGCGTCACAACCACTCCCCGCGTGCTACCGTCTTACCGCTTTCGCTTCGAGGTCACCCATGCGGCCCGCTCTGTTCTTCGCCCTTCTCATGGTCCCCGCCGCCGGTTGCGCGCAGGGCCTCGACGAGCTCCCCGTCTCTGGGGACGCCGGGCCGAAGAAGGACACCGGCTCCATCCCGGTCGATGGTGCGGTCGAGGACTCCACCCCCTCGGACGGCACGCCGGCGGACATGGGCAGCTGCACGCCGCCCGCCGGTAGCCCGTGCTCGGTCTTCCCGCAGTGCGGCTGTGAGGCGGCACAGAACTGCGTGGTGGCCAACACCAGCGGCAAGACCTCGTGCATCACCGCCGGGTCCGACGGCGTCCACGAGCCGTGCACCACCAACAGCGAGTGCAAGAAAGGTATGCAGTGCATCGCCGGCGTGTGCGTGCCGTTCTGCACCAGCGACAGCGACTGCACCATCTCCGGCTCGCCGCGCTGCCGGGCCGTGCAGTACCTGCCGACCGGCAGCAGCACGCCCGCCGACGTGCCCAACCTCAAGATCTGCCTCGCCCAGTGCGACGTGCTCAACCCCGCGACGGTGTGCGGGCCGAACACCTCGTGCTTCTTCCCGTATCTGTCGGACGACACCACCGAGTGCACCGCGGCCGGCACGTCCACGGTGAAGGGCGGCTGCGCGTCGAACGATTACGCGTGCGCGCCGGGCTACATCTGCGTCAACGACGGCGACTGCTTCAAGTGGTGCCGCATCGGCTTCGCGAGCGACTGCCCCGCGGGCCGCGTCTGCACCGGCTTCATGACGCCGATCCTCAAGGGCGGCGTCGAACACGGCGTCTGCGCCTATTAAAAGCCAAGAGCCGCGAGCGTAAGCGAGCGGGTTGTCACTAAGAACAACCCGCTCCCCAACGGTCGCGGCTCCAGACTCAGCTAGCGGCGCGGACGGTCGCCACGGTCGCGGCCGCGGCCGCCCCCGTCGCGATCGCGACCACCACCACCCGGACGCGACTCGCGTCCGCCGCCGCCGCCGGCGTGCGCCTCTTCCATCCGGCGCTTGGCCTCTTCGCCCGCCGGACCCTCCGGCAGCGGGAGGAGCGCGCGGCGCGAGAGACGGATCTTGCCGTCGCGCGACACCTCGAGGACCTTCACCTCGACCTCGTCGCCCTCTTTCATCACGTCCTCGACACGGTCGACACGGGTGTGCGCCATCTCGCTGACGTGGAGGAGACCGTCGGTGCCGGGGAGGACCTCGACGAACGCGCCGAAGTCGGTGACCCGCTTGACCGGGCCCTTGTAGATCTGACCGACCTCGGGCTCCGCGGTGAGGCCCTTGATGATCGCGAGGGCCTTCTTCACCGCCTCGGGATCCGACGAGGCCACGTTCACGGTGCCGTCGTCCTCGACGTCGATCGCGACGCCGGTCTGGTCGACGATGCCCTTGATGGTCTTGCCGCCCGGGCCGATGACGAGGCGAATCTGGTCCGGCTTCACCTTGATCGAGGTGATGCGCGGCGCCCACTTCGACAGCTCGGCGCGCGGCGCGTTGAGCGTCTGCAGCATCTTGTCGAGGATGTGCAGGCGGCCGTCGCGCGCCTGACGGAGCGCGGCCTCGAGGATCTGACGGGAGAGGCCCTCGACCTTGATGTCCATCTGGATGGCGGTGATGCCGCGCGCGGTGCCACAGACCTTGAAGTCCATGTCGCCGAGGTGGTCCTCGTCGCCGAGGATGTCCGACAGGATGGCGAAGCGGTCGCCCTCCTTGATGAGACCCATCGCGATGCCGGCGACGGGCGCCTTGATCGGCGCGCCGGCGTCCATCAGCGAGAGGCAGCCGCCGCAGACCGCGGCCATCGACGACGAGCCGTTCGACTCGGTCGTCTCCGACACGATGCGGACGGTGTAGGGGAACTTCTCGGCCTCGGGCATCATGCGCTTGAGCGCGCGCTCCGCCAGGTTGCCGTGACCGACCTCGCGACGACCGGGGCCGCGGAGCGGCTTGGTCTCGCCGGTGCTGTACGGCGGGAAGTTGTAGTGGAGCATGAAGCTCTTCCAGCTCTCGCCGGTGAGCGCGTCGATGCGCTGCTCGTCCGTCGCGGTGCCGAGCGTCGTGGTGACGATCGCCTGCGTCTCGCCGCGCTGGAACAGCGAGGAGCCGTGGACGCGCGGGAGCAGACCGACCTCACAGGTGATCGGGCGGATCGTGGTCGAGTCGCGGCCGTCGATGCGCTTCTTCTCGCCGAGCACCATCTCGCGCACGAGCGTGTATTTGCGCTCCTCGAACTCGGCTTTGATCAGCTTCTCGTGCTCGGTGTAGAGCGCCTCGCCGATGGTCTGCTTGAACGTCTCGGAGAGCTTCTTCTTGGCCAGGCCGTACGCTTCGTAGCGCTCGGTCTTGGCGAGAATGCGCGAAGCGCGCGACAGCTCGCCGTCGACGAGCAGCGCGACCTTCTCCTTGAGCTCCTGCGGCAGCTGCTTGGCGACGAACTCGCGCTTCGGCTTGCCGACCGCGCTGCGGATCTTCTCGATGAGCGAGAGGATCGGCTGCGCAGCCTGGTGGGCGAACATGAGCGCGTCGATGAGGTCGCCCTCGCTGACCTCGGCCGCGCCACCCTCGACCATCATGATCGCTTCCTTGCCGGTCGCGACGATGATGTCCATGTCGCCGGCGGCGATCTGCTCGTAGGTGGGGAAGGCGATGAACTCGCCGCTCACGCGCGTGACGCGCACGCCGACGATCGGGCCGGCCCACGGGATGTCGCTGATGTGCAGCGCCGCGCCCGCGCCGGTGAGCGCGAGGACGTCCGTCGGGTTCGACTTATCGAGCGACAGCACCGTCGCGATGATCTGGGTGTCCTTCTTGTAGCCCTCGGGGAAGAGGGGGCGGCACGGGCGGTCGATGAGGCGCGAGGTGAGGATCTCCTCGTCGCGCTGGCGGCCCTCGCGCTTGAAGAAGCCGCCGGGGATCTTGCCGGCCGCGAACGACTTCTCGACGTAGTCACAGGTGAGGGGGAAGAAGTCGAGGCCGGGGCGGTCCTCGGCGGAGGACACGGCGGTGACGAGAACGACGCTCTCGCCGTAGGTGATCAGCACCGCGCCATGCGCGAGCTTGGCGATGCGACCGGTCTCGAAGGTCATCGGGCGGCCGTTGATCTGGACCGACTCGCGGACGAACTGGGTCATGGGTAGCTCCAAATGAGGCAGGGCTCTCCCGCCCACCCCGAGCTTCCTTTCGTTCCCCGGTTTGTGCGGCCGACGCGAGTCGAGCGCACAAATCGTGGAGCGAAGCGAACCTCGTCAACCGGCGCGCGTGAGAGAAAACAACAGCAAAAGCTGGCCGGCCTCTTAGCACGGAGACCCCGAGGCCACAAAACGACGGGACAAAACGACTGGAGCCGCGACCGTGAGGGAGCGGGTTGTTCACGACAACCCGCTCCCTCA
>JALHOE010000104.1 GCA_022843175.1 Deltaproteobacteria bacterium
CCCGGCGCCCGAGCGATCGAGCGCCCGCGCGTCGCGCTCGGCCTTCGCGACCGACGCGCGATCCCCCCGCGCGAGCGCGCACCGCGCGCGGAGCCACAGCGCCTTGATGCTGGTGTGCTGCACGCGGAGGAGCAGCGAGCGGCGGACCGCGGGCAGCGCTTGCTCGACGCGGTCGAGCGAGCCCTCGGTCTCTCCGGTGTAGAGATCGATCTGCGCGAGCGACTGCAGCGCGTACCAGTGCTGCACCTGCACCGCGCCCTTCGACCACCGCTCCATCGCGTCGCGCACGACGCGACGCGCCTCCTCGGGGCGGTCCTCGATCAACCAGAACACGTTGGTCTCGCCGACGAGGAGGTTGGTCCCGAAGTAGAGATCGCCGCGCTCCTGCGCCTCGCGGAGGTACACCGGGAGTCGCTGGCGCAGCTGGCGGAGGTCGCCGCAATAGTTGAGCGCGCAGAGGCCGAAGTACTGCAGCGAGCGCAGCTCCCATTGCAGGCGGGTGAGCCCCTCGCGGTAGCGCGCGAGGAACCGCTCGACGTGCTCGTGCGCGCGCGTCCAGCGGCCGGTGAAGTAAGCCGTCGAGGCGATCGCGAGATCGATGAGCGCCTCGCCGTCGGGCGACGGGTGGCGGGCGCAGAGATCGCGGCAGACTTTGATGAGCTGCTCCGCGCGGCGGTGGCTGCGCTCTCCCGGCAGCGTCACGAAGATCGCCTCGAGCACCAGCGCGCGGAGGAGGCGGCTCGGTTCGCCGGCCCGTAGGCACAACAGCAGGTTGCGCGTCTGGAAATGGGCGGCGCGAATGTTGTCGACGACGCTCAGTCCGGCGGCCGTCGACCACGCGACGTCGATCCGAGCGAGCGTCTTCGGCGGCACCGTCGCCGGATCGGCCTCACGGAAGCCGAGGCCGCGCACGGTGATCCACAGGCGGAGGACGATCAACGCGAGGAGCGCCCGCGCAGGAGAGGGCGCGAGCGTGAGCCCGACGTCCTCGAGGACCTGCTTGGTCGCGCTCATGCCCTGATCGATATGGCCGCTGATGAGCAGCTGCTCGGCGGCGCGCCGGCGGAGCTCGAGGCGGTGCATCCCGGCCGCCGCGTTGGCCGCTACGAGGAAAGCCTCCGCGGCCTCGGCGCCGCGGCCGGCGTTGGCGAGCGCGTCGCCGAGCGCCTCGTGCAGTCGTCCGTCGTCCTCGCCGTGGTCGATCGCGTGCCGATAGAACTGCGCGGCGCGATCGAACGCGAGTGCGCGCGCCGACTTGGCCGCGGCCTCTTCGGCGTACTGCGAGGCGAGCGCACCGCTGCCGCTCGCGTTGAAGTGGATGAACAGCGCTTCGGGATCGGCGTCGCCGGCTTCGCGCAGCGCGCGCGCGATCGCGCCGTGGGCCTCGCGGAGCTGCGTGTCGTCGAGATCGGCGAGCACCGCCTCGCGCACCCGATCGTGCGAGGGCTCGGCGAGATCGCTGCCGCGGGTGCCCTGGGCGCGGGCCAAGCGCGCGACCCGCAGGTAGTCGAGGGCTTCGCGACGCTCGTCGCCCTCGAGGCCCGAGGCGCGGAACGCGAGGTCAAGCCGCACCGGGCGGCCGGCGACGGCCAGCGTCTCGATCAAGATCCGTGGCGCGGCCGGCAGGAGGCGCAAGCGGTTGCGCAGCATGTCCTCGAGCCGGAAGGTCGACGAGAACGCGCCCGCTTCCGATTGCACGTTGTCGACCACCTCGCGCACGAGGAGCGGCGTGCCGCGCGACTCGTCGACGATGCTCTCGACCAGGCTCGCCGGCGCTCCCGGCCCGAGGAGCGCCGAGGCGAGCGCGCGCACGTCGTCTCGCGACAGCGCCTCGAGGTCGATGCGCACCGCCTCTCGCGCGAGGAGGGACTGCAGGGGCGCGCTCTTCTCCTCGTCCTCGCGGCGGTAGCTGACGATGAGGAGGAAGCTCGGCGGATCGGGCGGCGCCGCGAGCTCGGCGAGCAGCGCGGCGCTGTCGAGATCGCCCCACTGGAGATCGTCGATGAACACGACCACCGGGTGCCGGTCGGCGAGCCGCGCGAGCAGCTCGCGGAGCGCACCGAAGCCGCGTTGACGCAGCTGCTGCGGATCGGCGGTGCCGAGCGCGCGCCGTGGCGCCTCGGCGATCACGCCGACCCGCTGGAGCACCGGGAACAGCCGCACCAGCGCGGCCGCGTCGCGCGGCACGACGGCCGACGCCTCGGCCGGTGGCAGACGGAGCAGCGCGCGACTCAGCTCGTCGATGACCGCGTCGAGCGCCTTGTACGGCACTGACTCGCGCTCGTAGCAGCGACCCGACAGCACGATCGCGTCGCCGAGGGTGTCGAGGAAGTGGCGCACGAGCGCCGTCTTGCCCATGCCCGAGCGACCGCCGACGAGCACCGTCTTCGGCTTCCCGTTGTGCGCCGCGGCGTGCGCCTCGCGCAGCACCGCGAGCTCGGCGTCGCGGCCGATGAGCAGCGCGCGCTCGCCCCGGGTGGTCGGGGCCGCGGCTCGCACGCCGGAGACCGAACGGGACGTCGCGCCTCCGCCAAGGCGACGCAGGATCTCGGTGCCCTTCGGCCGGGTCTCGGGGCGGACCCGCAGGAGGTCGACGCAGAGCGCGGCCAGATCCTGCGGGATGTTCTTGGCGATCTCGCTCGGGCGCGGGGCCTCGTAGCGCTGCTTGTCGAGCAGGATCTGCAGCGGCGCGCCGACGAACGGCAGGCGACCGGTGAGCGCCTCGAACAGGAGCACACCCATCGCGTACCAATCGGCGGCCTCGGTCAGGGTGTCGCCGGTGCCCTGCTCGGGGGCCATGTACTCCGGTGTGCCGGTGATCGCGTTCTGATCGGATCGGTTGCCGGGTGGCTCGTCGAGCTCGGTGGTGATGCCGAAGTCGACGACGACGACCCGACCGGTCTGCTCCTCGACGAGCACGTTGGAGGGCTTGATGTCGCGATGGAGCTTGCCGGCCGCGTGGAGCGCCATCACCCCTTCGACGAGCTGCGCGAGCACCTCGCGCAGTCGGCCGAAGTCGGTGCTCGCGGCGATCGCGTCGGGCGTGCGCGCCCGATGCGGGTGACCGGGCGCGGGCTGCGTCGGCGCGTCCTTCGCCGCGACCTCGCGCACATACGCGAGACAGTCGCCGCCCCGGACGAGCTCCATGACCAGGACCCACTCGGTCCCGTACGAGACGAGCTCGTACAGCTCGACGAGGTTCTTGTGGCGGACGTCGGCGAGCCCGCGGAACTCACGCTTGAAGCGATAGAGCGCGGCGGCGTCGAGGCGGGCGAGTGTCTTCAGAGCGACGTCGGCGCCGCGCTCGTGATCGAGCGCTTCGTAGACGATTCCGAACCCCCCAGCCCCGATCCGACGTTTGACCTCGAACCGCGGCCCCCCGATTTGCTCAGGGGTCGACACCATCCCGAGCTTAACGGCCGGCCCGCCCCATTGCTAAATGGGTGAAGCGACCGGTCCACGGCTGAGCTGCCGAGCCGCGTCGCGACCCGGGCTCGAAGTCCCTTTGGGAACGCAACCTGTCACCCTGCGCCGCTCGGAACCCACCGTGTCGACCGACGAAGACGACGACCAGCCGGTCACCATCGAGTGCGTGCACCACGGTTCTTGTGTTGCTGCGGTGCTCTGCGTGCATCTGCTTCGCAAGGACGGCGAGTCCGTTGGTTTCGTCGAGAACAGCGCAGTGCCCCACGACCTTCAGGCGTGGTGCCGTGCCTGCGAGAACAAGTACGCAGAGGAAGGCGAGATGACCGAGGCATTTCGCGCCTTTCATCAGATGGTCGTCGTGTGCACGCACTGCTACGAGGATGCGAGGCTTCGCCACAACGTGCCTGCCCATTGAAGGCGCCGGGTTGATCGCGTCGGTCCGGGCCCTCCGCTCGAACGACGGCCCGTCGGGCAGCGCGGGAGCGCCGATGTTACGCTCGAGGCATGGCCGATCCGGCGCGTCGTCACGCGACCTACGACGACCTCCGCGCGGTGCCACGACACCTCGTCGCGGAGATCATCGGAGGGACGCTGCGCACGCACCCCCGGCCGGCGCCGCGCCACGCGCACGCCTCGTCACGGCTCGGAGCGAGGTTGAATCGGTACTTCGACGAGGGCGATGGCGGCCCGGGGGGATGGTGGATCCTCGACGAGCCGGAGCTTCACTTCACGAGCGGCGACATCGTCGTGCCCGACATCGCTGGATGGCGCGTCGAGCGGATGCCCGAGCTGCCGGTGACTGCGTACTTCGACCTGGTGCCCGACTGGGTCTGCGAGGTGCTGTCGCCATCCACCGCCGCCGAGGATCGCGCTGACAAGATGCCCGTGTACGCCGAGGCCGGCGTGCAGTTCGCGTGGCTGATCGATCCGCTGCTACGCACGCTCGAAGCGTTCGAGCTCGAGGGCGTCCGTTGGTTTCTCCGCGCCACCTACCGCGACGACGCGCTCGTGCGCGCCGCACCGTTCGAGAGCATGGAGCTCGCCCTCGACGCCCTGTGGAGCGCGCCACGCCGAAGTTGAGCGGACCAGCTCGAGCTACTTACACAGCGCCACGTCCCCCGGGACGCGCACGGTGACGACGCGCGCGTCGGTCTCGACGGACTTGTCTCCCATGACGACGATCTTGAACGCGAACACCTGATCGGTGCAGGTGGCGGGGACGTCGACGTTCGCCATCTCGAGCAGGAACCGGACGGTGGTGCCGGGGCAGAGGTTGGTGAACGAGTCGAAGACGCCGTCGGGCGCGGCCTCGGGCAGCAGGTCGCCGATCGACGGGGCCGCGCAGCCCGCGGGCAGCGGCGTGGCGAACGACACCGGGATGCCGCGCTTGAAGAAGCGACGCTCGTCGAACGTGGAGGCCGTGTTGTCGCGCGCCTCGAGCCACACCGTCTTGAAGCTGACGAACGTCGCGAGCTTGGTGATCGCGTCGACGATCGCCGTGTCGATGCCCGCGCCCGTGGAGTTGGTGCTGAAGACGAGCGGGCAGACCAGCTTGCCGGTGCCGTCGTCGACGGCGGGGACGGCGGCGCCGCTGATGCCGTGCGGGCAGGTGGTGCCGGTGGCGGCGACGTAGGTGCCGGTCTTGAGGGCGAAGTATTCCTCCTGCTTGCGGGCGGCCTCGCCCGCGCCGAGGCGCACCGACACGCCGATCAGCTTCGCGCTGATCGCAGCCATCGCGTCGAGCGTCTGCTTCACCGTCTTCGGCATCTGGTCGGGCGCGGTGCCGAACAGCGAGGCCGTGTAGTAGTCGAAGCCGCCGCTGGCGCTCGGCGCCTCGGTGTCGCCCGCCGCGTGGTGGAAGACGGCGTCGGTCACGAGCAGGATGATCGGCGCCGAGTCCTTGCGGAAGCCCATGCCGCCGATGTCGCCGTGGCCCTTCGCCTCGCTGAAGCCGGCCTTGGGATCGAACTTCGGGGTCCACGAGAGGCCGCCCGCGGAGCGCATGCCGTCGCCCTTCGCGGCCTGGAACAGGCCCTCGATCTGCGACTCGGCGATGTCGCGACCACCGCCGGCGGCGAGCGCGTTCACGCCGGTCTGCGCATCGGTGAGCGACGTGGTGATGCGCTGGCGGAGCCGCGCGGGGAAGTCGCTCGGATCGCCGTAGGGGTTCACCGGCATGTCGCGGTGGTCCATCACGCCGAACGCGACGTCCGGGATCTTCGTCTTGAGGTCGGTCGCGATCTTCGAGAGCTGCGAGCGGATGCCGGTGATCGAGCCGCCCATCGAGCCGGTGGTGTCGACGACGAACGCGACGTCGGCGCGCTTGATGCGCGGGTTGAACGTGAGCTCCTGCGTGCGCGGGAGGGCCTTGTAGGGGAGGTCGAACGAGAAGCCGCCGATGGTGCCGGGGTTGCTCTTGGGGTCGAGCGGGTCGGTGCCGGCGGCCACCTCTTCGGCGTCGGTGTAGCCGTCGCCGTCGGTGTCCTTCTTCGTCGGCGATGTCTTGTACTTGGAGTGCTCGTCCTTGTCGGTGAGGCCGTCGTTGTCCGAGTCGGTGTCCTGGAAGTCGGGCTTGGTGTCGCCGTCGCTGTCGATCGGCGGCGTGACGACGTTGAGATCGCCGGCCTCTTCCTTGTCGGGGATGCCGTCGCCGTCGGCGTCGAGGTCGAGGTAGTCGGGCGTGCCGTCCTTGTCGGTGTCGAGGCCGATGCCCTTGCTCTCGTGGAAGCTCGAGATCGTGTCCTCGTCGTCGTCGGTCTTGTCGACGATGCCGCAGCCGCCCTCGAGGCACGGCGTGCCGGGGCACTTGTTGCCGCAGATGCCGCAGTTGTTCGGGTCGTAGGCGAGGCTCACGCAGGTGAGGCCGCAGCGCTGCAGCGGGAAGACGCAGGTGTCGGTGCACTTGCCCTCGCTGCACGAGAACCCGGACTTGCACGTGACGCCGCACGACCCGCAGTTCGACGGATCGTTGAGGGTGTCGACGCAGGCCATGCCGCACTCGGTGAGGGGCTTGCTGCAGCTGGCGAGGCAGCCCGTGGGGCCGCACACGTCGCCGGACTTGCAGGTGTTGCCGCAGGTGCCGCAGTTGGTCGGGTCGTGGAGCGGGTCGACGCACCCGGCGCCGCACTTGATGAGCGGTGGCGCACAGCTCGAGGCGCAGGTGCCGAGCGAGCAGACCTCGCCCTCTTTGCAGGCGACGCCGCAGCCCCCGCAGTTGAGCGGGTCGAACCGCGGGTCGACGCAGCCCGCGTCGCCGCATTTCAGCGACGCGCCGCCGCAGGTGTCGGCGTCGGTTTCGGCGGAGGCGTCGACCGCGGCCGGGACCTCGAGCCCGGAGGCGGAGCCGCAACCAACGACGACAAGGGCAAAGACGGAAGCGAGCGCGCGACGCATGGGGATTCCTCGAGTGTAGGACCTCGGCTGTTAAGCAAGTTGCCCGCCGACCCCAAATCCTTCACGGAATCGCGAAAAACCGCCAATGTCCCGCGACCGACCGTGCGCGATTGCGCTCGATTTGGCGCACCCTGCGACAGGAAACCGACGGGCCTGGGCGGATGCGCAGGGGGCGGGGGTGACTTCGGGCGGCTCCCGTCTTAGATACCCGACCCGTCATGAAGCATCGCCTCACCGTGCTCGATAACGACAATCGGCCACGCCGGGGGCAGCCCTTCGACGGGCCCCGCACGGACGAGGACGACGACCGCTTCCACGACGAGTGCGGAGTCGTCGGCATTTACGACCACGCCGAGGCGGCCAACCTCACCTATCTCGGTCTGCACGCGCTCCAGCACCGCGGCCAGGAGTCCTGCGGCATCGTCACGAGCAGCGGCGGTCAGCTCCACGTCCACCGCGGCATGGGCCTCGTCCAAGACGTGTTCGACGTCGAGACCATCAAGAAGCTCCCCGGCAACAGCGCCATCGGACACGTCCGCTACTCCACCGCCGGCGGCTCGCACCCGCGCAACGCCCAGCCCATCGCGGTCGATACGGCCCACGGCTCCATCGCCATCGGCCACAACGGCAACCTCACCAACGCCGAAGAGCTCCGCGGCACGCTCGAGGCGCGCGGGTCGATCTTCACCTCGTCGAGCGACACCGAGGTCATCGTTCACCTCATCGCCCTGTCGCGTGCGGCGGGCGTGGTCGACAAGGTCGTCGACGCGCTCCACCAGGTCCGCGGCGCCTACTCGCTCGTCGTGCTCACGGGAGACTCGCTCATCGCCGTCCGCGACCCGATGGGCGTTCGCCCGCTGGTGCTCGGTCGCCTCAACGACGCGCACGTGGTCGCGAGCGAGCCCTGCGCCTTCGAGCTGATCGGCGCGGAGTACGTGCGGGACCTCGATCCCGGCGAGATGCTGGTCATCAACGACCAGGGCCTCCGCTCGCTGTCGCCGTTCCCCAAGCAGAACCGGCACCTCTGCGTCTTCGAATACATCTACTTCGCCCGGCCCGATTCGCGCATCGAGGGCCGCAGCGTCTACGCCACCCGCAAGAACCTCGGGCGCAGGCTCGCCAAGGAGCACCCAATCGCGGCGGACATCGTCATCCCGGTCCCCGACAGCGGCGTGCCCGCGGCCATCGGCTACGCGCTCGAGGCCGGTATCCCCTACGACATGGGCCTCGTCCGCTCGCACTACGTCGGGCGCACGTTCATCGAGCCGTCGCAGAGCATCCGCCACTTCGGCGTGAAGCTGAAGCTCTCGCCGGTCGCCGAGACGCTCAAGGGCAAGCGCGTGGTCGTGATCGACGACTCCATCGTGCGCGGCACCACCTCGCGCAAGATCGTGAAGATGATCCGCGACGCCGGCGCCAAAGAGGTCCACATGCGGATCTCCTCGCCGCCCACGCAGTGGCCCTGCTTCTACGGCATCGACACGCCCTCGCGCCGCGAGCTCATCGCCGCGTCGCACTCCACCACCGAGATCGCGCGTTACATCACCGCCGACAGCGTCGGCTACATGTCGATCGAGGCGATGCTCGAGGGCGTGAAGGGCGAGACCTCACCGGACATCTCCCGCGCAGGGCTCTGCCACGCGTGCTTCAGCGGCGACTACCCCATCCCGGTCGCCCACCGCGAGGCCAACGGCGCCCAGCAACTGCGCCTCGTCGGCGTGTAGCCGCTCCGCACCGCGCCGTGACAGGCGCGCGCGTCAGCGAGCGCCTGACCTGTCCACCCGTAGCCCCTGCGCTGCTCGGTCACGCCCAATCGAGCGCCGAGCCGCGTCCGAGGGGCGAGCTTGCGCAATCGCAGCGATACGCTGCACCATCGGCAACGGGTCGCCGCGGGGAACATCTTTAAGTGATGCTGTCGCCGAAAATCCTCTACGTCGAGGATGACGACGACATCCGCGCGATCGTGACGCAGGCGCTGACGAGCGAGGGCTTCGAGGTCAACGCCGTCTCGTCCGCCGAGGACGCACTCCGCGACCTCTCCGCCGCGGCGTTCGACGTCATGCTCACGGACTATCGCCTGCCCGGCGAGAACGCCGCCTGGCTCCTCCGCGAGGGCAAGGCGCTCGGACTCCTCACCCAAATGCCGGTGATCGTGTTCAGCGCGGAGGCCAACCCTCGCGGTATCGAGGGGCACACATTCCTCCGCAAGCCGATCGATCTCGACGTGCTGTCGGCCGCGATCGCCGACGCCCTCCGCGATACCGTGCCGTCCGCCCGCACCTCGGGCGTTGCGCCGAGGGAACCGGGGCTATCGATGACGCTGTACGTGACGCCGGGCTCGCACGTCTCCCAGAAGGCCAGCCGAAACGTTCACCGCGCGCTCCGGCGCTTCGACGCCGGCAGCTACCGGCTCAGCGTCTGCGACGTCGCCCGGGTCGACCCGTGCGTCGTCTCCCTCGAGGACGACCGGATCGTCGTCACCCCCACCCTCGTCGTGCGCTTGCCGACGGGGCGGGTGTGGCTCGCCGGCGATCTCTCGGACACGGCGCTGGTCGAGGCCGTGATCGCGCGTGGGCTCGCGATCCGTGCCGCGGATGACGCCGACCTAGCGCGTTGACACCGGGAGCTGCGTCGGCGCGCCGACGATGATCCCGGCGACGTTGCGGAACGCGTCGCCCAAGTGCATTCCTGCGCCATCGATCGTGAACTCGCGGATCTCCTTGTCGTGCGCCGAGCCGCGCATCTTGAGAACGGTGAGCCCGCGGCGCATCTCGCCCGAGGTCTCGACGTAGCGGAGCAGGATGATCGAGTCGCAGATCGTCGAGATGTGGGCCTCGGTGACCGAGGTGCCCCCGAAGAGCGTCGGCGTGGTCGAGGTGAACAGGCCGGCCATCTCCTGGTCCTTGACGAAGGCGGTGAGCGCGATGACGAACTCGCGAAAGCTGCGGTTGGTGCCGACGCGTTCGAGCGCCGACAGGCTGTCGACCGCGACGCGGTGCGGCTTGAAGTCGATGATCGCCTGCTTCATCCGGATCAGGTGGTCCTCGAGCGGCATGACCTCGGGGTAGTCGGTGATCACCTGGAGGTGGCCTTCTCGCTCGAGCTGCTCGAAGTCGAACCCCCAGCCCGCGGCGTTGCGGAAGAACTGACCGCGGCTCTCCTCGAAGCAAAAGGTGAGACAGCGCTCGCCCGCGGCGATGCCGCCCGCGGTGAACGCGGTGACGAGCAGCGTCTTGCCGGTGCCGGTCGAGCCCGAGGCGAGGATGATGGAGTCGCGGAAGAATCCGCCGCCGCACATGCGGTCGAGCTCGGTGCTCCCGGACGTGACCCGCAACGTCCCCGACTTCTGCTTCAGCTCGATCGCCGAGAGCGGGATGACGATGAGGCCGTTGTCGGTGACCGAGAACGGGAACTCGCCCTTCTGATGACGTGTGCCGCGAAACTTGAGCACCTCGATCGTGCGGCGACGCTTCTCGTCCTCGAGCGCGTTGCGGAGCAGGATGACGTTGTCGGCCACGAACTCCTCCACGCCGTGGCGCGAGATGTCGCCGTAGTCGTCGTTGCGCTCGCACGTAATGAGCGCGGTGACGGAGAGCTCCTTGAGCGCGGTGGCGATCCGATGGAGCTCACGTCGCACGATCGCGGTGTCCTTGAACTGCGAAAAGATCGAGCCGATCGAGTCGAGCGCCACGCGCTTGGCCGACACTCTGCGCACCGCCGCACCGATCCGCGCGATGAGCGCGCTGAAGTCGTAGGCGCCGGCCTCGAGGCGCTCCTCGTCTGCGCGGGGAGACGCGTCGACGAAGGCGAGCTTCCCCTCGGCCTCGAGCCGCGCGACGTCCCAGCCGAAGCCGAGGACGTTGCGGCGTAGGTCCGCGGGGGTCTCCTCGAAGGTCACCAGCACGCCGTTCTCGCCGCGCGCGGTGCCCTCCACGAGGAACTGCATCGCGAGGACCGTCTTCGCGCTGCCGGCCGTGCCGGCGATGAGCGTCGAACGGCCCACCGGCAGACCGCCGTTGGTCACCAGGTCGAAGCCCTCGATGCCCGTCAGCAGCTTCTCGATCTTCCGCCCGCGTTCACTTGTTGTCATCGTCGTCCTTGTTGGGCACGGTCGAGTCGATCCCGAGTCCGCGCAGCACCGTGTCGGTCGCCGAGAGATCGCCGAGCAGGCGCGACACCGGGGCGGGCGCGCGCTTGATCAGCGTGGGCGTGGCCATGATGTTCGAATCCTCCGCGGCCTGCGGTTGCTCGAGGACGTCGATGATCTTCAGATCGAACTCGCCCGGCATCGTCGAATCGAGAATGCGGCGGAGGTTGTCGACGGCGGTCTTCGAGCGAGGCGAGTGCCCGATTACGAAGAGCTCAAGGCGCAATTTGTCAATCATTGGGTCTCCATAAACAACCAACTAATCACCAATTCGCTCATCGCTCGCGACACGCGCAAAAAGATGAAATGGCCAGAAACGGCGCTGAGAGCGGCGATCATCGTGGAAGAACGACCGAGAAGGTCGTCCCGCTCTCTTCGTTCGATTGCGCCGTCACGCTGCCGTGATGAGCTCGCGCGATCTGATCCACGATGTAGAGCCCCAGGCCGAGACCGCGCGAACGCCGCGACGAGGTCGACTCGGACGCGCCGCGGCGGAACGGATCGAAGAGTGACCGCAGCGTGGCGGCCGGAATGACGTCGCCCACATTCTGCACGTCGAGCGTCACGCGCTCCGCGGTGGCGCACAGCGTGACCCGCACGACGCTCGATTCGGGCGAATAGTCGACCGCGTTGCTCACGAGGTTGGAGACAATCTGCTCCAGGCGCCCCGCGTCCCACCGACCTCGCGTGTCGCCCTGGCTCTCGAAGACAATCGAGCGATCCGGCGCGGCGATTTCCACCTCTTGCACCACGCTGCGACAGATCGGCTCGAGCTCGGTGTCGGCGAGCGTCACCGGCATCCCGCCGCCCTGCCGGCTGCGGGTGAAGTCGAGGAGGTCTCCGATCATGCGGTCCATGCGCCTGGTCGTCCCCTCGATGCGCAGCCCGATATCCTTGGCGACCGCCTCCGTCACCGCACGGCGGGTGAGTATCTGAGAGCCGAGTCGCAGCGCGGTGAGCGGGGTGCGAAGGTCGTGTGCCAGGATCGCGATGAAGCGCTCGCGGAACGCCGCGTCTCGCTCCATCACCTCGAGCGCTTGCTTTCGCTCGGTGATGTCTTGCACGGCGCCCACCAATCGAGTCGGCGCGTCTCCCTCGAAGTACGCGCGCGCCCACGCCACGTTCCAGCGCTCCCCGTCGCTCCGTTGAGCGCGGTACTCCACGCTGAAGGTCGTACGACGGCGCGGGTCGAGGGAGCCTGCGACCGCCTCGCGCAGCGCGGCGCGATCGTCTGGGTGAACCGTGGCCTCGGCGGCTGCGAACGGTAACTCTGCGTCCAGGCCCATGATGGCTTGGGCGCTCGCATCGAGCTGCATCGTGTGCGTGCGCGGATCGAGCTCCCACGTGCCGATCTCGGCGGCGTCGAGCGCGACGTACATCCGCGTTTCCGCCTCGTACACGCGTTCGAGCGCGTCGGTCCGTTCCTGCTCCGCGACGCGCGCACGATCGGAGAGCGCCTGCACGCGCAGGAGCGTACGCACGCGCGCGCGGAGGACGACGTCGGGGCAGGGCTTGGTGACGAAGTCGTTGGCGCCGAGCGCGAGCGCCTCGAGCACCGCGGGCTCGTCGCTCGTGAGCACCAGGATCGGGATGGTCACCTCGTCCCTCGTCTCGCGAATGAAGCGCAGCACGTCCAGCCCCGACACGCCGGGGAGCTCCCAGTCGAGGATGACGACATCGGGAGTCTCTTCGGCGAGCCGTTCGAGGAGCGCGCCGCCGTCGCTGAAGTGGAAGACGTCGAGCGCGCCGAGCGCACGCTTGGTCTGCTCCGCCTGCAGCGGGCTGTCCTCGAGGAGCCAGACGCGGGGACGCGACGCCGGGTCGGTGTTTCGCTCCGCCACCGCGGCGAGCCGGACCGCCTGCTGCCGTCGTTTGTGGTCGTTCAAGCGTCCCCAGCGGTATTCACCTGGCCACCGCGCCTGCTCGTCACGGACGAGCGGTCACGACGGTCGCGGATCGCCCTCGAAGCGCGGGAGATGTCGAGGAGACGATCCATGCCGTCGGTTAGATGCGCGTCACAGGCGGCGTTGCAGAGATGGGATGCGCTTTCCGGGCTGGCGACGCTGCCTCGGCGGTCGAGCTTCGATTCGTGCACACTCTCGGGTAACCGCCGCGCAAGAGCGCCCCGGTCGACAAGACGTGGTTCACGAGGATCGCCGACTCGTTCGAGGTCCTGAAGGACCGAGCGTCAGACCTCGAGCAAACCGTCCGCGGGTGGCGCGCCGTAGGGCTTGGCGAGGGTGTGCGTCGGGCTCACGGTGGCGGTGGCGGTGGGGACGACGAGCTTCTTCCTCGGCGGCGCCGTGTCGGTCGCGGCCTCGGCGACGAAGGTGTCGGCCACCGCGGTGTCGGGCGGCTCGGGCACGTAGGTGTCGATCGGCGTGGAGTCGATCGTGAGCGCGGTGTCGGGGCTCGTCTTGGCCGGCTCCGGCTTCTTCTCCTCGGTGCACCCGAGCACGGTCACCGCGGCGGCGAACTGCGCCGCACGCGACGCGCCGACGGGAACGCGGGCGCGGCTCCTGGCGGGCGCGAGCGGCTCCTCGCAGAAGGGGCAGGTCGTCTCGGTGCTCCTCACGTGACGAAGACACGCGTCGCAGGTTCGCAGGTGCGCCATGGGCCCGATGTTAGCCGGGGCGGCGGCGGAGCATCGCCGATGCCAGCACGAGCACCAGCCACGTCGCCCCGTCGAGCCCGGCGGGCCCTGCGGAGCGGCACCCGCATCCGCCGCCCTCGTCGGGCGCAGGCGCGCTCGGCTCGCCGACCGCGACGTCGAACACCCGCGCGGCGGCGCCGCGCTCGTCGACCGCCAGCGCGACGAGCCGATAGCGGCCCGCACGCGTCGGCGTCCACGAGACGTGTCCCGTGGCGTCCATCGTCGCCCCCTCGGGCCCGACGACCGACCAACGCACCTTGCTGCCATCACTGCCAGCCAGGCTCGATGCGTCGAAGCGCGCAGCTTTCCCCGGCGCGATCGGCGTTGGGGCGACCGGATCGAAGGGATCGTCCAGCTCGGCACACGCCTGGAGGTCCGCGCGCGGGAGCAGCTTGGCGATCGCTCGTTGCAGCGTCTGCCACGACAGCTGCGTGATGCCGGATGCGAGACACGCCGCCTCGGACGCGGCCGCTGTCGACGGCGTGCGGTCGTGGGTCATCGCCGCGAGCCCCGCGCGCGCGGCGACGGCGGTGACGCGCGCGTAACCATCGAGCTCGTCGGCGAGCGACGCGTCGTGCAGCTCGCGCCGCAGATCGACGTCGACCAGCGCCAGGCGCGCGAGCCGCGTCGCGAGCTCGAGGGCCGCCGAACGATCGGCGCCGTAGCGCGCGATCGCGCCTACGAGTGCGGGCGACGCCTCTTCGGACGGCGAGAGGTACGGATGGGTGACCAGCTCGTCGAACAGAACGGACAGCGACGCGGGCGGTTCCCCGTCGTCCATCAGCGCGCGCGCGAGCGCGGCGTCGGCGAGCGGCTGCTTCGGGTCGTACCCGGCGGGATCGCGCGCGAGCGCTCCGAACGACGCGAGCGCGGCGATGGAAGCAACGGGGTGGCGCATCGCGTTCGCGACGAGCCCGCCGGTGCGATCGTAGAGCGCGTTCCGGCCAGCGATCGGCCGGACGTACAACCTCCCGTTCGCGAGCGCATCGTTCACCGGGTAGTTGTCCCACACCCACGCGCCCTCCGCGGTTCGCGAGGCGAGCTGCGCGAATGCGTCGAGGCCCTCGCGATCGAAGGAGGGAGCGAACACCTCGGTTCCCGTCCACGCGAGCGGAACGTCGCCCGGCAGCGCGGCGAGCGCCGCGAGGTAGGCGCGCTCGGGAGCAGTGCGCTTCGACGCCGCGCCGGCGTAGACCGTGGGCACGAACAGCAGCGCCGCAGCGGGATCGTCGGCGCGCATCGAGGCGAGCATCGCTTGCGCGAGCGACGCGTGCGCTTGGCCGAGCACCGTCGAGGGGGCCGCGGTGATGTCGTCCATGAGCAGCGCCGCGTCGCGCACGCCCGCGCCCTTCCGCAGCTGCGCGACCTTGGCGAGGAGCGCGTCGCGATCGGCCGCCGACGACGCGTTGATGTCGAGCCCCGGCGAGATCGCATACACGACGCGCACGCCCGACGCCCGCGCGACCTCGGCGAGCGCACGGAACTCGGCGACCTCGGCGTCGGTGTAGCGCTCACGCCACTTCGCGCGATGCTTCGCGGCATCCTTCGGTGCGTAGACGTATGGATCGAGCCCGAGCGCCGCCATCGCGCGGACGACCTTGGCGCGATCGCGGGGCGGCCACGGCCGACCATAGAAGCCCTCGACCACCCCGTGCAACGCGGTGGTCGTCGGCCCCCTCGGCGCCTCTCCCTCGCAAGTCACCGAGGCGGTTGTTCGAGCGCGTGGCAGTAATGACAGTATCTCGTAGTCGTACCTGCCTGGTCGCGGGCGAAAGCGCACGCTCGCGTCGTCGAAGCGCGAACCGGGGCCCTCGCGGCGCGTGAGCTCGAGCGTGCGTCCGTCCGCGTCGCGCCGGGTGATGCGCAGGCCGACGGCGCCGGGCGCGTCGATTGCGAGGTGCACGCCGTCTCGATCGCAGGTGCCGCTCGCGATCGGTGCGTCCGCAGCGACGAGCGCGTGCGCCCGAGCCGCGACCGACGACACGCGCGCGCCAGCCGGTACGTGCAGGCGAAGGGCGCGCAGCCGAGCGTCGGTGCGGAGGTGCACGCCATCGGCGCCGCGCGTGACGGTC
Source organism: Deltaproteobacteria bacterium (assembly GCA_022843175.1). Lineage (GTDB taxonomy): Bacteria > Myxococcota_A > Polyangia > Polyangiales > JADJMO01 > JALHOE01. Next base: position 15,692 of record JALHOE010000104.1, read on the forward strand.
ACCTCGGCCCGCGCGAGGTTCGTCCGATCGACACCGGTATCGAGCGAGAGCGGCGCGTCGGCGGGCTCGATCGCGACCACGAGCTCGTCGAGGGCGAAGGGCTTTGGATCGCTGACCGCCCAGTCGAGCAGGATCCACGCGTCGCCGCGGGTGTCGGCGCGGGCCTCCCAAGCGGTGCTCGGATCGTCGTCGCGGATGGCGCCGGGCCCCTCGCGCTGCTCGTCGTAACCCTTGGCGGCGTCCGACCAGCGCGAGACCTCGATGCTCGCGAAGCGCACGATGTCCGTCGCGTCACTCGGCGCGTCGGCCGACGCGGGAGAGGGAGGAGAGGCGATCGCGAGCGCGACGCACAGAGCGGAGAGGCCGACGAACGAGCGCCGCATTTCCCGGAGAACCCTAGCGCGCGAGGGACGCGCCACAGAAACTGCACGCCACGGTCGACGGCGTGGGACGCACGACCTCGGCGGGCTTCACCGCTGCGCCGCAAGACGAACAGAACGCCGGCAACTGCGGCGCCGCCGGGTCCTGGAATCCTGTGCCCATCACGCCGGAGATGTGCTGGGAGACCGCGTCGGCCACGGCTCCGAGCCCGCGACTGCGCAGCATCTCGAGCACGCGTGTCGCAAAGCCCGGGATCTCGGCGCGACGACCCGCGGCAGCGAATGCGTCGACGCTCGCCCTCGCCATGCGCTCCGCGTTCGGCGCATCGCCGGCCATCGCGTACGCCTTGATGGCGAGCGACGCCGAGAGCTTCATGCTCAGCATTTCGTTGGCCTTGTAGGCGTGGATGGCCGAGCGCTCGAAGAGGGGCGCGGCCTCGAGGGGACGACCCGCGCTCATCGCCGCGAGGGCAGCCTCGTCGTCGGGGGCGACGTACATGGTGGCAGCGTATCTCGGTTCCGCTCGCGTTGGCGTCTGCAACGGCGGGCCGTGCGCGGCCGAAAAAATGCGTGGAACGTCGCGCCCGCGTCGGCGTCGGACGTGCCTCGGCGTCGAACGGCTCGACGCGATGGGAGGGGAACGATCATGCGCGTGATGCTCAAAGTGCGAATGAACACCGAGACCTCGAACAACGCGATCAAGGACGGCTCACTGCCCAAGCTGATGGAACGCACGATGGAGGAGCTGAAGCCCGAGGCGGCGTACTTCACGACCGATCACGGTCGTCGCTGTGCGTTCTTCGTCTTCGACATGAAGGACCCGTCGATGCTGCCGTCGATCGCAGAGCCCTTCTTCATGACGCTCGGCGCCGAGATCGAGTGCAGCCCGGTGATGAACCGCGAGGATCTGAAGATCGGCTTGCAGAAGGCGATGGAGCGTCGCTGAAGAGCTAGAGCACTTTCCGCCTTCGATGATCGACGCGGGCGCTGCCCTTACGCCGCCGTCAACCGTGCGGACCCACAGGCGCGCGCGTCAGCGAGCGCCTCGGTGATTCGGGCCGGTAGGCGCTCGCTCACGCGCGCGCCTATTCGGGCGTGTTCGACGCAACCCGCGCGAGCGACGGCCACGAGTCGACCACCGCGAGCAGAAGGCGCCCTAGCGTCCGACGAACCGCAGCCGCAAGCCCTCGTCCTCGAGCGATTGGGCGATCGCGAGCGCTCGGCGCCGCGCATCGGCGCCCTCGGCCTCGCCGAGCGCGCGCGCCAACAGCGACAGCGACATCGCCCGCAGGCGAAGGTGCCCGCCGTCGCCGGCGTGATTGCAGGCCTCGCGTGCGAGCGCGATCGCCTCGTCGCGATGACCGAGCATCAACCGCGCATGGGCGAGCCCGGTCGAGCGACGGCAGAGCGCGAACGGGGGCGCACCCTCGACCGGCGTTGTGCGATAGAGCGCTTCGGCCTCGGCGTGTGCGCCCGCTCTCGAGAGGACATATGCGCGTTGATCGACGAGACGCGCACGAAGGCAGGCGCGATCGTTGGGCGGCATCTCGTCTCCCAAGAGCGCGTCGGCCTCGTCGAGCAGTCCGGCGACACGCTCCTTCGCGGTGCGGCTCGCGACGAAGGCGGTGACCAACAGCAGCTCGATCTGCGCCGCGACGGGCGCGTGCTTGCGGGACGCGGTCGCGCGACGCAGCTGGTCGTCGGCGACGCTCGCTTCGTTGGCCCGGAGCGCACAGCTCGCTTGCCCGAGCGCGAGCCACACCGACGCGCTCTTCGAATCGGTCACCGGAGGCCGATCCCACACCCGCAGCAAATCGCGGCACAACGGCAACGGTAGGTCGGTGAAGCGCGAGTGGTACGCCCCCATCCAACGGACGCGCGCGTCGACGCCGCCGGGCAGACCGAACACCAACAGCGCACGCTCACCCCAGGTCCCGCCGTCGCGCTGGCCGCGCGTGCGCAGTCGACGCAGCGCGCGCTCGATCGTCGCCGCGTCGTCGCTCCATGCCCGATGGGCTGCGAGTCGCTTCGCGGTGGCGGCGAGCGAGCCGTGCGACTCGACGAGCCAAGCCACGTAGTCGGCCCAGGAGAGGCCCTGTCCGGGATCCTGTCCGGGTCGTTGCCTGGCCACGGGGCTAACTAGACGACGCAATGAACGAAACAATCAATCAGAAAGCGGCTCTGCCGGCGTACCTCTTGATCATCGATCTCGAGGCCACGTGCTGCGACCGGAACAGCATTGCTCGCCATCAGCGCGAGATCATCGAGATCGGCGCGGTGCTGGTGCGCACACACGATCTCTTCGTCGAGAGCGAGTGGCAGACGTTCGTCCGTCCTGTCGTCGTCCCAACGCTCACCGAGTTCTGCACAGGGCTCACCTCCATCCATCAGCGCGACGTCGATGCGGCGCCGATGTTCCCCGAGGCCATCGCGCGACTGCGTACCTTCATCGCAGGGCGCGATGTGCTGTTCGGCTCGTGGGGCGACTACGACCGCGCGCAGTTCGATCTCGACGCCGCCCGGCACGGCATCGGGCTGCCGTTCGGGGGAAGCCACATGAACGTGAAGTGGCGATTCACGTCGACGGTCGACCGGCGAAGCAAGGGGCTCGCGACCGCGCTGCGACGCGTCGGTCTCGCGTTCGAGGGCAAGCTGCATCGCGGCATCGACGACGCGCGAAACGTCGCACGCCTCTTGCCGTGGGCCCTCGGAAGGAGGGCTGCTTGAGCATCGAGCTCAGCCTGACGATCAAGTGCGCCGCATGCGGTCACACGAGCTGGGCGTCCGAGGAGGATCATGGGCGGGGACGGCTCACGTTCGTGGCTTGCGATCGCTGCAAGGAGCTGAGCGCGGAAGTCGTCGACGACAACAGCGAGGCTCCCCCGACGCGATGTGCCTGCGGCGGTACCCGCACCGAGTGGGACGACAAGACCTGCCCGCGCTGCGGCGCCGCGGCGAAGGGCGAGTGGTTTCAAACATGGAACTAGTCCATGAAGACGGCTTGGGCCTGCGCCTGCGCTTGGGCCTGCGCCTGCGCTTGGGCCTGCGCCTGCGCTTGGGCCTGCGCCTGCGCTTGGGCTTGCGCCTGCGCTTGGGCTTGCGCCTGCACCCGTCAGCCGCGCGGCGGTCGCTTGATCGCCGCCGCCGCCGCCCGCCCCATGCCCTTCGGCTGCTTCTTCGGCTTGGGCGTGGGCTTGGTCTTCACCGCGCGCGGCTCGGGCTCGGGCTTCTCGGGCTGGGGCTTCTCGCCGAGGCGTGCCTCGAGCTTCGCCAGGCGTTGCTTGAGCTCGTGCGAGTCCTCGCGGACCTTCTCCAGCTCGTCGCGCAGGCGTCGGACCTCGGCTTCGCGGCCGGCGCTCAGATCGCGGAGCGCCTCTTTGAGGCGGCGGCGCACGGTGCCGGCGTCCTCTTTCTCGACGCGCGCGGTGAGCGCGCCGCGCGCTTTGACGTCGGCGAGGTTCTCGAGGCCGCGGATGGCGGCGATGCGCACGAACATGTCCACGTCGTCGAGGCGCTCCTCGAGGAGCTCGCGGGTCTTGCGTGACGTGTCGAGGCGCGAGAGGGCGAGCAGGCAGGCGCGGCGGCCGCCGCTCTCCTGCCCGTACGCGGTGCGGGTGGTGAGGTGGGGCACCGCGCGATCGTCGCGCAGGTTGGCGAGGCCGTCGGCTGCGCCGCCGCGGACGACGTCTGCCCACGACTTGCGATCGAGGACCTCGACGAGCGTCTCGAACGCGCTCGTTTGCCGCGTGTTGCCGAGCGCGCGAGCGGCGTCGGCCTGCACGAGGTAGCTCGGGTCGGACAGGGCGATCGGCTTGAGCAGCTCGGCCGCCGCCGTCGTGCGGAACTTGCCGAGCGCGCGGGCGACGGCGCGGCGCACCTTCGGGTTCTTGATCGCGAGCGCCTCCTCGAGCACCTTGAACGCGTCGTCGCCGCGGATCTCGCCGAGCGCTTCGGCCGCCTCGGCGCGCGTGCCCCAGAACTCCTTGTCGCTGCGCACCGCGGCCGCCAGCGCGTCGACCGTCTTCGGCTCGTTGCGCTTGCCGAGCGCGATCGCGGCGCTCCACCGCACACGCGCCGACGAGCCGTTCTGCAGCTGATCGCGGAGCATGTCCGACGGGAGCTTGAGGTCGATCGTGCCGAGCAGATCGCCCTCGGGATCGATCGCCACGTGCGAGGGGCGCTCGTCGAGGTTGAATACGAACGAGTCCTTGGCCGCGTGCACGCGGACGGTCTCGCGTCGCGCCTTGCCGTCGACGACGAGCTCGAGGACCAGCGGGCCGTCCCAGAGCTTGGTGTGCTCGTCGACCTTCTGCGTCTGCTTGATCGAGATCACCAGCTGCCCGTTGTCGTACTCGGCGCCCGCCTCGAGCTCCGGGTGACCGCTCCCGTGCACGTAGGTGTCGAAGAGTCGGTCGAGCGACTTGCCGCTCTCGGCCTCGAGCGCGCGCTGGAAATCGCGGGTCTCGACCGAGCCAAACGCGTGCTTCTGCAGGTAGGCGTTGACCGCGCGCCAGAACGGCCCGTCGCCGACGGTGCGGCGGAGCACGTGGAGCACGAGCGCGCCCTTCTGATAGAGGTGCCGATCGAAGAGGTCGATCGGGTTCTCGTAGTCACGCGACACGATCGCGCGGCGGTAGCGACCGGCGTCCTCGGCGAGGTAGATGTCGAGCTCACCCTTGAGGCCGTAGTCGTAGTCGTCGCGGCCGAAGGTCTCGAACGGGAGGTGGTTCTTCGGGTCGCTGCCCGACTCCTTCCACACCAGCTCCATGTACGTGGCCCAGCCCTCGTTGAGCCAACCCTCGGACCAGTCGCGGCAGGTGACGTAGTCGCCGAACCACTGGTGGGCGAGCTCGTGGGCGACGAGGCCGTCCATGTCGACGTCGAGCGCGGCGCGCTCGTCGAGCAGGATGTGCTCGTACATCGTGGTGGCGGAGGTGTTCTCCATGCCGCCGAAGATGAAGTCGTTGACCACGACCTGGGCGTATTTCGGCCACGGGTAGGGGACGCCGGTCTTCTCCTGGAACAGCTTGATCATCAGCGGGGTGCGCCCGAACGTGCGCACGCCGTCGGCCTCGCGGCCCTTCGGCACGTAGTAGGAGATCGGGAGCTTCTGATCCTCTTCGATCACCGCGAAGTCGCCGGCGACGAGGGTGATCAAATACGTGGCGTGCGGCTGCTCCTGCTTCCAGTGGTAGATCGCGCGGTCGCCCTTCTCCTCCTGCGAGGCGAGCACGCCGTTGCCGAGCGTCCGCCAGCCCTTGGGGACCGAGACGCGGAGCTCGGTGGTCTGTTTGACGTGCGGCTTGTCGTGGCAGGGGATCCAGTGGCGCGCGTCCTCGTCCTGGCACTGCGACCACACCTGTCGCGGGCGCTCGTGTACGTGCTCGTCGGGCTCGAGGAAGTAGAGGCCGCGCTTGGGCTTCACGCGATACTCGATCGCCACCTCGAACGCGTCGCCCGCGGTCTCGATCGCGAGCACGACATCGTCGTAGGTGTACTTCGCCTTCTTGCCGGCCACGGTGAGCGAGCGGATCTCGAAGCCAATCGCGTCGAGCTTGAGCGTCTTCGCGGTCTGGTCGACCCGGCGCACCCGCAGCGTGGCGCGGCCCTCGACCGCCTTGCCCGGCACGTCGAGCACGAGGTCGAGCGCGATGTGCTCGATCGCGAACGGTCGGTCGCGCTCGTACACGCGGGACGTCCCGGGGAGCGCGAACGGCCGGCCGGGCGACAGGGCCGCCGTGCCGGTGAGCACGTGTTGGTCGCGACAACGACAGAGACCCGCGGCGTGCCGCTGCTCGGAGGCAAAGGACATGGCGCGCGATTGGACCAAGCCCGGGCCGCCCGTTGCAAGGCCGTTTGCCGTAGTCTCCCGCCACGGAATGACGCAGGGAGACCTGGATGCAGCGATGGCGCGTTACGCCGGGGGCGACGATTCCGCCTTCGACGCGCTCTATCGCCTGCTCTCGCCGCGTCTTTACGCGTTTTGCCTACGGCTGACCCGGCGGCGCCAGGAGGCCGATGATCTCTTCCAGGAGACCTTCCTCAAGCTCCACCGGTCGCGGTCCACCTTCGTGCCCCGCGCGGCCGCCATCCACTGGGCTTTCGCCGTGGCGCGGTCGGTCCACCTCGACCGGGTGCGGTTCCGGAAGAGGCGTCCGGAGGCCGTCGCCGAAACCGAGGAGGGTCTCTCGACGTTCACCTCCGTACCGAGCCGCGAGGGCTCGCCCGAGGAGCACGCGCGAGCGAAGGAGCTGATGGTGGTGGTCGACCGAGTCCTGCGCGATCTGCCCGAGAATCAACGGGCGGCGTACGTGCTGATCCGTGAGGAGGGGCTGTCGGTCTCCGAGGCCTCGTCCGTTCTCGGCGCAACCCCCACCGCGGTGAAGCTCCGGGCGTTCCGCGCCTACGAGGCGATCCGCGAGGCCCTCCGCGCCGCTGGCCTCGACGACTCGGAGCTCGAGAAATGACGCCGGTCGAGATCCCGCCGCCCGACGCGCTCCGCGATCGCATCCGCGAGGCGGTCTCGCACACCGCGCCCGCCGGCCTCACCCCGCGGACCCGCGCTGCGGTCGCCGTCGTGTTCATCCTGATCGCGATCGCGCTCGGCGTCGCGTTGATGCGCCCCGACATCGCGGCGCTGCCTCCGGCCTCGCTGATCGGCGTCTCGCTCGGCGTGGCGTTCCTCGCGGCGGCGACGCTGGTGGTCGCGCTCTCGCCGGGGCGGCATGGCCTCGGCGCGCCGGTCACGTGGCTGGTCGTCCTCGCGGCCACCACCGCGCCGCTCTACGCGATGATGACGATGATGGCGGGCCTCGGCACCGCGCCGGACGGTCCGCCGGTGCGCGGGTGCTTCACCATGTCGACCGGCGTCGCGCTGGTCGGGCTCGTCGGGCTCACCTACGCGCTCCATCGCAGCGTTCCCGCCGCGGCGGTCGCCCGCGGCGCGCTCCTCGGCGCGTGCGCCGGCGCCTGGGCGGGGCTCACCATCCACCTGCACTGCCCGTGCGGCGAGCCGCTGCACATCCTCCTCGGCCACGCGGCGCCGATCGCGATCTGCGCGGCGCTCGGGGCGGTGATCTCGCCGCGGTTCCTGCGGCCGTAGCGGGCCGCTCAACCGGCGGGGGCGACCATCCACGGGCTACATGTCAGGCGCGCGCGTAAGCGAGCGCCTAGATCCAGGAGCTACGGGTCAGGCGCTCGCTGACGCGCGCGCCTAGGGGTCAGGCGCTCGCTGACGCGCGCGCAGGCGCTCGCTGACGCGCGCGCCCAACCGGCCCTAACGGGCGAGCGGGCGCTCGGCGTCGCAGCCCTTGCCCTTGATCTTCACCACCGGCATCTCGACCGACAGCTGGATCGGATCCTTGTCGTTCTCTGCCTCGCGGCCGACGTAGAGCATCGACTCGCCCTTGTCCTTGGCGACGAAGAGATCGGCGAAGGTGACCTCGTCGTCCCCGCAGGCCGACATGCATTCGTTGTCCTTCTCGGTGCAGTCCACCATCTCGCCGTTCTTCTCGGTGACGAGGACCGAGATGCCCTGGCGCGTCTCCCACGAGACGTGCGCCACGTCGCCCTCGTCGGAGGTGAGCTTCGCGTCGATTGAGGCGCCGCACCGCCCGCCCACGACCGCGAGCTCGAACATCACGACCTTTCCGTCCGACGTCGGCGTGTAGAGGCGCGCCTCGAAGAGCGGGAAATCGCCGAGCTTGGCCACGCACGACGCGCCCTTCGCCCACTTGTTCGAGCAGAAGGTCCCGAGCGTCGACGCCTCGGAGGACCACGCGGCGAGCTCCGTGAAGTCCTTGCGCGCAGACTCGTACGCCTCCTTCCACGACCCGAACGTCTTCTTCGACGCCGCGGGGGCTTCGGCGGTGATGATCGCGGTGCACGCCGGCTTGCCGTCGAGCTTCTTGGCGGCGGCGGGCGTGGGGTTGTACTGGTTCGACCGCGCGAACGCCGCCTTCGCCGCGGCCGCGTCGCCCTTGGCCTCGGCCGCGAGTCCGTAGTTGTAATAGATCTGCCCGAGCAGCTTGCGGTCCTTGGTGCGCGCGACGGCTCGATCGAGATCCGCGACCGCGCCCGGGTAGTCCTTCGCGAGCAGCTTCGCGTAGCCGCGCTCCGAGATCGCGCGCGCGTCGTCGGGCACCGCGACGAGGGCGCGGTCGAAGGCGGCGTAGGCGTCGTCGTACTTCTTGGCGAGGGTCGCCTTGCGACCGTCGTTCATCGCCTTCCAGTACGTCGTGAGCTTGTCTGCCTCGACCTTCTTCGACGGCTCCTTCTTCTTCGGCGTCTCGGGCTTCGCCTTGCTCGCCGGCTTCTCGGCGGGCTTGTCGGCTTTTTCGGCGCTGGCCGACGCGGCAGCGGGGGCGGGCGACGGCTTCTCCTTGTTGCAGGCGAGGAGCGAGACCAGGAGGACGAAGCACGAGACCTTGCGCATGGGCCGCGCGATTCACCGCGCCGTCGGGCGCGCGTCAAGGAATGCGATCGAGCTGTAAGGATCTGCGATGCACACACGCGCGCGCGCCTGTCGAAGCCGGACGGATGATGTAAGAGCGAGGGTCGGGGGCCGCTGATTAGCGTCGCCGGCATGCGCGTCCTCGCGATCTCCCTGTTTGTCCTCTCCCTCGGCTGCGGCGGCTCCGACTCGAAGATCTACACAGAGTTCGACGACTCCGGAGCGGAGGAGGGCGCGGACACCGCCACCTCGGAGGACGATGCCGCCGCCGGAGGCGACGCCGCCACCGAGAGCGACGCCGGCGGTGAAGCCTCGCCCGGCGCGGACACCGCGAGCGGCAGCGAGACCTCGCCCGGCGGCGACACGGGGAGCGGCGGCGACACGGGGGCCGGCGGCGACGGCGCACCGAAGGTCGCGTGCGACGGGCCCGAGGACTGCACAACGGGCGTCTGCTGCGGCGACGTCACCATGGCCGCCATGTGCAAGCCGACCGTGAACACCTCGGAGTGTCGCTCGAGCTGCCTCAACTTCGGCCCGACGCCGTGCCCGGGCACCTCGAAGCTGCGTCTCTGCCACGCGAAGGCCGACTGCACCCAGCCGAACTTCGGCAAGTGCTGCCTCTTCGAGAACGCCGGGAAGAGCACCGAGCTGTGCGTCAACGACGGGATGGTGTCCTTCGCCAAGAGCTGCAAGTAGCGATGCGGGTGCTCATCCTCGTCAGCCTCTCGGTCGGGTGCGCCGTCCAGAGCATCGACGCGCCGGGCGCGAAGCCGGCTACGGACACCGACAGCGGCGCTTCGCTCTCGGACGATGGACTCGTCGACAGCGGCAGCGCGGTCGACGATGGCGGCCCCGGCGACAGCGCCCCGGGCGACAGCGGCCCCGGCGACAGCGCCCCCGGCGGTTGTTACCGCGAGGCCTTCGACGGCAGCGTGTCGCTCGCCGATCTCAAGAGCAAGTTCACCGGCTCGAACTGGCTCTCGTCGTCGCTCGAGGCGCTGCAGCGTCGCTACGGAGACGGTCACGCGCTCCTCGACGCGATGAAAGGCGATCCGCAGCTCTCGGAGTTCGCCGACAAGACCTCGTGGGCTGGCCTCATGACGTCGGTCGACACGATGTGCCACGAGGAGACCCACGGCTGGGACTTCGAGACCGCCCTCAAGACGCCCGGCAAGCACGCGTTCTGGCTGCGCAAGGATCTCGCGCTCGACGCACCGACCTCGCTCGGCTTCTTCGCCCGCAACGTCATCCTGCCGATGGTCGGCGACGCGGGCACCGAGATGTACGACGAGACGTATCTGAGCGGCGAGCAGGGCACCTACGACTTCGTGTTCCTCGCCGACGAGCTCAACGCGTACATCAACGGGCTCGCCTGCGCGACGGCGCTCGGCAGCGAGATCATCACCACGATTTCGTTCCGCGACGGGGCGGCCGCGCACCTCTATTACCTGCAGCTCTACCTCAAGAAGGCGCGCACTTCGTACGCCTCGCTGTACGCGAAGATGAAGGCGAGCCCGGAGTGGATGAAGTTCGTGCGCTACGAGTGGGCGCGCGGTCACTTCTGGACCGAGGCGAGCAAGCCGTTCCCGAACTTCGGGATCGAGGACAAGAAGATCTGGGCCAAGGTGAACCTCCCCGAGAACCTCTCGGAGATCGAGCTGTTCACCGGCGAGAAGCCGGAAGCCGTCGCATGCAAGCCGTGAGCTTCCGCTCGGTCGGGCCACGGGTATCCCTGCGCGGCATCGGAGACCGCATGAGCGCGACCGATCTCCACGAGAAGCCCGAGGCTCTCGACAGCCACACCGTGAACATGCACCGCGCGATCCGCTCGCTCATGGAGGAGATCGAGGCGGTGGACTGGTACCGCCAGCGCGCGGACGCCACCGGCGATCCGGCGCTCAAGGCGATCATGCTCCACAACGCGCGCGAGGAGATCGAGCACGCGTCGATGGTGCTCGAGTGGATCCGTAGGCACGACAAGGAGTTCGACGAGATGCTCCGCACCTACCTGTTCAAGGAGGGGGAAATCACCGAGCTCGAGAAGGGCTCGCCCGGGGTGTAAGGCGGCGGGCCGGCCCCCGTTGATGCGTGCATGGCACGCATCCTCCTGCTCACGTTCCTGCTCCTCTCCCTCGTCTGCGGCTGCGGGAAGTCCCAGGCCCCCCGAGGTGGCGCCGCGCAAGCCACCGGCAAGGAGTCGGTCGCGCGGAAGACCATGCTCGAGATCCGCGTCGACCTCGCGATGGACGTCGCGAGCGGCGACGAGGCCGCCCGCATCGCCCGCGCCGCGACCGATCGCGCGAACGCGGCCGGTGGCTTCGCCGAGAGCTCGACGATCGACGCGAACGGCTCGCACCTCGTGCTGCGGGTGCCGCCCGCGGAGATCGAAAGCGTGCGCGCGGTCCTCGCGGGCAACGGTCCGCTCTCGCACGAGACGCGGAGCTCGCGCGACGTCACCGACGCCGTGCTCGACCTCGACGCGCGCGTGAAGTCCTCGAAGATCGAGGAGGCGCGTCTGCTCGAGCTCCTCCAGAACAAGACCGGCAACCTCGCCGACGTCCTCGCGGTCGAGCGCGCGCTCGCCGACGTGCGCGAGCGCATCGAGCGCCTCGAGGCCGAGCAGCGCGCCGCGCACGGTCGCGTCGATCTCGCGGTGGTCGCCGTCCACCTCAACGTGCGCGGCGCGTTCGACGGCGCCCCGTTCGGTCAGCAGGTGGTGCTCGCGGCGCGCGAGGGCGTGATGGTGGCCCGGACCGCGGGGGTGCTCGTGGTGACGACGACCCTGCGGGCGGGCCCCACGCTGCTCCTGTTCGGCGCGGGCGCGTGGGCGATCGCGCGCGTGATCCGTCGCCTTCGCAGCCGCGCGATCTCGACCTAACGTGGGGCGGTGCAGCTGAACTATCGCGAGAGCGGCGCCGGCGTTCCGGTGCTGCTCATTCACAGCGGCGGGCTCTCGTCGCGTCAGTGGCGCAAGCTCGCCGAAGCGGTGGCGGCGGAGCGACGCGCCGTCGTCCCCGATCTCCTCGGCTACGGAGCCACCGGTGCCTGGCCAGAAGGGCAGCCGTTTCACTTCTCACAGGACGTCGCCGCGCTCGAGGAGCTGCTCCTCGAGATCGGGCCGGCGCACGTCGTCGGTCACTCGTACGGCGGGTTCCTCGCGCTCAAGCTCGCGCTCGCGCGCCCCTCGTCGGTCCTCTCGCTCGCGCTCTACGAGCCCGTCGCGTTCGGGCTCCTCGACGCGGAGGACCGCGCGCTCCTGCCGAAGCTCGTCGAGTTCGAGGGCAGCGGCGAGTCGTGGCTCGAGAGCTTCATCGACAACTGGCAGGGCGCGGGCGCGTGGGCCGCGCTCAACGCCGAGACGAAACAGGCGTTCCGCGACGTCGCGTGGAAGCTCTCGCGCGAGGTCGTCACGCTCGCGACCGACACCTCGGACTCGGACGCGTATCGCGCGCTCGCGATCCCCACGCTGCTCCTCGGCGGCGAGCGCACGCCGCGCTTCGAACAACGCGTGCTCGCGCGGCTGCACGAGGCGATCCCCCACTCGCGGCTGCACCTCTTCCCCGGCCTCGGCCACATGGGACCGATCACCCACGGTGCGCTGGTCAACGCCGCGATCCTCGAGCACCTCGACGCCCGGGCGCGCGCCTAGCGCGAAGTGAGATGCTAGAAGTGTCTCCGACATGGAGACCGTCGGGCAGGTGGGGCGCTACGTCCTCCACGACGAGATCGCCGCGGGCGGTATGGCCACCGTCCACCTCGGTCGCCTGCGCGGGCCGGTAGGCTTCGCCCGCACCGTCGCCATCAAGCGGCTCCACCCCAACTGCGCCCGCGATCCCGAGTTTGTCGCGATGTTCCTCGACGAGGCCCGCCTCGCCGCGCGCATCCGCCACCCCAACGTCGTGCCCACCATCGACGTGGTGTCGCAGGACGACGAGCTGTTCCTGGTGATGGAGTACGTCGCCGGCGAATCGCTCGCGCGCCTGGTCCGCCCGTCGCGCGCCGTCGGGCGCCCGGTGCCGGTCGCGCTCGCGCTCGCGATCGTGGCCGACGTGCTCCACGGCCTGCACGAGGCGCACGAGGCGCGCGACGAGAGCGGCGCTCCGCTCGACATCGTCCACCGCGACGTCTCGCCGCACAACGTGCTCGTCGGGCTCGACGGCGTCGCGCGCGTCCTCGACTTCGGCATCGCCAAGGCGGCCTCGCGGATCACCACCACGCGCGACGGACAGCTCAAGGGCAAGGTCGCCTACATGGCGCCCGAGCAGCTGTCGCAGCGGCCGGTCGATCGCCGCACCGACGTCTTCGCGGCGTCGATCGTGCTGTGGGAGGCGCTCACCGGCGAGCGGCTGTTCTACGACGACGACGTCGCCGGGATGATGGCGCGCGTGCTCCACGGGCCGATCCCGCGGCCGAGCGAGAAGGTGCCCGACCTGCCCGCGGCGCTCGACGCGATCGTGATGCGCGGGCTCTCGCGCGATCCCGACGCGCGCTTCCCGACCGCGAAGGCGATGGCGAGCGCGCTCGAGGAGCTCGGCCCCGCGCGCGCGCTGCAGGTGTCGGCGTGGGTCGAGTCGCTCGCGGGGCCCGCGCTCCAAGAGCGCGCGGCGCGGCTCGCGGCCATCGAGCGCGACGGCGGAGCGACGAGCGAAGCCATCACGACGTCGTCGCCGAACGACGTCCCCACCCAGATCCTCGCCGAGCCGAGCGCGCCCGTCGTCGAGCCGCTTGCTCCGTCGGAGCAGCCGCCGCGGCGTCGCCCGTTCGGGTTGATCTTCGCGATCGCGGCGGTGCTCGCGCTGCTCGCGGGCGGCGCGATCGCGCTGGTGATGCGCGCCGAGCCCGCGGCGCCGAGCGCGCCGGAGCCGAG
>JALHOE010000105.1 GCA_022843175.1 Deltaproteobacteria bacterium
ACACGAGATCACGCGACCGAGCCGGAGTCTGCACCGTTGTCGATGCGTTCTTAACTCACTGGATTTCGATCGTGTGGCTGGACGACCTGTGGGGGGTTCTCAGGCGTCAGCGAGCGCCTGGGTGATTCGCACCGTTCGCACCGGTAGGCGCTCGCTTACGCGCGCGCCTAATTCGCACCGTTCGCACCGGTAGGCGCTCGCTTACGCGCGCGCCTATTCGGCCGTGCCTCTAGTTGCTGCAGCCGCGCCAGCCCTCGAGGTCGAGGACCTGCTCGCTGCTCACGCCGCTCGAGAAGCGCGCGCGGATTCGGATGCGGAGGCGACCGGAGGCGGAGTCGAGGTCGAGGATGGTGACCTCGCCCGCGACGCCCTCTTCGTCCGCCAGCGCCTTGCCCGACTCGGGATCGACGCGGAGCGCGTGCACGCAGGCGTGGGGCTCCTCGGTTTGCTCGTGGAGCTGGTGCGAGACGACCGGCATGCGCGCGCCGGCGCGCGGGTGGCTGAGGTCGATGATCAGCGCGTGGCCCGCGATCGGATCGACGCCGCTCCGGGGCAGCTTGCACTCGGCGGTGCCGCGCCATGCGGCGAGCGTGATCTCGCCGTCGCCCCAGCGACGCACGCTCACGTAGTCGGGCGCGAAGCAGACCGAGCCGCCGCAGACCTCGGGTTTTGGATCGTCGTCGAAGGTGGGGATCTCCGCCGTGCACCCGCCCGCGAGGGCGAGGACCGGCAGGACCAAGAAGCTGGTGCGTGTCATGGGCCCCAACTTGGCCTCGTAACGCATCGTGTCAAGTGACCGATTGCTGCGTCGCGTCAACGAAGAGAACGCGAGAGAATTCCGTAACTTAGCTCAACCGTAGCGCCCCCCGAGCCGACCACGACCAGAGCCGCGACCGTGAGGGAGCGGGTTGGCTCTCGACCGTCAGGGAGCGGGTTGTCTCTCGAACATCAGGGAGCGGGTGGTCTCGAACATCAGTGACCGGGTTGTCTCGAACGAACAACCCGCTCGCTGACGCGCGCGGCTCTGTTCGCGAGCGAGGGTCAGAGCAGGATATCGAGGCAGAGGTCGTCGTCGGGCGTGCGAAGCGCGGCCGTGGGGGAGATGGTGCCGGAGTCGGCCGGCGACGAGGGGTAGCCCGGAAAAGAAACGGTGAGCGGCCGGGGGTCGGCGCCCGCGCCGCAGAACGTCGCCCGCGCGCCGCGCAGCGTGCCGCCGAGGATCGTCGCGACCTCGATCGCGTCGAGCGGCATCGCCCCCATCCCGCGGACCCCGAGGCGGGCGAGCAGCGAGATCGACCTCGTCGGTTGCTCCATCGGTTGAATCTCGATCGCGCTCCGCAGCCGCAGACCGAACGGCGCGCCGTCGCGCGGGAGGCGAAGCACATGGCCGGCCTGCGCAGCGGGGCCGAGCACCAGGGCAGCGCTCTTCGGCCGCACGAACACGTCGATCACCTCGACCTTCGCCGCACCGGCCTCGACCACCGCGCCCGTGGAGTCGAGCGCGTGCCGCGTCGCTTCGATCGCGAGCGGCCGCTGCTGCGCGGTGAAGGCCACGTAGATCGTCGGATCGCCCGCGGCGGCGACCTTGAGCGCGTCCTTCGCAAACACCAGCTCGTGCAGCACGGCCGCGCCGTTCGGCGAGACGTCGACCCGTACACGCGCGATCCGGGCGACCGCTTGGAGCGTGGTCTGCGGCCCCGCGGCGTCGGGGCCGGGAGGCGCCTTGGGCTTGTTCGGCGCAGCGATGGCCAACGCGCCGCTCGTCGCGGCGATCGCGACCACCCCCACGAGCACCCGCTTCACTTCGAGTCGACCGGCTTGGCGACCCGCAGCAGGCGCTCGGAGATGTGCCCCCCGAGCTCTTCTTTGACGAGGCGCTCGACGATGTCCTCGGTGGCCTGTCGCTCCGCGTCGTCGACGTATTTGAAGCGAATGCCCATGCCCGGCGGCTGGTCGTCGGTCGCGCGCGAGGGCTCGGTCGTCCACACGACTTCACCGTTGAGTCGGAGCGGCTCGGGCAGCTTGGGGATGATCAGAACGAAGACGAACTCGGTGCCCGGCGGTAGCGGCTTGGCCGTGCGGATGAACGTCCCGCCCTTGGAGATGTTCTTGGTGTAGTCCGCAAAGAACGAGTTCAGCCGGCGGTACTCGACGCGCAGCTCGATCGGCAGTCGGTCGACGTCGCGCCGTTCCGACGCGGTCGGCTCGTCTTCGTCGGGTGGCATCGCGGGACAACCTTAGCTCGGCGCGGGGCGCGGGAGCGAATCTCTTGCGGATCGAGACTCGACCCACGGGGGGCTGGTCGGATACGCTTCTGAGGGCGGAACGCGCATGAGCAATGACAAGAAGCCGCTCGGCCGGATCGCGCTGCAGAAGCAACCCACGCTGAGCAGCGATCCGTCATTGTCGATCGAGGCTCTGCGCGCGCTCTCCGAGAAGTACGGCGTCCCCGGGCTCGATCTCACGCAGGTCGCCATCCCGCTCGACCACCTGTCGCTCCTTCCCCGCGAGATCGCGGTGCGCCACGGCGTGCTACCGGTGCTCGTGCAGGACGAGCGGATCTTCCTCGCGATGTCGAACCCGGACGACAAGCGCGTGATCGACGAGCTCGAGTTCGTCACCGGCAAGCGGGTGTTCCCCTACGTCGCGCCCGCCGCCGCGCTCTCGAAGGTGATCGAGCAGTCGTACGAGCTCAAGCTGCGCAACGAGAGCTACTACCTCGGGCCGCAGGTCCCCGCCGAGGTGCTCGCCAAGCTGGGGCTCACGCCGGCCACGCCGGCCACGCCCGCCGCGCCCGCGCGCGAGCCAATCCCGCCGCGCCCGCCGCCGCCGCGCCGCTCGGACGAGCGCCTCGAGCAGCGTCTGCCGTCCGTCATCCCGCCGATGATGAAGGAGTCCGAAGAGGGCCCCGCCAACCTGAGCGACGGCGACTTCGCCGGCGGGAGCGAGCTCTCCACGGTGACCGCCGTTCCGCTCGCCTCGTCGCCGGGCGCGCTCGGCGGGCTCGCCGCCGGGCAACCGCTGGTGCTGGTCGTCGACGACGAAGAGGACATCCGCAAGCTCCTCAAGCGCGTGCTGATGGACCGCTCGTATCGCGTCATCGAAGCAGACCGCGGCACCGTCGCGCTCCGCCTGGTCAAAGAGCACGTGCCCGACCTCATCGTGCTCGACGCGATGCTCCCCGAGCTGCACGGCTTCGAGATCTGTCGCCGCATCAAGGGCTCGCAGAAATACGGGCAGATCCCGATCATCATGATCAGCGCCGTCTATCGCGGCTGGCGCTACGCCGAGGACCTCAAGCAGAACTACGGCGTCGACGCGTACATCGAGAAGCCGTTCCGCATCACCGAGGTGGTGCGTGCGATCGAGACCGCCATCGCGAGCAAGAAGGGCGGCGGCGACAACAACTCCAAGGAGCAGATCTCGGCCGACGCCGAGAAGCATCTCCAAACGGGAATCGCCGCCTACCAAGCGGGCGACATCGACAAGGCGATCGACCAGCTACAGAAGGGCTCGGCGATCGACCCCCTCGCCTATCGCGTCCACTACCACCTGGGTCTTCTGTACGGAAAGAAGGGCCAGCTCTACGAGGCCATCCAGGCGCTCGAGACCGCCGTCGAAATCAACGGCAAGCACTTCCCTGCCCTTAAGAATCTTGCCGTTCTCTACCAAAAAGCCGGCTTCAAGTTGAAGGCGCGCGAGATGTGGGAGAGGGCCCTCGGACATGCTCCCGACGACGCGACGCGTGCCGGGATCAAAGACCATCTGCTTACCTTGCTCTAAGGTTGTGCGGCGCGGCTCAAATGCGTCGACAACTCGACGCATCCGATGAACAGTTGAGGGCTCGGTAGGGCGATGAAGTTTCTTTGCGATCAGTGCAAGGCGAAGTACCAAATCGCCGACGAGAAGGTGCAGGGCAAGACCCTGCGCATGAAGTGCCGCAAGTGCGGGCACGTCATCGAGATCCGCGCCGCGACCGAGGCCGCCGCCACCGGCGCGACCGTGCAGCTGTCGGCCCTCAGCGACGACGCAGCCGCCGCGGTCATCGCGAAGTCGACGCCGCCCCCCGCAGCGCCGAGCCCTGCCGCCAAGTCGATCTCGCCGCGTCCGGTCACCGGCGCCGGCTCGCCGCCGCGCGCCAACATCCCGATGCGCACGCCCACGCCTCGACCGCAGACCGGTCTCGGCGGTCTCGGCGGCACTCGTCCGCCGGGCAAGCCGAGCGAGGCGCCCAAGTCGAGCGGCGCGCTCGCGAGCGCGTTCAACAAACAGGTCACGTCGCCGCAACCGCACATCGAGGCATCGCCCGAGTCCTCGAGCGGCAGCGGGCCCGATGTCCCCGCCGAGGAGTGGTACGTCGCGATCGACGACGTGCCGGTCGGCCCGATCCGGCTCACCGAGCTTCGCGCGAAGTACGCGCAGGGCCTCGCCCGCGACGAGTCGCTGGTGTGGCGCGAGGGCTACGAGGAGTGGCGCCCCCTCGGCTCGTTGCCCGATCTCCATCGCGTCGTGCGCGAAGAGGTCTCCGGCGCGAACCTGCCGGCGCGCGGCGGCTCGCTGCTTCCCTCCAACGCCCCCAATCGCAGCACGTCCACCCGCTCGAGCGGGCCGGCGGGACCGGCGCGTCCTTCGCCGCGTCCGGCAGCGGTGTCACCGGCTCCCGCCGCGCGCGGCGGCAACGTCATCCCCTTCGTGCAGCCCCGCGGCGGCGCGGCCGCGCGCAAGCTCGACGAAGAGCAGCTCGACGACGAGGCCACGCAGATCGCGTCCTCGCCGTTCGCCAACCTACCGAAGCCCGAGCCCGCGCCGGTCTCCGGCACCGCGGCCAAGGTCGTCGACGATCCGTTCGCTGCACCGCGGCCCGCGCCGTTCGCGCCCGCCGCGTCGTCGGTCTCCGCGGCACCGATCGCTCCGCTCGCGGCCACGACGGTGCCGCCCGAGCACTCGGGACGCGGGACGAGCAAGGGCGTCATCGCGCTCATCGCCGCGGCTGCGCTGCTCGTCGGCGTGGTGATCGCCGTCTTCGCGATCAAGCCGAAGATCGTCGAGAAGGTGGTCGAGAAGCGCGTCGACGTTCCGGTCTCCGTGTTCGTGCCCACGCCGGGCCAGCCCGCGCCGGCCGAGACCACGACCGCAGCAGCGGACCCAACCGCCACGACGGCGAAGGTCGCCGTCAAGAGCGGCGGCGGGGGCGGCGCGGCGGCACCCGCGGCCACGCCGAGCGTCGGCGCGCCGAGCAAGAAGCTCGGCGGCAACGACATGGGTCCCGACGGTCCGCCGGTGCCCGGCGCCAACACCGGTCCCGGCACGGGCGGTGGCGGCGCGTCGCTCGACGGCAAGGCGGTCGAGGGCGTCGTGGCGTCCAAGCGCGTCGGTGTCCGCAAGGTCTGTTACGAGCCGTGGGCCGACAAGGGGAGCGCCAGCGTCAAGGTCACCCTCAAGATCGGTGCCGACGGTCGCGTCCAGTCCTCGGACATCGCCACGAGCTCGGGTGAGCCCGCCATCGGGCAATGTGTCCAGCGCCTCTCGAAGAGTTGGACGTTCCCCCCCAGCGAGGGCGGCGGTACGTTCAACGTTCCGTTCCTCTTCGGTACCTGACGGCAAGCACGGCGCTCGCAAGCGCCGCGGTGAATGTCACCGGTGGGCTCGCCGTCCCATGTGCGAGGTCCACGAAATGTCGCTCCGCTCCATTCTCCGTCGCACGTTCCTCGGCACCGCGCTCGCTGGCATCGGCCTGTGGGCCGCCAGCGCAACCGCGCAAATCCCCGGTGTTCCCGGAGTGCCGGGCCTCCCCGGAGCGACACCGACGCCGACCATCCCCGGCATTCCGCCGGGCATGCCCGGTGGTCCGCCCACCTCGCCGATCCCCGGTCTGCCCGCGCCGCCGGCCGGCATGCCGCCGATCCCCACGTCCCTCCCCGCCCCCGGCGGCACCCCCGGCGTGCCCAGCATCCCCGGGCTCCCGGGCCTCAAGCTGTTCTCGCCCACCGGCGCGCTGCTGATGCCGGTGATGAAGGACGAGGCGAAGAAGATCTACCAGAAGGAGATCGACGCGCTCGCCGCCTCCAAGAAGAGCCAGGTCGAGAAGATCCCGCTGCTCTTCGAGGACAACAAGGCCGAGATCAACGCGTTCGCCGGCTGCGACGACACCGGCAAGACGTTCGTCGTCGTCACCGCGGGCATGTACCAAATGCTCGACCTGATGGCGCAGACGAAGGCGACCGACGAGACCTTCGGCACCGGCTACTACGACGAGTACATCAAGGAGCTCGCCAAGCAGCAGGAGGGCAAGGCGCAGATCCTCCCGCTGCCCCCCGGCATGCTCGACCCCACCAAGTCGCTCGACCAGCGCAAGCTCAAGCGGCAGCGCGAGATCTTCGACGAGGCGATCGCCTACGTGCTCGGTCACGAGCTCGCCCACCACTACATGGGGCACCTCGGCAGCGTGTGCAGCGGCGGCGCCGGCGGCACCATCAAGCCGGGCGACGTGATCCGGCTCGCCAAGAAGGTCGTCCCGGCGGTCAACCAGGCCAACGAGATCCAGTCGGACGTCGAGGGCGTGAACAACCTCCTGAGCACCGGGCAGAACGAGCCCGACTACAAGTGGTCGGAGGGTGGCGCGCTGATCGTCATCGACTTCTTCAAGAAGCTCCGCGACCTGCACCCCGGTGCGCCGCTCTTCACGTTCATGATGACGCACCCGGCCCCCGAGGTCCGCGCGCCGATCGTGAAGAACACCGCGAACTTCTGGCGCCTCACCCACCCGGGTGCGGTCACCGGCAACGGCAACTCGCAGGGCTCGTCCACGCCCAAGCTGCCCGGTGTTCCCGGCATGCCCTCGGGGTTGCCGCCGATGCCCGGTCTGCCCGCGCCGAAGTGACAGATGTAAGCTCGCGCGCGCACGCCCCGTTCAACAGGAACATCATGTCGCTCACCCCTCGTTTGTTCACGGTCTCGCTGTTCACCATCGGGCTCGGCGTCGCGGTCACCGTCGGATGCGAACCGCGCAAGAAGGCCAACACGGGGGGTGTCGCGGCAGCCACGACGACAGCGGCCACGGGCACCGCAGCGCCCACCGGTACGCCCACGCCCACTGCGACCACGACGGCGGCGCCCACCGCCACGCCGACGCCCACCACCACCGCCACGGCGCCGCCCACCGCGACGGCGCCGCCGACCGGCGCGTGGCCCACCACGCCGATGCCCGGCCTCGATCCCAACGTGGTCGCGGAGTGGGCGAAGAAGGCGCAGGAGATGGGCCTCCCCATCCCGGCCGGCGGAGTCCCCGCTCCAGCCGCGGGCGATCCGATCGACGCGGCGTTGAAGGCCAGCGCCGCGAAGCACGGACCGGGCTTCACCTCCGCGTCGCCGATCGGCCGCGCCACGCTCAAGCAGGGCGAGCACGCCGGCATGAACTTCAACATGCTCCAGGGGAAGTGTTACATCGTGCTCGCGGCCGCCGGCCCGGGCGTGAATCAGCTCGGTCTGCACCTGCTCTTCCCCGCCACGCCGCCCAACGCGGCGATCGCGTCCGACACCTCGAACACCAACGCGCCCGTGCTCGGCGGCGGCGGCAAGCCGCTCTGTCCGCCGGTCGCGTCCTCGGTGCGTATCGACGCGGTCGTCACGAACGGCGCGGGCAACGTGGGCGTGCAGGTTTGGGTCAAGTAGCCAAGGCTTCTAAAACCGGTAGGCTTCCGGCCTGACCATGAGCGCCAGCGCGGAGACCGTCACCGAGTCCAAGCGCGGCGGGCTGTCGCGGATCGCGGATCTACTGTCGGTCGACGGTCGGTTCGCGTCGGACCTCGTCACGAGGCCGCATCAACGCGTGCTCATGGTCCGGCGCGGGGAGCGGTTCGTCACGCTGGCCCCCGGCGAGGTGTGGGACGACGAGCCCGCGCTCCTCAAGCCCACGCTCGAGCGCGCCACCGAGGGCGACGCGGCGATCGTGCTCCTCGGCAAGCCGCGCGATCCCGATCTCTCGGCGCTGATGGCACGCGGCGTCTACGCGGTGGCCGCGCCCGACGCCGACGCCGACGTGCTCTTCGTCACGATTCAGGGCGCGTTCGAGCACCTCGAGACGCGCGCCCGCGCCGAGTCCCGCGGCAAATGGCTGCAGCGCTACCGCTACGAGCTCGGCGAGCTGATCGAGATCGCGCGCGCCCTCACCACCGAGCGCGATCTCGACAAGCTCCTCCCGCTGATCCTCGAGAAGGCGCGCTTCGTCACCGGCGCCGACGCCGGGAGCATCTACGTGGTCGAGGGCGTCGACCCGGACATCACCCGCCGCACCCTCCGCTTCAAGACCTCGCAGAACGACTCCCTCGAGTACGCGTCGCGCGAGTTCACGCTGCCCATCTCCAATCGTTCGATCGCCGGCTCGGTCGCGATCGGCAAGCAGCTGATCAACATCCCGGACGTGTACGAGCTGCCGCCCGGCACCCCCTATGGGTTCGACCGCTCCTTCGATCAGCGCGTCGGGTACCGCTCCAAGTCGATGCTCGTGGCGCCGATGGTCTCGGCCCAGGGAGAGATCATCGGCGTCCTCCAGCTCATCAACCGCAAGAAAGACCCGCGCGCGCGCCTCAAGTCGCCCGCCGAGGTCGACGAGCAGGTCGCCTCGTTCGACGAGCGCTCCGAGGAGCTCCTCTCGTCGCTGGCCGCGCAGGCCGGGATCGCGCTCGAGAACGCCATCCTCTACGCAGAGATCAACCACATCTTCGCCGGCTTCGTCACCGCGAGCGTCGAGGCCATCGAGCAGCGCGATCCCACGACGAGCGGCCACTCGCGCCGCGTCGCCACCCTCACGGTGGGGCTCGCGCAGGTGGTCGACCGCGAGGTCACCGGCCCGTACGCCGACGTGCAGTTCTCGGTGAACGACCTGCGCGAGGTCGAGATCGCGTCGCTGCTCCACGACTTCGGCAAGATCGGCGTCCGCGAAGAGGTGCTCGTCAAAGCCAAGAAGCTGTTCGGCTGGCAGCTCGAGTCCATCCGCCGGCGCCTCGACTTCGCCGCCAAGGCCCACGAGGCAGACGTCCTCGCCCGGCGCTGCCGCCTCATCGAGCGCGGCGCCTCGAAGCTCGACCTCGAGGCGCTCGACCATGAGCTCGAGGCGCGGCGTCAGGAGCTCTCGGCGGCGTGGAGCGCGATCGTCGCCGCCAACGAGCCCACGGTGCTCAAGGCCGGCGATTTCCGCGTGATCGAGGACATCGCGCGGCAGACGTACACCGACCTCAACGGCGACATCCACCCGCTGCTGACGTCCTCGGAGATCTCCTCGCTGTCGATCAACCGCGGGTCGCTCACCAACACCGAGATCGACGAGATCCGCTCGCACGTCGTGCACACGCGCAGCTTCCTCTCGCAGATCCCGTGGGGCCGCGCCTTCCGCCGCATCCCCGAGATCGCGGGCTGCCACCACGAGAAGCTCAACGGCTCGGGCTACCCCAACCGCCTCAAGTCGGCGGAGATCCCGATCCAGTCGAAGCTCATGTCGATCTCCGACATCTTCGACGCGCTCACGGCGAGCGACCGACCGTACAAGCGCGCCGTCCCCGTCGACCGCGCCTGCGACATCCTCGGCTACGAGGTCAAAGACGGCGCGCTCGACCCGGAGTTGGTGCGCCTGTTCGTCGAGGCGCGCGTGTGGGAGCGCCTGAGCGAACAGGCCCCCGCCTCTCGCCTGCGTCTCAGCTAGGTCGTTCTAGGCGAGCGCGCCGGCCTGGCTGTAGGCTGGGCCGCATGTCGAACGCGATGGAGGACGTGCGCCGTTTCTTCGGGACCGCCTGCAAGGTGCTGAACCTCTCGCAGGACCTGCAGACTCAGCTGATCACGCCGCATCGCGAGCTCCGGGTGGAGTGCAACATCCGGATGGACAACGGCTCGGTCGGCACCTTCGTCGGGTATCGCGTGCAGCACGACAACGCGCGCGGTCCGTTCAAGGGCGGGCTCCGCTACCACCCCGAGGTCGACGCCAACGAGGTCACCGCGCTCGCGTCGCTCATGACCTGGAAGACGGCGGTCGTCGACGTCCCGTTCGGCGGCGGCAAGGGCGGGATCTCGGTCGACCCGAAGAAGCTGTCGGCGCACGAGCTGCAGCGCCTCACGCGCAAGTTCGTCGACGGCATCCACGACATCATCGGGCCGAAGGTCGACATCCCCGCGCCGGACATGAACACCAACCCGCAGATCATGGCGTGGATCATGGACCAGTACGCCGCGCATCACGGGTTCGAGCCGGGCGTCGTCACCGGCAAGCCGGTCGATCTGTTCGGCTCGCTCGGGCGCGACGCCGCCACCGGTCGCGGCTGCATGATCACCGCCGAGGCGTGGCTCAAGGAGCAGGGCAAGAGCTTCGCGGGCACCAAGGTCGCCGTGCAGGGCTTCGGCAACGTCGGCTCGTGGGCCGCGCGGTTGATGCGCGAGAAGGGCGCGATCATCGTCGCCGCGAGCGACGTCACCGGCGGCGTGCGCAACAACGACGGCCTCGACATCGACGCGCTGATGGCCCACGCCCGCGCGACCGGCGGCGTGAAGGGCTTCGGCGGGGGCACCGCGACCACCAACGAAGAAGTGCTCTCGGGCCCGTGCGATGTCGTCGTGCCCGCCGCGCTCGGCGGCGTGATCACGCCGGCGATCGCCAAGGAGATGCAGGCCAAGCTGGTGGTCGAGGGCGCCAACGGCCCGACGCTCCCCGAGGCCGACACGATCCTGCAGCAGCGCGGCATCACCGCGATCCCCGACATCCTCGCCAACGCCGGCGGCGTGACGGTGAGCTACTTCGAGTGGGTGCAGAACATTCAGCAGTTCCGCTGGGAAGAGGAGCGCGTGAACACCGAGCTCACGAAGTACCTCTTGAAGGCGTACGACGCCGTGAGCAAGGCTTCGAAGAAGCACCAGATCGACATGCGCACCGCGGCGTTCGTGGTGGCGATCGAGCGCGTCGCCAGCGCCACGGCGATGCGGGGGTTGTAGCGGCCCCGGAGCCGCGAGCGTGAGCGAGCGGGTTGTCACCGCAGACAACCCGCTCCCTGGCGGTCGCGGCTCCTAGCTCCCGAGGATGGCGTGCGCGCCGAGGACCGCGGTGGCGGCGGTCTCGGTCCGTAGGATCGTCTTGCCGAGCGAGCGCGTCGCGAAGCCCGCGGCCTCCGCGGCGGCGACCTCCTCGTCGGTGAACCCGCCCTCCGGTCCGATGGCGAAGGCCACGCCCCGCGCGACCTCGACGGCCGCGAGGTCCTTCCCGAGCGGCGCGGTCGCGCGCTCCCACAGCAGAAACCGATGCGCGGCGTGCTCGCAGGCGAGGGCGAGCGCGTCGTCGAGGGCCATCGGCGCGGACACCTCCGGGGCACGCGCGCGACCGCACTGACGCGCGGCCTCGGCGGCGATGGTCGCCAGGCGCTCGGCGCGCGACTGCCCACGCTTGTCGTCCGGCCGCGCGATCGAGCGGGCGCAAATCGCGGGGACGATCAGCGTCGCACCGAGCTCGGTCGCGTCGCGGACGATGTCGCCGAGCTTGTCGCCCTTGGGGTAGCCCTGCACCAACACCACCGGCGGCGCGGACTCCACCATGCGCACCGACTCGATCGCGATCGTCACCTCGTTCGAGATGGCCATCACGCGCGCGGCGGCGGTCGCGCCGGTGTGGGGGTCGAACACCTCGAGCGGATCGCCCTCGCGCGCGCGGAGCACCTTGGTGAGGTAGTGCGCGGCGCGCGGCGGGAGGGCGCGGGTGCCGGGCTGGAGCGCCGAGAGCGGAAGCCTGCGCATCACTTCTTCCAGGTCGAGAGCAGCGGATCGGCGGGCACCGCAGCGAAGCCGGGCCCGCCCTCGGCCGAGACGTCGGTCTTCGGATCGAAGCCGTCGGCGAGCAGACGTTGCAGATCGAACCGGACGAAGCGACCGAGGAGGTGGGGATACTCGCTGACCCACAGCGCCTTGGCCGTGGTGTCCATCACCACGCCGTGGGTCGCGATGATCGCGTCGATCGCGCGGCGGTCGCCGATCGGGAGGTCCTTCCCGCTCGCGTCCTTGCGATCGCGGAGCGCTGAGACCAGCGAAACCACGCCGGGCGCCGCGGGCAGCTCTTTGACGAGGACGTCGCCGCGCGCGCGCCGCGGCAACGTGGACGTGGTCTTGCGCACCTCGCTGTCGCGCGGATCGTTGGCGAGCGGGCCCTCGAAGTGATTGGTCGTCGCGAGCGGCGTGGTCGACCAACGCACGTGCGCAGCGACGCCGGGCGCGCGCTCGACGACGGCGGTCCGGCCGGTGGAGTCGGTGACGATCGTGATGTGAGAGACCATCACGTCGTGCGAGGACAGCGTCTTGACCGCCTCTTCGGTGCTGTGCGCGGTCGACAGCGCTTCGCGCAGGGAGAACACGACCGGGATGCCCTGCGGCTTCGGGGTGCCGGCGCGACCGCCGTGGACGACGAGCGCGACGCCCTCTCGGTTCATCCCCGACACGACGCCGACGAAGCCCGGCCATCCGACGCTGGCGAACGGGATCCGGCCCGGCTCGCGCACCAGGAACACGACCTTGTCGCGATCGAACGGCTCGCCGGCCTCGAAGTCGAAGGCGCGGGCGAGCATCGCGTGGCCGCGGGTCGCGCCCTCCCAGTCGCCCGAGCGCTCGGCGATCTGCGCGGGCGTGATGGGGAGCGGGCTCTCGGCGGCCTTCGGCGGCACCGTGAACGTGGTGCAGCCGATCAGCGGGCTCTTCTCGAACGAGAGCGCGATGTCGTAGACCGCGTAGAGGAAGACGAAGCGGTGGTAGCTCGGCATGATCCCGGTGAAGGGATCGGGCTGGAACCCGAGCGCGATGCCCGCGACCTCGTCGCGATAGTCCGCGGGGATCCCGGCCTCGACCTTGCGGAACTGCCACCGCCCGAGGTCCATGATCGCCCACCGCGCGGGCGCGAAGGGCACGCCCTTCTTGAACGCGTCGTAGAGCGCGCCCTCGTCCTCGACCATCTCCTTGCGAAGCAGCCGCGACACCGCCGCGCCGCGCGCCGCCGCGTCGCCGTGGAGCGACACCTCGAAGATCGAGCCGCGCTTGCGGAGCCAGCTGCCCCCGAGCCGCGTGATCGCGCCGTCCTGCACGATCGGATCGGAGGGGATCGACACCTGCCGCGTGGGGATCCGGCTCGCGTAGACGCAGCTCGTGCGCGCGACGAACAGCGCAAGGGCCACGCCGCCGAGGCCGTAGAGGACCTTACGGCGACGGGTCATCGCGCTTCAGCCGATCGAGCACGAACCTGCCGGTCGCCGCGGTGCCGAGGGTGCCGCCCACGTCGGCCGTGCACTGCTTGGCCGCGACCGCCTCGCGCACGATGGCCTCGAGCCTCGCCTCTTCCCTCGGATAACCGAGGTGGCTCATCATCGCGCCGACGGTGAGGACGGTCGCGAGCGGGTTGGCCTTGTCCTGACCCGCGATGTCCGGCGCGCTGCCGTGCACCGGCTCGAAGAGGCCGACCGGACCTGCGCCGATCGAGGCGCTGCACGCCATGCCGAGGCCGCCGTGGAGCGCGGCCGCGAGGTCGGTGATGATGTCGCCGAAGAGGTTGTTGGTGACGATGACCTCGAAGCGCTCGGGCGCCTGGATGAGATAGAGGCAGAGCGCGTCGACGTAGACGTGCTTGGCCGCGATGCCCGGGTAGTCGCGCGCGACCGCTTGGAAGACGCGCTGCCACAGGTCGCCGGACTGCCGCATGGCGTTCGACTTGTCCGCCATGTGCACGGTCTTGTTGCCGTGCGCGAGGGCGTGGTCGAACGCCTTGCGGATGATTCGCTCGACGCCCTTACGCGTGTTGACGTCCTCGTTGATCGCGATCTCGTCGGGCGTGCCCTTCTTGAAGTTGCCGCCGACGTTGACGTAGATGCCCTCGGTGTTCTCGCGGAACACGACGAAGCTCACGTCCTTGGCGCCCTTGCCCTTGAGCGGCACCAGTCGATCGTCGAGCGCGCGGCAGGGACGGATGTTGGCGAAGAGGTCGAGGCGAAAGCGCAGACCGAGCAGGATGTCCCGCGCGTGCTCGAGGTTCGGCACCCGCGGATCGCCGAGCGCGCCGAGGAGCACCGCGCTGCACTCGTCGCGGATGCGCGCGAACACGTCCTCCGGCATCGTGGTGCCGTCGCGCAGGTAGCGGTCTGCGCCGAGGTCGAGATCCCACAGCGCGAGCGGGAAGCCCCGGCTGCGATACAGCTCGAGCATCTCGCGACCGATGGCGACGACTTCTTTGCCGATCCCGTCTCCGGGCAGGACGGCGATGGTCTGGACGGCCATTTCGGGGCGACCCTAGCACGGCCCGGTTTTGAACGGGCTTGACCCGGATAAATGTGCTATGCAGGGGGGGTCGCTGACGGGTCCGCGCCCCTTTCTTGGGGTTCCGAGCCGTCGCCCGAACGCAGAGTTCCTCCGCGGTCGGTCGCGACAAGAGTTTTACCAACGATCGCGCCCCCCGGTCCTCCGGGAAGCGAGGTCACGAAAGTTTTAGCGTCCGTTCCGTCGCGGGCCTCGGTGATCCGAAGGCCGCGACCGCACGTGACGCCGCCCGCGCGGTGAGCGGGCGTCACCGAGGGATTCAGTCGATGAAGTCAGCACAGCCCCTCAGCTCGCCGGGCGCGCGCGCACGCGGACGTATTCCCGTCGCGCCGAAGCTCACCAAGCTGTTCAACACGAAGATCGTCACGCCCCGCCCTCCGTCCACGGAGCCGCGGGTCCTCGAGCGCGAGCGGATGGTCGCCGCGCTCCTCGCCGCCCTCGACCGTTCCTCGGTCACCCGCGCGACCGAGGCACTCCTTGCTGCGGGACATGAACTCCCGGATACGCAGGAGGCGCACCTGCAGGTTCTCGAGCACACCGACGAGGGCCGCGTCCGCGCGTCCCTCCAGGCGCTCGATGCGATCCTCGCCCGCGAGCCGGCCAAACGTCGCCCGGTTCTGGAGCAGAGGCTCAAGCGGATCGAGGAGCTCGCCGACGAACCGGCGACCCGCGAGGCCGCTACTGCGCTCCGGCGAAAGCTCTAAGGCCGTCCGGTGGATCGGACGACCTTTGAGCGCCGGCTCGCCGAGCTGACGCGCGCACACGACAACGTGCGCGACAACATCGGCTGCGTGCAGTGCACGCGGTGCGAGCGCTGCGTGGACTGCACGTTCTGCAGCGAGTCGCTGTCCCTCCGTCGCTGCAGCTACTGCAAGGGCTGCACGGATTGTGTCGGTTGCACCTCGTGCACGCGCTGCACCGATTGCACCGACTGTCAGCACTGCGTCGAGACCACGCGCTGCCAGCGCGGCGCGTACTTGATCAAGTGTCAGGGCTGCAGCGACTGCAGCTATTGCTTTGGGTGCGTCGGCCTCTCGGGAAAGGACTTTCACGTCCTCAACGAGCCGTACGGCCGCACCGAATACTTCGCTGTCATCGCCAAACTACAACGCGAGCTCGGGATACGCGCATGAAGGCGGTCGTGCAGCGAGTGGCCAACGCGCGAGTCGAGGTCGCGGGGGACGTGATCGGCAAGATCGATCGCGGACTCCTCGTCTACCTCGGCGTCGCGGACGGCGACTCGGAGCGCGACATCTCCTGGATGGCCGACAAAGTGCGCGGCCTCCGCATCTTCGAAGACGATCAAGGAAAGATGAATCGCGACGTCGGCGAGTCCGGCGGCTCGGTCCTCATCATCAGTCAGTTCACTTTGCTCGGCGACTGCAAAAAAGGCAGGCGTCCGAGCTTCGCGGGGGCGATGGCTCCCGAGCCGGCGGAGCGTCTGTACGAGACGTTCGTGTCGGCTGTCCGCGACAAGGGAGTCCCCGTCGCCACGGGTCGCTTCCGCGCAGACATGAAAGTCCACAGCTTGAACGACGGGCCGGTCACGATGGTGATCGACTCGCGGGAATAGAGAACTCTTGTGGCCAAGAAGAACACCCTGGTCATCAACTGCGACATCGGTGAAACCCGCGTCGCGCTGATTGAGAACGGAATCCTCGCCGAGCTGCACGTCGAGCGACGCTCGCAGAAGGGAATCGTCGGCAACATCTACCTCGGGAAGGTGTCGCGGGTGCTCCCCGGCATGTCGGCCGCGTTCATCGACATCGGCGAGGAGCGCGCTGCGTTCCTCCATGTCGAGGACCTCATCCGACCCGCCGACTTCGAGGAGTACCTCGCCGGCGGTCGGCGGCGCGAAGAAGCGCGTCACGCCAAGCGCGAGGCGCTCGACAACAGCCCCGGCGAGGACTCGAGCGAGGACGCCGCCGAAGGGGGCGACGAGGACCGCGAGTCCGATCCGCCGGAGCCCTCGGCCGTCATCGCCGCCGCGCTCGAAGCGGGGAGCGATCTCCCGCCGGTCCGCGCCACCCTCGACGTGATCGAGCCGACCCCGGTGATCGAGCCCGACGCGCCGGTCCTTCGCGAGGTGCGCGACGATGACGAGGTGATCACCAAGATCCTCCCGCGCGATCCCGAGATGGCCACCCGGCGTCGGCGCCGCGGCGGTCGCGGGGGCGCCAAGCGCAAGGAGATCGCCACCGACGTCAACGCCGACGCTGCGGCCACCGAGGACGGCGGTGCCGCCCCTCCGGTCGTGGGCGACGACGACGACGACGAGTTCAAGATTGGCTACACCGTCACCGACCTCAACCCGGACGGCACGCCCCCCGCGCCGCCGCCGGTCGTCGAGGGCGGAGAAGAGCGCCGCCCCGAGGGTCGCGAGCGCGGTCGTCGAGGCAAAGAGCGCGGTCGTGGCGGCAAGGACCGCGGCGGTCGCGAGCGCAGCGCCGAGCGCCCCGGCGGCGGCGAGCGCACCAACGGCAAGTCGTCCCGCGAGGGCGGCCTCCGCCTCGCGCGCACCACGCCGATCAACGAGGTCGTCAAAGAGGGCCAAGAGGTCATCGTTCAGGTCACCAAGGACCCGATCGGCACCAAGGGCGCGCGCGTTTCGAGCCACGTCTCGCTGCCCGGCCGCTACGTCGTCTACATGCCCACCGTCGAGCACGTCGGCGTGTCCCGCCGGATCGGCAACGACATCGAGCGCCGCCGCCTGCGCGAGGCGATCGACGCGATGAAGCCGCCGCAGGGTGGCCTCATCGTCCGCACGGTGGCCGAGGGCCTCACCAAGAAGCACCTCAAGGCGGACGTTGGCTATCTCGTGCGCCTGTGGGGCGAGATCGCCAAGAAGAAGGAAGAGCGCGCGAAGGCGCCGACGATGCTCTACCAGGAGCTCGACGTCGTGCTCCGCACCGCGCGCGACATGTTCACCGACGACGTCGAGAAGATCGTCATCGACGACAAGGAGCAGTACCAGCGCCTGCTCCGCTTCATCGAGATGTTCATGCCCGAGCGGGCCAAGGACATCGAGCTCTACCCGGGAGACGAGCCGATCTTCGACGCCTACGGGCTCGAGGACGAGATCGCCCGCGCGCTGTCGCGCAAGGTCCCGCTGCCGAGCGGCGGCTACCTGATCATCGATCAGGCCGAGGCGCTCACCGCGATCGACGTGAACTCCGGCCGCTATGTCGGCAAGGGCAACAAGGACCCGGAGGACACCATCCTCCAGACCAACCTCGAGGCCGTCGCCGAGATCGCGTATCAGCTCCGCTTCCGCAACATCGGCGGCCTTATCGTGCTCGACCTCATCGACATGGAGAAGGGCGGCAACCGCGAGAAGGTGTACCGCGCGCTCGAGCAGGCGCTCCTGTCCGACAAGGCCAAGACGTCGATCAACCGGATCAGCGAGCTCGGTCTCGTCGAGATGACCCGCAAGCGCACGCGCGAGTCGCTCGGTCGCATGCTCCACGAGGGCTGCTTCTACTGCGACGGTACCGGTCAGCTTCAGTCGCGCACGACCATCGCCTACGAGATCCTCCGCCAAATTCGGCGCGAGCGCAGGTCTCTGCCGGGATACAAGGTGATCGTCAACGCGCACCCGAGCGTCGTCGATCTGCTGCAGACCGAGGAGCGCGACACGCTCAAGGAGAGCGAGCGCCGCTACCAGCGTCAGATCATGTTGGTGCCCCACAAGGAGTACCACCTGGAGCAGTTCGACCTTCAGGGCAGCTGATACCCTTGCGCGTATGAAGCGCGCACTCGCAGCTGCGGTTGTTTTGCTTGCATGGCCCTCCGAGGCTCGCGCCGACGTCTCGCTCGGCGCGAACTTCGGCGCGACGATCAACTTTCAGGAGAACGACCGCGCGAGGGTGGGTATCGGCTGGCCGTACTCGCACGCCGGCGCGGGGCCGACGCCGGGCATTCGCTTCGGCTTCACCGGCGGCAGCGGCCGCCACGAGGGCTACCTCGACTCGACGTTCGGTTACTTCTCGCGGTTCTCGGAGCGCACGTTCCTCCTCACCGGCAACTACCAGTACAACTTCGACGGTCACGCCAACACGCTGTTCCTCACCGGCGGAGGCGGCCCGTACATCTACGGCGTCCGCGACCGCGACGACGTCGTGGCCTTCATGTTCGGCGGAGGCGTGGGGTTTCGCCAGCGCATCGCCGGCGGCCACGGCACGTTCCGCGAGGAGCTTCGCTTCGACTTCATCCCCGGCAGCTCGCGCTACCCGCAGACGTTCATGCTCGGCGTGAAGCTCGGCTTCGACCTGTGGTTCCGTTAGGCTGCGGCGCGTGACCGGGGTCCTCGTACCGCTGATCGTCTTCGCCTCGATCACCGCGTGGGTGCTCGGGCCGAAGTGGTTGAAGATGTGGCACGAGCAGAAGCTGCGCGAGCTCGAGCTGATGCGCGCGCCGCCGCAGCTGCCACCGGGGAACCTCGACGCCGAGAAGAAGCAGCTCGAGGACCGCCTGCGCACGCTCGAGACGATCGTGTGCAGCGTCGACTACGAGCTCAACGCCAAGCTCAATCGGCTCGCGAGCCGGCAGCTGCTGCTCGGTCCGGCGCCGGCCAAGGAGACGTTCGGCAGCGCGCCGACGATCGCGTCCAATCCGCCCCCGCCCCACCCCTCGTTCACCACCGGTCACCTCCTCGCCGGTCGCTTCCTCCTCGACCGTCGCCTCGGCGAGGGCGGCATGGGCGCGGTGTGGCTCGCGCGTGACGAGAAGCTCGGCGAGCTGGTCGCAGTGAAGGTGATCCGCGACGCGCTCATCGCGGATCCGAACGCGATCGAGCGGTTCAAGCGCGAGGTCTCCGCCGCGCGACGCGTCCATCACCACAACGTCGTCCGCCTGCACGACCTCGGCGAGGAGAACGGCCTCCTCTTCCTGTCGATGGAGTTCGTCGACGGCGAGAACGTGGCCGACCGCATCCACCGCCGCGGACCGCTGCCCTTCGCCGAGGTCCGTCAGCTCGCGCTGCAGCTGTGCGACGGGCTCGAGGCCGCGCACGCCGCGGGCGTCATCCACCGCGATCTCAAGCCCGCCAACGTGCTCCTGTCGAACGGCGGTCCGGTGAAGATCATCGACTTCGGGGTCGCCAAGCTCGCGCAGCTCGAGGGCATGACCGCGACGAACCTCATCCTCGGGACGCCCGAGTACATGGCGCCCGAGCAGATTCGCGGCGCGGCGATCGACGCGCGGACCGATCTCTACGCAGTCGGGATGATCCTTCACGAGGCCATCGTCGGCCGCACACCGTTCAAGGGCGACTCGCCCATCGCCGTCGGCTTCGCGGCGTGCACACAGGTAGTACCACCGCTGAGCACCGCCCGCGCGGACGTCCCGGACGCGTGGGACGCGTTCGTGCGGCGGGCGCTCGCGAAGGAGCCCGCGGAGCGCTTCGCGTCCGCGGCCGAGATGCGGGCGTCATTGCCGGCGTGAGCTATATTCCGCGGCGATGTCGTTGAAGCGCGTTGGGTGGGCTGTGCTCTTGCTGGCGTGCTCGTCGAAGTCGGACCCGCCGGCGAGCAACACCCCCGACACGGGGGTCGACGATCCGCTCACCACCGCGCTCGGTCATGGGCCGGAGGCGAAGAACGTCCCGCTCGCGCCGGCGTGCGCGGCGGGCGAGGCGCCGCTCAAGTTCGAGCGCACGACGGCGGACTGGGGCCTCTCGCCGGTGCGCGGCACGCACCTCTCGGCCGTCGATCTCGATCGCGACGGCTATCCCGATCTCATCGTCACGAGCGGCGGCAGCGCGCGGAGCGAGGTCGGGCCGAAGCAGCTCACGCGCCTGCTCATGAACCGCGCCAAGCCGGGCGGCGGCCGTCACTTCGTCGACGAGACGGTCGCGAGCGGGTTCGGCGCGGTGCGGCCCGACGCCAAGCCGGCCGACGGCAAGCTGCGCTCGACGCAGCTCGTGATCGCGGCCGACGTCGACAACGACGGCGATCTCGATCTCTTCTCCGGCACCTACGTCGACCCGACCAAGCCCGACACCGACAGCAGCGACCGCAACGAGCTGCTCATCAACGACGGCAAGGGCAAGTTCACGCTCGCGCCCGTGAGCGCGCTCTCGAAGGTCCCGAGCGACACGCTGCCGCCCACCAGCTCGGCCACCTTCGTCGACGTGGACCGAGACGGCATCGTCGATCTGTTCGTGGGCTTTTGGTACAAGAGCTACGGCGGCAGCCACCTCGGCGTGCAGGCGCGCCTCTTCAAGGGCAAGGGCGACGGCACGTTCGCAGACGCGACGCCCGGCTCCGGCCTCGAGACGCAGGCCGCGGGTTACGACCAGGGCAAGAACCACCGCCCCGCCTACGGCGTCACGTCGTGCGACCTCAACGACGACGGCAACCCCGAGCTGATGGTCTCCGCCTACGGCCGGCAGTGGAACCTGCTCTACCAGAACAACGGCGGCACCTTCACCGAGGTCGGTGCCGCGTCCGGCTTCGCGGGGGACGCGAACGCCGACTTCAGCGACAACGAGTTCTATCGCTGCCACTGCGACATCACGATGTCGTGCGAGGCAGATACGCCGCGCCTCGCCTGCGGCGCCACGAGCAACTGGTCGTCCGTCGACAGCAAGCCGTGGCGCAACAACGGCAACACGTTCACCACCACCTGCGGCGACCTGAACGGAGACGGCAAGCCCGATCTCTACAGCGCCGAGATCAAGCACTGGCACATCGGCGAATCGAGCGACGCCTCGGAGCTCCTCGTCAACGACGGCACCGACGCGATCCACTTCTCGCGGCCCGGTCGCAAGAACACCGGCCTCGAGTGGCCGCACCCCACGTCCGACTGGAACGAGGGCGGCATCGTCGCCTCCAACGCAGACCTCGACCTCGACGGCCTCGACGACATCCTGGTCGGCGCGAGCGACTACCCCGGCAACTGGTCGCTGGTGTTCCGGCAGAAGAAGGACGCGCCCGGCACGTTCGAGGACGTGTCCGCGGCGGTGGGCCTCAAGCACGACTGCGCGGTCGGCATGGCGATCGCCGACTTCGATCGCGACGGCGATCTGGACGTGGTGGTCGGCTCCTCGGTGGCGCGCGACTGCGCCAAGATCTGGACCGGCGGCAACGAGGTCCACTTCTACGAGAACAAGGTCAAGCGCGGGTTCCTCCAGGTGGAGCTCGAGGGCAAGGGCGCGGGCGGCGCGAACAAGGCCGGCATCGGCGCCCGCGTGAAGGTGCTCAGCGACGGCAAGGTGCAGAGCAAGCAGCTCCTCGGCGGCTACGGCCACTTCGGCATGCAGCACGACACCGTCCTCACCTTCGGCCTCGGCGCGTCGTGCGCGCCCACGGCGATCGAGGTGCGCTGGCCGAACGGCGAGCTCACGGTCGCGCGCTACACCGGCGTCGGCGGCGGGCGGCGCGTGTTGATCAAGGAGACCGGCGAGGTCACCGAGGTCCCCAAGTGATTCGCCCGCGCGACGTGGTCCCCGGCGTCGCGCTGTTCCCGGTCCGCACGCCCACGCTCCCTCCGGCCACGCACACCAACACGTTCGCGCTCCTCGGAGACGAGGTCATCCTCGTCGAGCCGGCCACGCCCTACGACGACGAGCGCGCGGCGTGGCTGGAGTGGGCGCAGTCGATCGACCGGCCGATCGGGGGCGTGCTCGTCACCCACCACCACGTCGACCACGCGAGCGCGGCGGCGTTCTTCGCGCGCGCGCTGTCGGTGCCGCTGCTCGGGCACGCGCTCACGTTCGAGCAGATCAAGACCGAGGGCGCCGAGCTGCGCGAGGTTCACGAGGGTGATCGGCTCGGATCGTGGGAGGTGCTGCACACGCCCGGGCACGCCGCGGGGCACATCTGCCTCTTCGACCGCCAGCGCCGCACGCTCATCGCGGGCGACATGGTCGCCAATGGGAGCACCATCATCATCCCGCCCGAGGACGGCGGCGACATGGCGGCGTACCTCGAGCAGCTGCGTCGCTTGGACGACCTGCAGTCGACCACGGTGCTGCCGGCGCACGGCGAGCCGATCGACGATCCGGCGGCGCTCTTCGGCTATTACATCAAGCACCGGTTGATGCGCGAGGAGAAGGTCCTGCGCGCGTGGGAGTCGCAGCGGGCGAAGCTCGGCCGCGCGCCGACCGCGGCGGAGATTGTGCCGCTGGCCTACGAGGACACGCCGGTGCACCTGTGGCCGATCGCCCGCTCGGCGACCGAAGCGCACCTGATCAAGCTGCGCGACGAGGGGCGCATTTCGGCGGGTTAGCGGGTTGGGCGCTCGCTCACGCGCGCGCCTATCAGGGCGCGCGTATTACAGGCGCGCGCGTATTACAGGCGCGCGCGTCAGCGAGCGCCTACGCGCAGGCGCTCGCTCACGCGCGCGCCTATCACGCGAGGGCGGCGAGGGGCCCGGTGCCGTCGCCGAACTTGGTGTTGGGGACGCCGCTCGCGTTCAACATCGAGGTGAAGAGGTTGGCGATCGGGGTCGCGGCGACCTTCACGTGACGGTTGGTCTTGAACGCGCCGCCGCCCTTGCCGGCGAGGATCACCGGGAGGTTGGTGTGGCGGTGAGCATCGCCGTCCTCGATCTCGCTCGAGAAGAACACCGACGAATTGTCGAGCATCGTCATGCCGTTCGGCTCGACGATCGCGTCCATCTTCTCGAGCAGATACGCGAACTGCGTGATCTCCCACTTGTCGATCTTCTTGAGCCCGTCGTGGCTCGTCGCGCTGCCGCCGTGGTGCGACAGCGAGTGGTGACCGCCGCTCACGCCGATGAAGTCGAAGCTGCGGTTGTCGCCGGCGTTGCCCATCATGAAGCTGATGACGCGCGTCGCGTCGCACTGGAACGCGAGCACCATCAGGTCGCTGAGGATCTTGATCTTCGCCTCGAACGCGTAGTCGGCCACCGGGCGCGTGGGGACCGAGCAGGTGGCGACCGGCGCCGCGAGCTTGGTCTCGAGGTCGCGGATGCCGCTCATGTACTCGTCGATCTTGAGGTTGTCGGTCTTGCCGACCTTCGCCTTGAGGCCGTTCGCCTCGGCGAGCGCGTAGTCGAGCACGCTCTTCTTGTACTTGAGCCGACGCTGCTGCTCGATGAGGGTGGCCTTGGGATCGAAGCCGGAGAACAGCGTGTCGAACAGCACCTGCGGGCTCGTGGTCTTGGGGAGCGGCTGCGTCGCCGACGCCCACGAGATGTTGCGCGCGTAGGCGCACGAGTAGCCCGAGTCGCAGTTGCCCGTGCCGCCGCCGCCGTCGGTGCCGATCTGCAGCGAGGCGATGCGGGTGAACTTCTTGAGCTCGGCGGCCGCGACCTGGTCCATCGAGATGCCGTTCTTGATGCCGGCGCCGTCGGTCTTGAACGGGTGCGCGCAGGTGAGGAACGCGCCGGTTCCCGACGCGTGGTCGCCGGGGCCGTCGGGGCGCGCGAGGAGGTTCTGCAGGCCGGAGATGACCTGCAGCTTCTCCTTCACCTTCGCGAGCGGGAGGAGCGTCGGGGTGAGGATGAGGTCGCCGGGGGCGGCCGGCGTCCACGCCGCCATGTGGATGCCGCACGGCACGTAGTACGCGAGGATGCGCTTGGGCGTGGGCGTGGGCTCGGCGTGCGACACGCGGGGCATCGCGGCTTCGAGGAGCGGCAGGCCGATCATCGCGCCCGCGCCGCCGAGGAACCAACGACGAGACACCATGGGGCCGCTCACGACGCACCCCCTGCACGACGCATACGGAATGGCTCGCTGGTCACGATCTGCATGATCAGATCCCTCATCCGGTTGCCGCTCGACTTGGTGTTGCCGGAGATCTCATCGAGGTAGATCTCGTCGGTCGCCGTGGCGCCGCGGCCCATGGCGTAGGTGAAGAGGTGCTGGGTGATGCAGCGTCCGACGCGCGCGTCCTCGGCGAGCGCCGACGCGAGCTCCGACGGGCCCGTGAAGGCCTGGTTGGTGATCGGGAGCTTGCCGGTCGCGTCGATGGTGATGCCGGCCTCCTCGGTGCGCCACTTGCCGATGCCGTCGAAGTTCTCGAGCCCGAATCCGATCGGGTCCATCATGTTGTGGCAGCTCGCGCAGACCGCCTGTTTGCGGTGCGCCTCCATCCGCTGACGGAGCGTGCCCATCACGGTCTCCTCCGGCTTGAGCCCCTCGACGCCGGGTGGCGGCGGGGGCGGCGGCGTGCACAGCATCTGCTCGAGCACCCAGCGACCACGCTTCACCGGCGAGGTGCGGTTCGGCATCGAGGTCATGGTGAGGATGCCGCCGAGGCCGAGCAGGCCGCGACGCTTGCTCGTGTCCATGGTGATCTTCGACCACGGCGTCGCCGGCGCGGTGATGCCGTAGTGGGTGGCGAGTCGGTTGTCGACGAAGGTGAAGTCGGCGGTGAGGAAGCCCTTCATGTCGAGATCGCCGCGGAGGAACTCGGCGAAGAAGAGCTCGGTCTCCTTCTTCATCG
Source organism: Deltaproteobacteria bacterium (assembly GCA_022843175.1). Lineage (GTDB taxonomy): Bacteria > Myxococcota_A > Polyangia > Polyangiales > JADJMO01 > JALHOE01. The sequence continues at coordinate 24,732 of JALHOE010000105.1, forward strand.
ACTTGCGGAGCGTGTCGTCGAAGCCCGGATAGACCTTCGCCTCGACGGTGTACTCGTCGAGGTCGCGCGTGTGCAGCCACTGGCCGGCGAAGTTCTCGACCATCGAGGCCGAGCGCGGATCGTTGAGCATCCGCAGCGCCTGCGCCTTGAGCTCCTCGGGCTCGTGCAGCTTGCCGGACGCGGCGCTGGCGAACAGCGCCTGATCGGGCATGCTGCTCCAGAGGAAGTACGACAGGCGCGAGGCGAGCTCGTAGTCGTTGAGCGCGTGCGGCGCGGTGCTCGAGGGATCGGGATCGAGCTCGATGCGGAAGAGGAAGTGCGGCGACACCAGCGTGGCGCGCATCGCGAGCTTCACGCCCTCGAGCGCGCTCTGCCCCTCGCCCTTGGCGAGCGCGACGAAGGAGAGGAGCTTGGTCGTGTCGTCCTCGGTGACCGGGCGGCGGAACGCGCGCGTGGCGAACGCGTTGATCGCGGTGGCCGCGCACGCGTCTTCCTCGATCTTGCAGGGGATCAGCTTGGCGACCATGTCCGGCTTGGCGAACGCCTCGTCGACCAGCCGCTCGGCGGCGCGCTCGTAGAGCTCGAGCTGGAGCGGCGAGAGCGAGAGCACGTCGGCGATGTTGTCGTAGCCGTAGCCGTGGTCGTCGGAGGGGAAGTCGCTCGACGGACGCAGCGCCGTGTTGAGGAGATCGCGCACGGTGTTGTCGTACTCGGCGCGATTGAGGCGATGGATCGTCTTGCTCCCCGGATCGCGCAGGCCGGCCGGGTTGGTGCCCGGCGGGTTGGTGCCGTTCGGACCGCCCGGGCCGGAGCCGATCGCGCTGCCATCGTCCGCGCCGATCGCGCCGACGCAGCCCGCGCCGAACGAGGCGCCGACGGCGCCGGTGCCGAGGAGAAACAGGGCTGCGAGGGTAGAGGTCTTCATCGGCGCCTCCGTCACGCGCAGGTGACGCGGGAAGTGGGGATCGTCATGACCGCAGGACGCAGGCCCGGGAAACACAGGGCTTTTTGAACGTTGCGCGGCATCTTGCGCATATTGTGCAACTGTCGATCCGCGCTAACGCGGTGCAGCAGGACGGGAAATTTCCAGCCCCGGAGCCGCGACCGTCAGGGAGCGGGTTCTCCCGGCGGGTTGATTCCGGCGGGTCCTCGACAACCCGCTCGCTGACGCTCGCGGCTCACGGTGTACTGGGTTGGCATGCCGGAGCTGCCGGAGGTCGAGATCGCTGCGCGCAACGTGCGGCGGTGGGCGCGCGGGCGGGTGATCGTCGACGCGATCGTCTCGCCGTCGCGGGTGATCCGCGGACAGACCGCGGCGTGCGTGCGCAAGGCGTTGGTCGGGCGTCGCGTCGCTCGGGTCGATCGACGCGGCAAGTGGCTGCGTGTCGTCTTCGACGATGACACGCGCGCGTTCTCGCACTTCGGCATGTCGGGTCGATGGGTGAAGCGACGGCCCGACGATCCCGAGGAGCGCTCGGAGCGACTGCGGCTCGACCTCGGCGACCGCTCGGGGCGGCTGGTGAGCCTGCGCTACGTCGACCCACGCATGTTCGGTCGCTTCATCGTCGCGCGCGAGGACATCGCAGAGTTTCGCGCGCTCGGTCCCGATCCATTGGTCGACGACGTCGATGGCGCGACGCTCGCGCGCGCGATCGCGGGCAAGCGTCGAACGATCAAGGAAGTGCTGATGGACCAGCTCGTCCTCGCCGGAATCGGCAACATCCAGGCCACGGACGCGCTCTTCCGCGCGCGCATCGATCCACGTTCGCGCGCCGATCGTCTCACCCGCGCCGACACAACCCGGCTCGCACGAGCGATCCGTTGGTCCATCGATCGAACGCTCGCGCTCGAGGAGGGCCCCGAGATCACGTATGTCGAGGACGCCAACGCGCCCAACCCGTTCGTTGTCTATGGTCGAGGCGGCGCGCCCTGTCCGCGCTGTCGCACGCAGCTGCTGCGTGTGGTCCTCGGTGGGCGCACGACCGTCCTCTGTTCGAGCTGCCAAACGAGGCGGTGAACGCCTGGCCCCGAGGCTGCATCGGACCGATCGCGTGACCGCAATCTCCCTCTCGATGATCGGTTTACTCGGCCTCGGCGCGCTCCACGGCTGTGGCAGTGCTGTCGCGTCCGACTGTGCCAACACGAGCAAGACCACCGCGCAACTACAGATCGAGATCCCCGCCGCGCGCGCGGCCGGCGAGCTCGTCATCCGCGGCGACTGTCAGCAGTTCACCTGCGTGCAGCAGGCCAGCGGCGGATGTGTGCTGTGGCAGGGCGAGATCTCCACCGAGGGGAGCTCGAGCTGTCAGGTCACGTTGTACCTCGACGACAAGGTCATCGAGTCCGCACGCGTGACCGGCGTCGAGGCCTGCGAGACCGGCACCAAACGCATCGTCGTGGGCGACTGACCTACTGCGGACGCTTGGTGCTCGGGGGCGTGGGCGGCTCGCTCGTCGAGCTCGCCGAGCGCGGCTTCTCCGGCACGTCGACGCGACGGGTGGGCGTCTCTTCGAGCGCGGGCCGGAGCGACTTGCGCTGACCGGGCGGCGGCGGGATCGCCTGCAGGCGCGCGGAGCTCGCGCGCGTGGGGGGCAGCCCCGGCACGGCACCACCGCGGGCGTCGGCGAGGATCATGCGGATCGACCGCGCCCTCGGCGGCCTGGCCGCGGCCTCGCGCGCGCGGAAGGTGATGGTGCCGTCGGACCACTCGAGCGCGTCCTTGAGCACCGCGACCGGGTCCATCGTGATGCCGTCGATGGAGCCCGAAGCGACGTGACCGTCGGCGAGCTCGAGCTTCGCGCGACGCTTGCCCGACTTCACGCTCACGCTCCCGGTCTTGCGCTCGAGCTCGAGCAGCGTGAGCAGGCTCGCGAGCGGCATGTGCTCGAGGTCGCCGCGGAAGCTCGCCGATTCGGGGTTGGACTGTGGCCCCGCGCTCAGCGAGTCGATGAGCGAGTTGCGCCGCGCGCGCATGCGGTGCGCGAGCTGCACGAGCGCGTTGAGCTGGGCGACGACCTCCTCGAGACGGAACGGTCGAGTGATGAGCGCGTCCGCCCCGGCCTCGAACGTGGCGGTGCGCGCGCCCACGTCGTCGTCGGGCGCGAGCATCGCGACGGGAATGAGCGAGAGAGGGGGCTGCTCCTTGCGGAGGGCACGCGCGACCTCGTAGCCGCTCCCGGGGAGAGTGACCTCGCACAACACGCAGTCGGGGAGCAGCTCGCGGACCTTCGCGAGCCCGTCCGCCACCGAATGGGCGGTCGTAACGCCCAAACCCGCCTCGCGAAGCCCCTCGAGGAGCAGCCGCAGCAGCCATTCGTCGTGCTCAATCACGACGATTCGTGATGCCGCCATGACCTCACACCGTACCCCATCGGCAAGCCTTTTGTCGCTGTTCGAGAGCTATGGGTATCCTGGGCCTCGTGTTCCCCGAGGCTCCCGTTCCCCGGCGGATCGGCGATTTTCAGATCATCCGCCGAATCCGATCCGAGGGGCCATTTGAGGTGTACCTCGCGCGCGAGCAGGGGCCACACGGCTTTCAGCGTGAGGTGACCCTGCGCTGCGCGAAGCGCGAACCGGACGACGCCCAGCACGCCGAGGAGTTGGCGCGCGAGGCGAGCATCTGCACGCGGCTCAACCATCCGTCGATCGCGAAGGTGCTCGGCTTCTTCGAGGAGGGCGATCGCCTGGTGCTCGTGCTCGAGCACATCGAGGGCACCACGCTCGCGAACCTGCTCGCGTACGTCGAGGACGACGAAGAGCGCTTGCCCGACGCCATCTCCGCGTACATCGCGTCGAGCGTCGCGACCGCGCTCGCTGCGGCGCACGCGCTCCTCGACGAGAAGGGGACGCCCACGCCGATCCTCCACCGCGCGCTGGCTCCGAGCGTCGTGCACATCGCGCGCGACGGCACCGTGAAGCTCGGAGGGTTCTCGCTGGCGAAGATCCTCGATCGCACGCCGGACTCCGCGGTCGCGCTCGTCGGCGGCGTGGGTGGGTTCGTCGCACCGGAGCGCATTCGCGGCGAGCCCTCGACCGAGCGCTCGGACGTGTGGGCGCTCGGCGTCCTCGCCTTCCGTTTGTTCGCTGGCCACAAGGGCTCGCGGCACGTGATCCAGGCGATGGCCGGTCGGCCGCCGAGTTTGTCCTCGGTGCGCGAGGGCGTCGCGCGCGAGCTCACCGCGGCGATCGACGCGGCACTGCACGACGATCCCAACAAGCGCACCATCAGCTGCGCGGAGCTCGCGCGTTGGATCGCGCGGGTCGCGCCGCTCGAGGACGGCAAGAAGGCGCTCAAGGCGCTGATGGAGGAGATGCCGCCCGAGAACGAGGGCGAGCCGCAGCCCCTCGATCGAGGCTCGCGTCGCAAGGTGCGCTCGCTCGAGCGCAACGCGCCGAGCGCGAAGCTGGCCGTGCTCCGCGCGCGCGAGGCCGAGCCGGTGAGCGAGAGCGAGCTTCAGGAGGTCAGCTCGATCGAGGAGATCTCGCAGCTCACTGCGCCGCCCACCATCCACGAAGCGCCGCGCGTTCCAACGCCCGCGCCCAGGGTGCCGACGCCCGCGCCCAAGGTGCCAGCGCCCGCGCCCAAGGTGCCAGCGCCCGCGCCCAAGGTGCCGACGC
>JALHOE010000106.1 GCA_022843175.1 Deltaproteobacteria bacterium
GCGAGCTCCGGCGGCAGCGCGATCGGCGCAGTGGCCGGCTCGTCGTCCCCGTCGTCGGGCGCGCGCAATCGCTCGAGCACCATCGCCGCCGCGCTGTCGCGGCTCGACTCGGCGCCCGACAGCTCCGCCGCGGAAGGGGTCGAGGCGAGGCGCGCGAACTGCAGGAGCACGCAGATCGCCATGATGGCGACGGTCAGCCACGGGAAGCGGCGGATCGTTTGATCGTGGCCGATGGGGAGGAAGATCACGCGCGACCCTTCGCCCGAGGAGCGTAAAACGCGCACGGCCGCGCGGTCACGCGCGCCTGCGCCCCCAGTATGAGTCGAGGAGCCGCTGGCCCTCCGAGGTATCCAGCCAGTCACCGATGAACGGGGGCGACGTTGGGAACGCCGACTCCGGCAACATCGGGAGACCGCGACCCGCGACGCTCTGGCGCAGGACCGGTTGGCCATGCGGTTGCAGAGGAGCCTCCCATGCCTTCACGGAGTCGCTTCGAGGACGCGCCGGCACGAGTGTATTGGGAGATTACGCGCGCTTGCGGGCTCGCCTGCCGGCACTGCCGCGCAGAAGCTGCGCCCGAGCGCGCAACGAATGAGCTCGACACGGTGGCGGGTCTCCGCCTGCTGGAGCAGCTCGCGGAGGCGCAGCCGCAGCCGAAGGTTGTCCTCACCGGCGGCGATCCGTTGGAGCGGGAAGATCTGTTCTGGCTGATCGCGCGCGGGCGCTCGCTCGGACTCTCGATGTCGGTGTCGCCGAGCGCGACGCCGCGGCTCGATCGCGAGGCGATCCGTCACCTGCGCGAGGCCGGGGTCGACGCCATCTCGCTCTCCATCGACGGCTCGACGGCCGCGCGTCACGACAGCATCCGCGGCGTCGACGGAACCTTCGCCCGCACGCTGGAGGCCGCCGAGGAAGCGCGCGCGGTCGGTCTACCGTTTCAGGTCAACACGCTCGTCTCGCGCGAGACGCTCGACGACATTCCGGCGATCGAGGCGCTCGCGCGCTCGCTCGGGGCGGCGCGGTTCAGCCTGTTCTTCCTGGTGACCGTCGGGAGGGGGAGCGTGCTCGAGCCAATCTCTGCCGAGGAGTGCGACGTGCTCCTCGCGGCGATCGCCGAGCGCTCGACGATCCCCGGCATGATCGTCACGACCACCGAGGCGCCGCACTTCACCCGTGTCGTCGCCGAACGGCGCCTCGTGCGCGCCGGCGGCGGCCACACCGCCGGTATTCGCGACGGCAACGGCGTGATGTTCATCGCGCACGACGGCGAGGTCTTCCCCTCGGGGTTCCTCCCGCTCGGCGCGGGGAGCGTCACGACCGACAACCCGCTCGAGATCTACCGCCGCGCGCCGCTGTTCCGGGTGCTCCGCGACGTCGATTCGTTCAGCGGACGCTGCGGTCATTGCGAGTACCGTTCGGGCTGCGGGGGCTCGCGCGCGCGAGCCTTCATGGCGACGGGCGACGCGCGCGCAGAGGATCCGCTCTGTCGTCACGAGCCGCGCGCCGCGGTCGCCTGAAAGCTGAGCGGCTACGGTTCGGTCGAGCAACTCGAACGCGGCAGCCGCATCAGACCGCGGGCGCCGATCCCTCGGCGCGCGGAGGGCGCATTGCACGAGCCACTCGAATCCTCCGCTGGGATCGCTACGCGCCGTCTGGCGTACGCGGCAGCAGCGCTGGCGGCGCTGCTGGGTCTTACCGGGTGGCTCGGCTGGCTGCTGCACGCGCCAACGCTGCGCGGGCTCGGCGTGGGCGAGACGGAGATGTCCGCGATCACCGCGCTCGCGCTGCTCGTTACGGCCGCGTCGATCGTCGGTGCGCTCGGCCATCGACACGCACTCGCTCGCGTCGGCGGCGGCGTGGTCGTGGCGATCGGGCTCGCGATGCTCGGCGAGTGGCTCTTCGGGGTTCAGGGCGGCGTCGGGCAGCTCCTGATCCCAGCCGTCGAGCGCGGCCCGCTGAAGGCGCGCATGTCGATTCCAGCAGCGATCAACTTTGTTCTGCTGGGCCTTTCGTTGGTCATGGTCGGCCGCGACGGTTCACGTTCGCGCCGACCGGCGGACTACCTCGCGGCTGCGGCGGCTCTGGTCGCGTTCACCGTGCTCACGGCCTACGCCTATGGCGCGACGTCGTTCGGTCCGATCCTCGGAGCCCCCACCACGGGCATGGCGATGCCGACGGCGGTCGCCATGCTCGCGTGCGGAGTCGCGATCCTGCTCGTAGACCCCGCGCGAGGCCTCGCGTCGGTCATCCTCTCGGACGCGCCGGCCGCGCTGCTCGCGCGGCGCGTCGTCGTGATCGCGCTCCTGGTTCCGCCCGCGCTCGGCACGCTGGTCACCGCCGGTCGCGACGTCGGGCTGCGCGACGTGCTCGGACAGCTCGCGGTGTTGACGGTGGCGACGAGCACGGTCGCGATCGTCGCGACGTGGATCGCGGCTCACCGGCTGAGCGTGGCGGACGTCCACCGTCGCCGCGCAGAGGACGAGCTAAGGGCGAGCGAGGCACGCGCTCGCATGCTCTTCGACCACGCGACGGACGGGGTCTTCTTCGCGGACCGCGACGGTCGCTACACCGAGGTCAACGAGGCCGGTTGCGTCACGCTCGGGACGACGCGGGATCGGATCGTCGGCAAGACCATCGTCGACTTCATCCGTCCCGAGGACGTGCCGCGGCTCGCCGCAGACCGCGAGCGGATCCTCGCGGGGGCCTTCCTGGTGTCCGACTGGTCGATGCTCCGCGGCGACGGCACCCGGGTCGACGTCGAGGTGAGCACCCGCATGCTCCCGGATGGGCGCTGGGTCGCGCTCACGCGCGACATCTCCGCCCGCAAGGCGGCCGAGGAGGAGCTCCGGCGCGCGCACGCCGAGGAGCATCGCCTGAGGCGGCAGCTGGAGCAGATCTCCGACGCCACCACCGCGGTGTCCGAGGCGGTCATGCGGCTCCCGCAGTCGGATGTGCAGGCCGTGTTCCACACCGTCGTCCTCCAGGCGCAAGCGATCACCGGCGCACGGTACGGGGCGCTCGGGATCGGCACCGACCCGGATCTCCCGTTCGAGCCGTGGGTCTCGATCGGCATGCCGGACGAGAGCGCGCACGCGATCGGCCGGAGCCCTCGACCGCGCGGGCTCCTCGGCGCCGTCGCGATCGGCGGCCAGACGCTGCGCATCGACAACACGGCCGCGGCCCCCGAGCACCGCGGGCTCCCGCCGCACCATCCCGTCATGCGCACGCTGCTCGGAGTCCCGCTGCGGCATCGAGGAAAATCGGTCGGCAACCTCTACCTCTCCGAGAAGGCGGACGGCACCCCGTTCACCGAAGACGACCAGCGCGCGATCGAGATCCTCGCCGACCGCGTGGCGGTCGCGCTCGAGACCGCGAGGCTGTACGAGGCCGAGGCCCGCGAGCGCTCGTGGCTGCACGTCACGATCGACCAGATGCCGGAGCCGGTGATGATCGGCGACGCGATGGGCAACGTGACGTACTGGAACCGCGCCGCGGCGGCGCTCTCGCGGAGCGACGTCCCCGGACCGCCGTTCGATCTGCGCCGGGTGACGGGCGAGCCGCTCCCCCGCGAGGAGCATCCCCTTCACCGCGCGAGCGTGCGCGGCGAGCTCGTCAGCGCGCTCGAGCTGATCCTGGTGACCGCCGACGGACGCCAGATCGCCGTGCTCGCGAGCGCGTCGCCGCTCCCGCGCGACGAGGCCGGTGAGGAGGGCGCGGTCGCGATCCTCCAGGACATCACCCACCAGAAGGAACTGGCGCGCCTCCGCGAGGAGTGGACCGCGATCGTCGCCCACGACCTGCGGCAGCCCGTCGCGGCGATCTCGCTCTCCGCGCAGGCGCTGAAGCGACGCAGCCTGGCGCCCGAGGACGCGAAGCTCGTCGAGCGCGTCCACACCGCCGCCGATCGGCTGAACCAAATGGTGGAGGATCTCCTCGACTACGCGCAGATCGAGGCGGGGCGTCTGCGGATCGCGCCGCAGAACGTCGACGTGGGCGCGCTCGTGGCCGAGGTCGTCGACCGCGTCGCGCCGAGCGCGCGCGAGCACCCGATCCGGCTCGAGATTCACGGCGAGGACCCGCGCGCCGAGATCGATCCCGGGCGAATCGATCAGGTCGTCACCAACCTCGTCTCCAACGCGTTGAAGTATGGGTTCGAGGGGAGCGAGGTCGTCGTCACCATCGATCAGCACCGCCACGACCTCGAGCTCACCGTGGTGAACCGCGGCAAGGGCCTGACCCACGAAGAGCTCGAGCAGCTGTTCTCGAGGTTCTACCGAGCCCCCACGGCGGTGGCCGCGGGCGTGAAGGGCGTCGGCCTCGGGCTCATGATTACGAAGGGTATTGTCGAGGCGCACGGCGGCCGCATCTGGGCCGAGAGCACCCCGAACGAGACGACGGCGTTCCATGTCGTCCTCCCGGTGCACCCCCACCAGCACGCCGCGTGACGGGCTTCGCGACTGGCCGGGCCGAGGGCTAGACTTCGGTTGCGCAGAGTCATGTCCGCAACGAACCAAGAGCAGACGGAACGCGAAACGCTCCTCTCCGAGGCCGAGCGCATCGCCAAGGTTGGGAGCTGGATCTGGAACGTCCGCACGGCGCGCGTGCGCTGGTCGGACGAGCTCTATCGGATCCTCGGCTACGAGCTCGGCAGCGAGGCCACGACCGAGCGGTTCTTTGCGCGCCTCCACCCCGACGACGTGGAGCGCATCCGTGAGCAGTCCTCGCGCGCGGCGGCCGAGGGTCTCACGCAGAACGCCTCGTGCCGCATCGTTCGCCCCGACGGCACCGTGCGCCACGTCGAGATGACCGGCGCGGCCCTGCGCGACGAGAGCGGGGAGCTCGACCGCATCGTCGGGACGGTGCTCGACGTGACCGAATCGCATCAGACGCGCGTCGCGCTCGAGCACACCGCCGAGATCCTGCGCGACGCCCAGCGCATCGCGCACCTCGGCTCGTGGCGCTGGCTGTTCGAGGGAGACGTCGGTGAGTGGTCGGACGAGCTGTTGCGCATTCACGGCCTCTGGCCGGGGCCGTCGCCGTCGCTCGAGCAGTTCATGGCGCTCGTCCACCCCGAGGACCGCGCCCTCATCGCGTCGGGCATGGAAGTCGCGCGCGCGGGCCGGGGCGCACCCTCGATCGAGCTCCGCATCGTGCGCCCGGACGGCGCGGTGCGACACGTCGTCACCGAGATGCGTCCGCTCACCGATGACGGGGGCCAGCAGATCGGGATGCACGGCACCGTGCTCGACGTCACCGAGCAGCGGAGCCTCGAGCGACGGCTGCTCCAGGCCCAGAAGCTCGAGGCGCTCGGACGGCTCGCCGGCGGCATCGCCCACGACTTCAACAACCTGCTCACGATCATCCTCGTGTCGGCCGACGTCGCGCGCGCCAAGAAGCGATTCGAGCCGCTCGACGACATCATCGGCGCGGCCGAACGCGCCAAGGCCCTCACCCAGCAGCTCCTGACGTTCAGTCGTCAGGCGGTGAGCCGGCCTCGCAGCTTCGATGCCGCAGAGAGCACGCGTCAGGGCCTCGAGCTCCTCCGAAGGCTGATCGGCGAGGACGTCACGGTCCACTACGAGCCCCCGTCACAACGCCTCGTGGTTCGCCTCGACGAGTCGCGCTTCCAGCAGATCGTGATCAACCTCCTCGTCAACGCGCGCGATGCGATGCCACGCGGAGGCAGCGTGACGGTCTCACTCGAGGCGGCGCACCTCCCGCAGGGTTCGCTCGAGACGCAGCCGCCGTTGCCGCCGGGGAGCTACGCCGTGCTGCTCGTTCGCGACGCCGGCACGGGGATGGACGAGGTCACGCTGCTACGCGCCCTCGAGCCCTTCTTCACCACCAAGGAGGTCGGGGGCGGCACCGGGCTCGGCCTCTCGACGGTCTTCGGGATCGCGTCGCAGGCGGGCGGCGGCGTGTCGCTGGAGTCGGCGCCGGAAGCCGGCACGACGGTGCGCGTGTTCCTTCCCATCGTCGAAGCCGACGCGCCCGAGCATGCCCTGCCGGGCGCGAAACCGGCGCGCGGGGGCAGCGAGCGCATCCTCCTCGTCGAGGACGACGCTGCCGTGGCGCGCGTCGTCGAGCAGACGCTCGCAGCCGCCGGGTTCCAGGTCGTCACGTGCGTGAGGCCGAGCGCGGCGCTGCAGGCCGGCTCCCTGGGCCCCGCCTTCGATTTGCTCCTCACCGATTTGATGCTGCCGGAGATGACCGGCGCCGACCTCGCGGCGCGACTCCTCGCCGAGGGGCGCACGCGCAGGGTCTTGTTCGCGACGGGCCACGCGCCCGAGTCGCTGGGAACACTCCCGTCCGACGCGGCGATCGTCACCAAGCCGTTCCGCCCGAACCGCCTGCTCGCCAGCGTGCGTGCGGTGCTCGACGGCACGCCCCTACCAGCGGACGACTGAGCTCGCGCTCACCAAGCGATCGGATGCAGAGCGGTGTCGAAGAAGCCGCCGCGGTGCATCGGCCCGAGCGCGTCGATGGCCGCGAGCATCTTCTCCGCGGTCTCGGCGGCCGACTGCGGCGCGTCGTCCCCGCCGGTGGCGGTCCGCGTCCAGCCGGGGTGCAGCGACACCGGGAACACCTCGGGATCGCGGGCTGCGATCCACAGCGTGAGCGCGTTGAGCGCGGCCTTGCTCATCGCGTACTCCGGCTTGCTGCTCGCGCGGAAGGCGCCGAGCGAGCCGGCCTCGGACGACACGTTGACGAGCACTCCCCTGCCCTGCCGCAGCAGATCGGCGAACGCGTCGTAGACGCGGAGGCACCCGAGCGCGTTGACGTCGACGATCTGCGCGGCGCGCTCGAGGTCCATCCCCGGCGCGCGCTGCGGACCGCCCGTCATGCCGGCGTTGTTGATCAAGACGTCGATGGCGCCCGAGACGCGCGCACGCGCCGCGCGCACCGACTCCACGGAGCGCACGTCGAGCTCGTTGCGCGTGAGCGCGATGACCTTGTCGCCGCGCGACGCGATCGCGGTGGCGAGCGCCGCGCCGATGCCGCGCGACGCGCCCGTCACCAGGAACGTCAGTGCCACGCGCCGGCGGCCTTTACGGGCTGGCCGGTGCGGTCGTGCTCGTCGAGGAGCTTCTGCGAGGGAACGGTGCAGCCGAGGCAGCTCGCGAACGTGGACCCGTGCGCGCACTTCACGAAGGTGGCGGTGGCCGGGTTGTCGAACTCGGTCGCGTCGATGTGGCGACCGCAGGCCACGCAGTGGATGTGCTCGCCGCCGCCGCCACCAGCGGCAGCCTTCGCGCCGGCCGGGCCCTTGCCCAGAATGGCCTGGCGCTCCTTCTTCGTCAGCTTCTTCTCACGCTTCATGGCGGCGCACTATAGCGTGCTCACGACCAAATCAATGCGGCCGAGATCCTCGTTCGTCGAAGACACGCGAACGTCGAGCGAATCGCCGATCGAATGGGCTCGCGACTCGGTCGCGACGGTGCCCGTCACGGCCATCCCCACGAGCTGCACCACCAGCCCGAACGGCTTGAGCGCGACGACGTTGCCCCGGAACGTCTCGCCCACCCGGCCCGCGAACAGCCGGGCCGCCAGCATCCGCACGCGCTCGTTCTCCGCCTTCGCCGCCCGACGGGCGAGCTTGTTGAGATCGACGGCGAGCGCCTCCAGGGCCTCGTCCCCCGCGTGGAGATCGCGCCGGCCCGCGAGGAACGCCTTGACGATGCGGTGCACGGCGAGGTCGGCGTAGCGACGAATCGGCGACGTGAAGTGCAGATAGAGCGGCGCGGCGAGGCCGAAGTGCAGCGAGGGGTGGACGGTGTAGCGGGCCGGTCCGAGCGCGCGGCCGAGCACGTTGGAGACGGCCGGCGCGATGCTGCTCGTCGCGAACTGCTCCTCGAACGCCGAGAGGCCGAGCGGCGTCAGCTCCGGACCGAACCCCGGCTCGAAGCCGAAGTTGTGGGCCCACGCGGCGAGGATGCCGACGCTGCGCGCGTCGGGCGCGTCGTGAACCCGAAAGACGCCCGGCAGCCCGCGGTCGACGAGCCAGCGGGCCACCGCCTCGTTGGCCGCGACCATCAGCCGCTCGATCAGGGTGTGCGCGCTGGTGTTGGTGCGGGCGCCGATCTGCATCGGCTCGCGGGTCTGCTCGTCGAGCGTGATGTACGCCTCCTCGCGGAGGAGCGACACGCCGCCTCGCGCGCGACGGGTCACCGCGATGCGCGCGGCCGCGGCGCGCAGCCACCGCACGCAGTCGCGCACCGGCGCGGGGATAGCGCTCGAATCGCCCTGGTCGAGGAACGCCGCCACGCCGTCGTAGTCGAGCCGCGCGTGCGAGCGGATCATCGACGGATACACGTCGATCGCGCGCACCGAGCCCTCGGGATCGATCCGCAGCTCGGCCGTCATCGCGGGGCGATCGACGCCGGGCAAGAGGCTCAGCGCGTCCTCGCTCAACGCGCGCGGCAGCATGGGGATGACCCGTCCGGCGAGGTAGACGCTGGTGCCGCGCACCCGCGCCTCGCGATCGAGCGCCGAGCCGGCGGGCACCATCGCGTCGACGTCGGCGATCGAGACCAGCACCCGGATCGCGCCGTCGGGCGCGGCGGGGAACACCGACAGCGCGTCGTCGAGGTCGCGCGAGCTCGGCGCGTCGATGGTGATCGTCGGCACCGCGCGGAGATCGCGGCGCCCCTCCATCGACACCGCGGGCGGCGTCTCGGCGAGCGATTCGGGCGAGTATTCCTGCCGGATCCCGTAGCGGACGATCACCCGCTCGAGCGACGCGTCGGCCGGATCGATCGTGCGGAGCGCGCGCAGCGCCCGGTCCTCGATCGCGGCCACCACGAAGCTACCCTCGGGCGGCGCGTCGCCCACGAGCGGCCAATCGGCGTTCCCGACCTCGCGGTCGACCCGCACGTGCGGGCGCCCGTGACGGCTGACGATCGAGCCGAACACCTCGGGCCGCGCGCGCGACACGAGCCGGATCTCGGTCGCCGTGAGGCGCCCGTCTGCGCCCTCGACCACCCTCGCCTCGACGCGGTCGTCCTGGAGAAACCACAGCAGATCTGGCGGCGGCACGAACGCGGTCTCGCCGCTGTCGAGCTCGACGAACCCGAACCCGCGCGCGTGAACCACGATTCGGCCGGCCGGCATCGTGGCCGATGTACCGAGCGCGGGCGCGGGCGGCTAGTCTGCCCCCGTGCTCGAACGCCTGCTCCGCGAGGATCCCGCGACCTTCGCCTCCGACCTCAACGGCTACTGGACGCAGCACCGCAAGCACGTCGAGGGCGTCGCGCGGCCGATCGATCGCGCCGTCCTCGGCGGCCTCCACGCCGACCGCGTGGGCTTCGCGTTCGTCGCCGGCTACCGCAACGCGCTGTGCGCGCTGGCCCCCGCGCTCGGAGACGACGAGATCGTCGCGCTCTCGGCCACCGAGGTGGGCGGCAACCACCCGCGCGCGATCCACACCCGCCTGGAGAACGGTCGCCTCAACGGTCGCAAGCGGTGGACGACCCTCGGCGGCCGCGCGTCGTCGCTCCTGGTCGTCGCCTCGATCGGCGAGAGCGAGGGGCGTAACCGCCTCCGCGTCGTCCGCGTGCGAAGCGACCAGAAGGGCGTGCGCGTGATGGCGATGACCGAAGCGCCCTTCGTCCCCGAGATCCCCCACGCCGAGATCACCCTCGACGACGTCGAGGTCGCCGACGCAGACGTGCTCCCCGGCGACGGCTACGACGCCTACCTCAAGCCGTTTCGCACCGTGGAAGATCTCCACGTGCACGGCGCGTTGCTCGGCTACTTGATCGGCGTCGCGCGGCGCGCGAGCTTCCCGCGGCCGGTGATCGAGGAGCTGATGTCCCTGGTCGCGTCCGTCCGCAGCCTCACCGAGGAGGATCCGCTCGCCGCGGCGACCCACGTCGCGCTCGCCGGCCTCCTCACCCAGGCGCACTTCGCGCTCGAGCGTGTCGAGCCGCACTGGTCGCTCGTCGACCCGGACACCCGCAGCCGGTGGCAGCGCGATCGCGTCATCCTCAACGTCGCCGGCAAGGCGCGCGACGCGAGGCGCGAGGCGGCGTGGCGAACCCTCCAAGGATGACCTCGGAACAAACGCAAAATCGCGTATCGTTCTGACCGACCGATGCGCCGTTTGTTCCTGTTCCTCCTGCTCGCCGGCTGCCCCAAACAAGACTCGCCGAAGGAGCAGCCCGCGCCCGCGCCGTCGGCGAGCGCGGTCGCCACCGTGGCGTGGGATCCGGCCGTCCGCAACGAGGCGATCAAGACCGGCGCGGTGGTCCTCGCCAAGCACCAGTGCACGCGCTGCCACACGATCGACGCGCAACCCGCGGCCGCGCGTCCGCTCCACTGCACGAGCTGCCACCAGTTCCTCAAGGGCCTCGAGCCCGGCAAGGACCAGTGGAACGGCCTCGCCAAGAAGTACGGCAAGGACGTCATCGAGCGCTACCAGCGCAACATCGTCCACCTGATGCGGGTCCCCGATCTCACCGGCCTCGGCAAGCGCGTGCGCGCCGATTGGATCGCCGCCTACCTCGCCCAGCCCCACGATCTTCGCCCGCTGCTCGAAGACAGCATGCTCCGCCACGCGCTCGATCCGAAGGAGATCCGCGACGTCGCCCGCTACTTCGCCGCCGTCGCCGAGGCGCCCGATCCGTGGGCCGCGGGCTACGTCGCCCCCGCGGCGCCGCCCAAGCCCGACGACGCGCGCCTCGCGAGGGGCCGCACGCTCTTCGTCGCCAAGGGATGCGGCGGCTGCCACGTCTTCGGCAACGTGAACACCGGCGTCGACGCCAAGACCCTCGAGGCGGGCAGAGCCGCCGCGCTCCTCGCCCCCAACCTCCGGTTCGCGCGCGAGCGCACGAGGCCCGAGGTGCTCGTCGATTGGATCATGGACCCGAAGAAGGTCATGCCCCAGACGACGATGCCGCCCATGGGCGTGACCCGCGAAGAGGCCGAGCTCCTCCGCGACTACCTGTTCCACGAAGATCCCGCGCTCGCCGCCGCGCCCGCGGTGAAGGAGCCCGCCGCGCCCGCGCCGCTCGACCGCGCGGTCGCCTACGAGGAGGTCAAGGAGCGGGTGCTCGGCAAGGTCTGCGTGCACTGCCACATGAACGACTACGAAAAGGATCCCGGCCCCGGCAACCTCGGCGGCCTCGGCTACAACGGCGTTCAGCTCCGAATGCGCACCTACGAGACGCTCGTCTCCGGCGCGGCCGATGCCAAGGGCGAGCGCTACTCGGTGCTCCTCCCCGGAAAGGGCGAGACGGTGGCGCCGATCGTCCGCGCGCTCCTTCGCCGCCGCGCCGAGGCCGCGCGCGACTCGATCGCCGCGTTCCAGGACCACGCGCTCCCGCCCTACCCGAGCACGCCGCCCGGCATGCCGATGGGTCTCCCCGCGATGACCGACGAGGAGATCCAGCTCCTCGTCACCTGGATCGCGCAGGGCTGCGTCGGCCCCACCAAGATCACCGGCATGAGCGGCGCCAACGACGGCTACCTCGTGCCCGACGGACCGATCGCCAAGAACAAGGGCTGCGAGCTGCGCATGCCGGACAGCAAGCGTCCCGCGTGGGCCGTCGCGTCCGAGAAGACAGAGAAGCTCGAGACGAAGCCGAAGTGAGCGCGACCGCCAAGGCGCCCCCGCGTCGTCTTGCCCCCCGCGGCGTCGCGGGTGTGCTCGCGGGGTTCCTCGGGATCGGCGAGTCCGAGGTCGGACGCGCGCTACGCCTGCTGTGCCTGGTGTTCGCCACCTCGGCGGCGCTCGCGCTGCTGAAGGCGGCGCAGGGCGGCGTGTTCCTCGCTGCGTACCCGCGGAGCGCGATCCCCCGCGCGTTCGCGGCCTCGGCGCTCGCGCTCGCGACGGCGTCGAGCCTGTCGTTCGCCGCCGCGCCGCGCCTCGGCCCGGTCGGCCTCGCGACCGCCGGCCTCACCCTCTCGTCGATCGCGCTGGTGGCGACGCGCTTGTTCCTCTCGCCGTTCGCCGCCTACGTGGTGATCGAGACGGTGTGCGGGATCGCGCTCATCCAGGTGTGGAGCGTGGTCAGCGAGACGATCGACGCGCGCTCCGCCAAGCGTCTGCTCCCCGTCGCCGGGGTCGGCGCGAGCCTCGCGTGGACGATCTTCGGGTTGCTCACCCCGCGGCTGGTCGCGCTCGTCGGCGCCACGGGGCTGCTCTTCGTCGCGCCGGCGATCCTCCTCGTCGCCCTCTCGCTCGTGCGCGCGATCGCCACGCTCGATCTCGCGGGCAAGCCGGCGCGCGGCGCGCCGAAGCTGATCGAGGGGTGGCGCGAGGGCCTCCGCTTCGTCGCCGAGGTGCCGCTGATGCGCGTGGTGCTCTCGCTCAGCGTGCTCGCCCTCTTGTGCGAGGAGCTGATGGACTTCCAGCTGCTCGCGGCGGCGCGCGAGGTGCACTCCTCACCGGCCGCGATCGCCGGGTTCCTCGGCCGCTTTCACGGCGTGGTGAGCGGGCTCTCGCTCGTCGTGCTCTTGTCGCTCTCGAGCCGGATCCTCTCGCGCCTCGGCGCGATCGCGAGCCTCGTCGCCACGCCGTTCGCCACCGTGCTCGCCGCGGTCGCCGCGATCCTCGTCCCCGGCCTGTTGCCGATCGTGGTTCTCCGCGGCGTCGACCGCGTCCTGAAGAACGCGCTGTGGACCTCGGCGATGGAGCAGACGCAGACGCCGCTCCCGGTCGTGCGTCGCGCGCAGTCCCGCGCGCTGATCCGCGGCGTCGTGGCGCCGCTGTTCTACGCGGCCGCGGCGCTCGGGCTCGCGACCATCCCCGACGGCTTCGATCTCCGCCTGCTCGCGCTGCTCGCGCTGCTGATGGCGGCGGTGATCGCGGCGGTGATCGTCATCGCGGTGCGTCCGCGCTACGTGCTCGCGCTCCGCGGAGCGATCGACGGGCGTCGGCTCCGCCTCGACGCCGACGTCGAGGAGACCCGCGGCGCCGTCGTCCCGATCGACGTCGACGCGTGCGACGCGCTCGGCCGCGAGCTCCGCGATCCGGACGAGGCGCGCGCGCTGCTCGCCGCCGAGATGCTCGGACACGCCGAGGGCGCGGCCGCCGCGCGGGCCCTCGCGATCGGGCTCGAGCACCCCTCGGCCGAGGTCCGCACCGAGTCGGCCAAGGGGCTCGGCGAGCTGCGCGCGACGACCCACGTCCACGCCCTCGCCGACCTGCTCATCCGCGATCCGATGTCGGAGGTCCGCCGCGCCTGCGTGCGGGCGCTCTCGGCCATGGACGTCGATGACCAGGTCCGCGCCGCTCTCGAGCGCGCGCTCGCCGACACCGATCGGGTCGTGCGCGCGACGGCGCGGGTCGCGCTCGCCGATCGCGGCGATCCGTGCGCGTTGCTCCCGCTGTTGCGCGACGCGGACACCCGGGCCGCCGCGCTGCCGGCGCTCACGCGCGCAGCGATGCGCGAGCCGCAGATGATCGAGGCGGTGCGCGAGATCCTCCGCGGCGACGACCGCGAGCTCCGCGTGTGCGCGCTCGAGGTCGTGACCCGCACCCGCGCGCGTGAGCTCCTCGCCGACATCGCCCCGCTGCTGGAGGACGCGCGCACCGCCCCGGAGGCGGTCGCGCGTCTCGTCCACTGGGGCGAGGGCGCGCTCGAGTCTGCCGCCGAGAGCGTCCACGTCACGTCGAGCGCGCGCGAGACCGAGGGAATGGCCATGTCCCGCCTCCTCTCCCACGCCGACCCCGCCGTCCGCGACCGCGCCGCGCGCGCGCTCATCCACTCGCCGCGGCGGCAGGCGCTCCCCGAGGGCGCGATCTCCCCGGTCCTCGATCGCGAGCTGCGGCGCGCCTACCAGCTGGTGTTCGTCCGCGACACCCTCGACGACCCGGAGCTCGTGACCGAGCTGACGCTGCGGTTCCGCGAGACCCGCCAGCGCATCCTCCACCTGGTCGCGCTCCGCGAGAGCCGCAAGCTGGTCGGGATCGTCGAGGCGGGGCTCCGTCGCGCCGGCCGCGAGGTCGAGGCCCAGATCGCCGAGCTGCTCGACGTGGGCCTCTCCCCCGAGCTCGCGCGGAAGGTGGTCCCCCTGTTCGATCGTTTGGAGGCGCGGGAGCGGATCGACGCCGGGGTCGGGCTCGGCCTCCTCGCTTCGCAGCCACGGGACCCCCTTTCCGCCCTCATCGCGCTCGACGACCCTCACCTCCGCGGCGCCGCCCTCGTTTCGATGGGCGCCGCGTTCGCCGAACGGTTCCCCGAGATCCATGCAGCCGAGGCCCACTTGATCCCCGTCTACGAGCGCATGCGCTTCCTCCGCAGCGTGCCGCTGTTCGGCGATCTCCCCGGCGAGGACCTCCGCACCATCGCCGAGATCGTCGAGACGGTCGACGTCCGCGCCGACACGGTCGTGTTCAAGAAGGGCGACCCGGGAGACGAGCTGTACGTCATCCTGACGGGCCGCGTCGCGATCCGCGACGGCCGTATCGAGCTCGCGGTGCTCGGGCCGCGCGAGTTCTTCGGCGAGCTCGCGATCATCGATCGCGAGCCGCGCCTGGCCGACGCGGTGATCGTCGAGGACGCAACGCTGTTGCGGCTCCGCAGCACCGACCTCGGCGAGCTGATGGCCCGCCGCCCGCAGATCCAGGAGCAGTTCCTGATCGTGCTCGCGCGCCGCCTGCGCGCGGTGACCCAGCGCGTGGCGACCCAATGACGGACAGGTCGCCGCACCGAGAATGCGGTAGGATTCGGCCGCAATGACCGCTCACGGGCACCTCGGTCCCGGCGCCATCCTCTCGGGTGCGTATCGGATCGTCCGCCCGCTGAGCGAGGGCGGGATGGGCGCGGTCTTCGTGGCCGAGCACGTCACGACCAAGAAGCCGCGCGCGATCAAGATCATGCACGGCGAGCTGCTCAACGATCCGCAGCTGCGCGACCGCTTCGTGCAGGAGGCGCAGATCGGCGCCCGCATCGACAGCGAGCACGTGGTCGAGGTGGTCGACGCCGGCTTCGACGAGCACCTGCGCCTGCCGTGGATCGCGATGGAGCTGCTCGAGGGCGAGTCGCTCCTCGACCGCCTCGAGCGCGGTCCCATTCCGCCGCACGAGGTCTTCGAGATCCTCCAGCAGCTCTGTCACGCGCTCGCGGCGGCGCACGCGGTCGGCATCGTCCACCGCGACCTCAAGCCGGACAACATCTTCATCGCGCGCGCGCGTCGCGTCGGCTCGGCGTTCAACGTGAAGGTGCTCGACTTCGGCATCGCCAAGGTCGTCGCCGAGGCCAAGGCCACCCGCATGGCCACGGCGGCGATCGGCACGCCCCTGTGGATGGCCCCCGAACAAACCGAGCAGGGCAACTCCATCGCGCCCGCCACCGACGTGTGGGCCCTCGGCCTCATCACGTTCCGCATGCTCACCGGTCGCTACTACTGGATGGAAGCGTACCGGAACATGAACAACGTGACGGCGATCCTCACGGAGATGCTGGTCACCGCGCTCGTCCCGGCCTCGCAGCGCGCCCACGAGCTCGGCGTCGCGAACTTCATCCCGCCCGGCTTCGACCAGTGGTTCGCGCGTTCGGTCGCGCGCGATCCGCGCGGCCGCTACCCCGACGCGCGCCAGGCCTTCGAGGCGATCGCGCCGATCCTCCGCCCGCCGCAGCTGCAGTCGGGCGGCTACGCGGCGTACGGCACGCAACCGTTCGGGCAGGGCACGCAGATCGGCGGCATGTCCGGCATGTCGCCGATGCCGCCGCCCACCGCGTCCCCGCCGCTCATGAGCCCGGCGCTGGGGGTTCAGCAGCCGCCGCTCCACACGCCGGTCGGCCAGCAGGGCACGCCGCCGGGCGTGCAGATGACGGCGGCTCCGCCCCCGCGCACGCAGCGCAAGTCGGGCACGTCCGCGTTCCTCATCGGCCTCGGCTCGGTGCTGGTCGTCGGCGCGATCGCCGTCGTCGCGATCAAGCACTTCCACGAGCCGAGCCCAGCGAAGCAAACAGACAAGGACAAAGACGTCCCTGCCAAGCCGAAGTTCGAGAACAAGTGGGTGCTGGTCAAGGGCGTGAAGAAGAACATCTTCCTCGGCGTCGAGAAGGACACCGAGTCGCCGCTCGTTCGCGGCTTTCGTCCCGCGCGCAAGGTCGCGCCGCCGTTCGCCGACTTCGAGATGCAGCAGCACGAGGTCACCTGGGGTGAGCTCGACCCGTTCCTCGCGAGCGAGAAGGGTCACAAGGTCACCAAGCCCGAGAAGCTCGACGACGACAAGAAGTCCAACCTCATCCCGGCGAGCGGCGTCCCCTGGCCCACCGCCGTCGCGTACTGCAAGTCGATCGGCGGAAACCTCCCCACCGAGGAGCAGTGGGAGCTCGCCGCGCGCGGCAAGGAGCTGCGCAAGTTCGCCTGGGGCGACGAGGGCATCGACCTCCACCGCACGCGCGTGTTCGGCGGCAAGAAGGCCACGCTGATGCAGGTGATGACGAACGACCAGGACAAGACCCCGGGCGACGAGCCGATCTTCGATCTGATGGGCAACGCGCAGGAGTGGACGGCCGACGTCTACCAAGACGACTTCCCCGAGCAGGACGAGGGCTGGACGCAGAGCGGCGGCGTGAGCTTCCGCGGCCTGCGCGGCCTGCC
This sequence comes from Deltaproteobacteria bacterium, assembly GCA_022843175.1. Taxonomy (GTDB): domain Bacteria; phylum Myxococcota_A; class Polyangia; order Polyangiales; family JADJMO01; genus JALHOE01. Next base: position 16,558 of record JALHOE010000106.1, read on the forward strand.
GCTCAACGAGTCCGCCGAGCCGTCGTTGATGGCGACGATGAGCGCGGCGTTCCGCGAGCCCGCGTGCGCCACCGGCGCGTGCGCCCCGCCCGGCAAGGGCTCCGGCTCGCCGATCGTCCTCGTTCGCACCGCGTTCTCCACGGCCGTTCCGGCCGACGGCGGGCCCGCGCGCACCCAGCTCACCAAGCTCCTCGCAGACCTCAAGAGCGATCTGCTCACCTGCGCCGACAAGGCCGAGGACGAGCGCGGCTACCTCCTGAAGATCGACTACACGCTGCCGCTCAAGAAGTTCCCGGTGTGCCGCGCGTCCGACGGCTACGACGATCCGATGGAGTGCTGCACCGGCAAGGTCTGCGCGCACGCACCGCACAAGCTGCTCAAATACGATCCGGCGAAGGTCACCGTCGGAAACCCGATCGACAACATGGTCCCCGACTCCACCGGCGCCGCGGGCACCTGCGCGAAGGCGGCGGTCGAGAAGAAGCTCGTCGGCCTCAAGTGGACCGAAGCGGCCGACGAGTGGAACGCGATGGTGTGGGTCCATCGCGTCGAGCCGAAGCCCCCCAAGGAGCTGCCCTTCATCGGCTTCCGCTGCGTGCGCCCCGCGCCGAAGGGCGAATGATCCTCCGAGCAGGCCCGCTTCGTGTCCGAGTGGTTGGGGGCACGCGCGGCCCGGCGATCATCCTTTGCCACGGCTTCGGCGCGCCCGGAGACGACCTCGTCCCGCTCGCCGATGCGATCGACGCCGGCCCCGGCACCCGGTTCCTCTTCCCCGAGGCGCCGCTCGAAGCCGACATCGGCTACGAGGACGCGCGCGCGTGGTGGCCTGTCGACATGCTGCGTCTGCAGATGGAGCTCGCCCGCGGCGGACGCATGTGGGATCCGAGCGCGACGCCCGACGGCATGCCCGCGGCGCGCGAACAGCTCATCGCCGCGCTGCGCGTGCTGATCGACGAGCACGGCGTCGACCCTGCGCGCACGATCCTCGGCGGCTTCTCCCAGGGCGCGATGCTCGCGACCGACGTCGCGCTCACGGGCGGCCTCGACTTCAAGAACCTCGCCATCCTCTCGGGCGCGCACGTGTGTCGCGAGCGCTGGGCCGAGGCGCTCCGCCGCATCGGCCCCGAGCTGCACGTGCTGCAGAGCCACGGTCAGAGCGATCCGATCCTCCCGTTCGGCGTCGCCGAGGGCCTCCATCGCGCGTTCGTCGAAGCGGGCGTTTCTGCCTCCTTCATCCCCTTTCGTGGTGCACACGAAATCACCCCCGCCGTGCTCGACGCCCTCGGGCGGTTTGCGCATGCAAGATTGCACGACGCGTGACGTTCGCCGATGAAAGCCCAGTGCTCATCCTCACCCGCAAGTACCCGATTCCTTGTCGCAAGCGCGTGGCACCGCCTGTGCAATTAGCCCGGGCGCACCGCAGTAGAGGCCTTCCCCCCCCCTGGGCCCGCTGCGGTGCGTTCTTTTTTGTTGCTCTCGTGGGCTGCGCGGCGAAGCCGAGGCCCGAGAGTCCCCTCCCCGCGGTCGGGGTCGAGCGGGTCATCTACTCCCCGGCGCGCAAGGCGTTCATCGATCGCAAGACGCTCGAGAGCGACCTCGCCGCCGCGCGCTTCGTGTTGCTCGGCGAGAAGCACGACGCCAAGGAGCACCACGACCTCCAGCTGCAACTGTTGCAGAGCCTCCTCGCGCGCGGCCGCAAGCCCGCGGTCGTGATGGAGATGCTCGAGGTCGACATGCAGCCGGTGATCGACTCCGGCGCCGACCTCGCGCCACACGCCCCCGGCTGGACCTGGTCGTTCTACGCCCCCATCGTCGCGCTCGCACGCGCGCAGCAGCTCCCCGTCGTCGCCGGCAACTACCCGCGCGCGAAGATCAAGGCCGCGTTCCACGGCACTCCGATCAGCGCCGAGGACCGGGCCACGTTCGGGCTCGACACGCCCCTGCCCGGCCGCGCGGAGCTCGAGGAAGAGCTCCTCGCGAACCACTGCGGGCAGTTGCCGAAGACGATGCTGCCCGGCTTCGTCGACGCGCAGAGGCTCCGCGACGGACAGATGGCCGAGCGAATGCTGTCCCGCGCGACGCCCGACGGCGCGGTGCTCATCGCCGGCAGCGGGCACGTGCGCAACGACCGCGCGGTGCCGTGGGTCCTCCGCACGCGCGATCCGAGCGCCAAGGTGTTCTCGCTCGCGTTCGTCGAGGGCAAGCCCGACACCTCGCAGCCGCTGCCGTACGACGCGGTGTGGTTCACCGCGGCGGTCGCGCGCGAGGATCCCTGCGGCCCGGCCCACTGAGTGCTAGAAAAGTGGGCGTGCGATCGGCGGTCCTCCTCTCGGTAGCGCTCCTCGCCGCATGTGGCGGCGAGCAGAAGCAGAAGCCTCCCGTCGAGGTGCTGATCAAGGTGACCGGCGATCCGGGCAAGCCGATCAAGGGCGCGACGATTCACTCCGGCGGCAAGCTCATCATCGCGACCGACGCCGAGGGCGCGGCCAAGCTCTCGCTCACCGGCAACGAGGGCGACACCTACGACGTGCAGGTGAAGTGTCCGCAGGGCTTTCAGTCGCCCACCAAGGCGCTCTCGATCGCCCTCCACCGGCTCGCCGAGCCGTCGTCGATGCCCGAGTACGAGGTGTCGTGCCCGCCGACGACGCGCACCATCGTCGTCGCCGTCCGCGCCGAGAACGGCGCCGGGCTCCCCATCCTCTATCTCGGTCGCGTCGTCGGAAAGACCGACAGCGCCGGCGCAGCCACCGTCCTCCTCGACAACCTCGACGCCGACTCGCAGTTCGACCTCACGCTCGACACCAGCGCCAAGGGCAACGAGCAGCTGCGCCCGCAGAACCCCTCGGCCTCGTTCACCGTCAAGCGCTCCGACGACGTCTTCACCTTCGACATGAAGTTCGTCGTCGAGAAGAAGGCCGTGGTGTGGCACGCGCCGGCCAAGAAGACGGGCCCGATCGCGCTGCCGACCAAGACCGACCCGTAGGCGGGCCGAGAGTCACCCACATGTGCCTCTCGTGACGAGCGTCACACGAAGGTGACCCCGGGGACGGTGTGTCATACAGCAAAACTGCTGGAATCCGATGGGACGGGATTCGGCACGAGACCCGCAATACCGGAGCGCGTGGCGGCCCTGCTTGACCGTGAACCCTTCAGCGCAACAGACTCGGGCGGAGTCATGCGTCGGTTGATCAAGGACACGCGAGGGGCCGTCCAGACCGAGTACGTCGTGCTCGTCGGCACCATCGGCCTCGCGGTCGTCTTCGCCCTCGTCACCGTCGGCCCGAAGCTCGTCAAAGATTTCGAACGGTCCCGCAACATCACCGCGTCGCCGATTCCGTAACCAGACTTCACTCCTCCAAACCACTCGCAAGGGAAACCATGAACAAGCTGATTCGCGACAAAAAGGGCGCCAACCTCGTGGAGTACATCATCCTGGTCGGCGTCATCGCGCTCATCGCGATCGCGGGCTTCAAGATGTTCGGCACGAAGGTCCAGGAGAAGGTGCAGCAGCAGGCGGGCTCGGTCGGCGGTATCAACGGCACCGCCAAGTAGCTTTTGCCGAGCTGGAACCTCTTCCTCGTGTTCGCGACGTTGGTCGCGATCGCCGGGGCCGTGTTCGACTGGCGTTCCGGTCGCAAGGCCACGGAGGGTGAAGGCGTGGAGGGGGAGATCCCGAACTCGCTGACCTTAGGCGCGCTCGCGGTCGCCCCCATCGCGTGGTTCATCTTCGGAGCAAAGACGGGAGGAGCCCGCGTCGGCCTCGAGGCCGCCGGGTTCTCGGTGGCCGGCGCGCTCACCTGCGGCGCCATCCCGCTCATGCTCTGGCGCGCTGGCGCGATGGGTGGCGGCGACGTGAAGCTCCTCGCCGCGATCGGCGCGATCGTCCGGCCGCTCGTGGGTATCGAGGCTGAGTTCTGGGCCTTCGCCGCGGCAGCGATCCTCGCGCCGGCGAGGCTCGCCTGGGAGGGGAAGCTCTTTCGCACGCTCGGCAACAGCCTCACGCTCGTGGTCAACCCGCTCCTCCCCAAGGCCAAACGCAAGGAGATCTCGCGCGAAGAGATGACGTGGTTCCGATTCGGCCCAGCGATCGCCGTAGGCACGCTGCTCGCAAGCTTGTTCCACTGGCAGAGGCTCCCGTGATCGACCAAGACGACAACAAGAACCTGAAGCGAGACGCGCGCGGCGCGGTCTACGTCGAGTTCTTGATCGTCTTCATGCCGCTGTTCGTGATGTTCATGTCCCTGGTGCAGTTCGCGTTCGTGCAGGTCGCGAACGTCGTCACCAAGCACGCCGCGGTGCAGGCAGCACGCGCGGCGATCGTCGTTTTGCCCGACGACCCGGCCTTCTACGGCAACACGCCGGTCAACAAGGTGGCGGGCGACCGCAAGACGGTGATCGACCTCGCGGCGCGCGGCCGCTTGAGGGCCGTGGCGGCCTCACCGGACTTCTCGATCACGTTCCCCTCGAGCCCCGGCGGCGGCGACAACAAGACCTCCTTCAAGCAGGACGACCTCGTGCGCGTGCAGCTCAAGGTCAATTACGCGTGCAAGATCCCGATCGGCAATCGGTTTGTCTGCGACATCTTCTCGCAGAAGAAGACGCTCAAGGCGGAGGCGGCGCTGCCGCTCCAGGGAGCGGGCTATGAGTACTGAGAGACCGCTCGGGATTGCCCGCGATTCGCGCGGCGCCGTGCTGATGATCGCGGTGTTCATGTCCGCGTTCCTCGTGGGAGCGCTCTGGTACATCATCGGCATCGGCGACGCGGCGATCTACCGCCAGTACATGCAGGACGGCGCCGACGCCACGGCGTTCGGCAGCGCGGTCTACCACGCGCGCGGCATGAACATCATCGCCCTCATCAACCTGGTGATGGCCGCGGTGTTGATGGTGCTCGTCGCGTTCAAGATCGGCCAGGTGCTGCTCGCCGCCGCCAACATCGCGTCGTGCTTGATCGGGGCGTTCCTCAACCCGGTCTGCAACCTCACCACCGCAGCGCAGGCGCCCTACGCCAACCTGGTGATGAAGGTCGAGAAGATCGTCGACAAGATCCTCCGCGTCCTCTACCAGACGTCGAACGCGGTCGCGATCGGCATGCCGTGGGTCGCCGAGGGCAAGGCGATCCTCGTCTCCAAGGAGTACAAGCCGTCGGTCGACGGCGGCTTCATGGTGAGCATCTCGCTCGTCCCCGGCCCGGTCGAGCGCGCGCTCGGCGGCCTCGTCTCGTCGAAGAAGACCGACGGCTCCTCGGCCGCGACGCCGGGCGGTCCGTCCACGCCGCCCGCCGGCTCCACCAAGAAGCCGAGCAAGGAGGGCATGCGCTGGGGCCTTCCGGTGCAGGACGACGAGTACTCCAACCTCTGCAAGCGCGCGGCGAAGAACGTCACCCACCTCGTGTTCATGCCGTTCAAGGCGATCCCCGGCATCGGCGGGCTCGCCGGCGCGGTCGAGAAGTTCACGAGCGGTCTCGTGGCGGGCGTCGTCGGCTTCTTCAGCGGCTACTTCTGCGGCGACGTGACCGACATGGCCGGTCAGGCCAAGGGCTTCGCCGACAAGATGAAGGACAAGCTGCTCAAGGGCAGCAAGGACAAGGTCAAAGACCTCTGCGAGAAGCGCCAGAAGGAGTCGATCAAGGAGAACGCGAAGCGCAAGGCCGACGGCCTCCCGCCGATCGTCTTCGACTTCACCAAGTGCATGGAGGCGACCGACAGCTCGTTCAAGTCGTTCGAGAACCCCGGCACCGGCTCCACGCTCGGCGAGGGCAAGACGAGCAAGACGGTCTACGAGCCCGCCTCCCTCGGCGACGACTACTTCGCCATCTGGGGCTTCGGCTTCGGCAACCTGTCCGATCAGACCGACGCCGAGAAGGGCGTGAACGTCGCCGGCTGGAACAAGGCCAAGGCCGCCGGCCCCAACATCTTCTCCAAGGTCGGCATCGCGAAGGCCGAGTTCTATTACGAGCCCAAGCCCGACGACCCGAAGAAGTGGGGCAAGGACTCCGCGGCGATCATCCCCGGCGGCGACAAGGGCGAGGGCGGCCTCTCCGAGGACGCGATGTGGAACATGCGCTGGCGCGCGCGCCTCACCCGCCTCCGCCTGCCGATCCCCTCGGCCGGCGCGCTCCTCGCCACCAAGATCAACAGCGTCATCCCCAAGATCCCCGTCTTCGGCGATCTGCTCAAGCTGCCCGCCGAGAAGCTCGGCGACGTCATCGACGACAAGGTCGGCGGCGTGATCGGCGACCTCACCAACACCATCATCGCGCACTGACCATGGCCCAACGCACCCACCGCAATCGCAAAGGTCAGCGTGGCGCCGCCATGGTCGAGGGCGTCGTCGCCATCCCGTTCTTCCTCATCATGTTCGCGGGCATCATCTTCGTCGGGAAGCTCTACGAGACGAAGATGCGCGTCATGCGGCAGACGAAGGAAGCCGCGTGGGACTACGCGATGTGCAACTGCAACGACAAGGGCGATCCGATCTCGTCGCGCTGCCTCACCCCCGAGGCCGCCACCGCCGGCGCCGGCGGCAGCGAGTCGGGCAAGCCCGAGGGCTTCGATCCCGGCGAGGTCGACAAGGCCGGCAAGGGGCCGGGCAGCGAGACCGCGACCCGCAAGTTCGGCTCGTCCCTCGCGTCGATGGAGACGACGATCACGTCCGACAAGTTCCTCGGCGGCTTCACCAAGAGCGTGTCGAGCCGCACCAAGGTGATGTGCAACGAGACGCCGCACAACGGCGACGTCAAGGGCTGGGGGAGCGCGGCGTTCGACGCGTTCTCGAGGTGGTGAGATGAACACGACCGAAGAGCCTCGAGTCACCCGCACCGCCACGCCGCTGCGCAAGCACTTTGCGCGGCGCGCGCTCGCGTGGTCGGCGAAGGTGACGCGGCTCTCGGTGTACTTCCTCTTCGTCGCGTTCGTGCTCGCGGCGGTCGCCGCGCGGGTCGCCTACGCGCACGCGAAGAAGGCCGCGATGGAGACCGGCGCCGAGCTCATTCGGCTCACCGAGTCCGGCAACATGTCCGGCATGTATCGCCTCCGCCTCAACGGCGAGCTGGTGAAGATCACGAGCTCGGTCAGCCAGGCCGATCACAACGCGATCCTCGACCGCTTCCAGAAGGAGTGCGAGGACCACGCCGACGGCATGGAGATGGAGTTCGCCAAGCTGTCGGACGCCGTGAAGCCCGACTCGTATTCGCGCAACGAGGGTCACCCCGGCATCGGCGTGCTCCGCCAGAGCGACGACAAGGGCGGCATGGTGGTGTGCTTCGCGGTCGGCAAGCAGCTCTCGCAGCTCGAGGCGTACTCGCGCGTCGCCGACTTCGCGAAGACCGGCGATCTCGGCTCGCTCGGCAGCGTGCGCTACGTCGTCGCCAAGAAGGGCGAGAACGCGCCGAGCCACGTCGTCGCGCTGTGGACCGAGGGCTCGTTCAACGTCCAGAAGATGTTCCCCGACGAGGGCGACGCGCCGGGCAACGACGCGCCGGGCGTGCTCCGTCCGCCGTCGTCGCGCCGCTTGCTCACGGCCTACGCCGAGGGCGCGCCGTACGGCGTGCGCGTCTACGACAGCACGATGGGCAAGGACGCGATCCTCGCCGAATACGACAAGGTCATGCCGGCCACCGGGTGGATGACCTATCCCCGCGCCACCGAGGCGGCCCCGTTCTCCCGCGCGTTCAGCAAAGAGGGCCACGACATCATCGTGACGACCGAGCCGGCGAAAGACGGCGCCGGCACCCAGGTCTCGATCGTCGAGATGGGCTCCAAATAGGCGCGCCGAAATAGGCGCGCGCGTCAGCGAGCGCCTTCCGATGGACGCGTAGGTCGAGGCGCTGGCTGACGCGCGCGCCGGTCGTGTCACACGCGCGAGACGCCTGCGGTCAGGTGTCACGCAAACGTGGCGCAGAAAAACCTACACCGCCCTCGTTTCCTCGATTCCAGTGACGTGGCACGATCCGCGCAATGCTGGAACCCGTGATGCAACGCCTCATCAAGGATCGCCGGGGTGCGAACCTCGTCGAGTACATCATTCTGGTCGGCGTCATCGCGCTCATCGCGATCGCGGGCTTCAAGATGTTCGGCGGCAAGGTCCGCGAGAAGGTCGACCAGCAAGCCGGCTCGGTCGGCGGCATCAACGGCACAGCCAAATAGGCGCGCGCGTGAGCGAGCGCCTGACCTTCTTGCCGACTCTGACAACCCGCTCCCTCACTCTGGCAACCCGCTCCCTCACTCTGACAACCCGCTCCCTCACGGTCGCGGCTCTGAACGTGTGATTCGTCCTGGATCAGGTGCTCGCTGACGCGCGCGCCTATTTGGAGGCTCCCGAATGTCCCTGCGTACCGTCGTCGCGCTCTCTTCCACCGCCGTGTTCTTCGCGATGGTCGCCTGCGGATCGAGCAAGGAGAGCGAGACCCCGACACCCACCGGTGACGGCACCGTGGTCGTCGCGCAGGGCGTGACGATCCTCGAGAGCAAGACCACCGACGACGTCGTCGTGCAGGCCGGTCGGCTGCTGTTCCCGAAGGCGACCCACGCGGACATCGCCAACAAGAAGGCGGGCGACGTGCTCGTCGGCGACGCCGGCTTCTCGGCCACCACGCCGAACAAGTGGGGCTTCCTCCGCAAGGTGAAGGCGGTCCGCACCGAGGGCGACAGCTACGTGGTCGACACCGAGGCCGCGCACCTCGGCGACGTGATCACCGAGGGGGAGCTCGCCGGCACGCTCACGATCCCGAGCCTCTCGCCGGACGATCCGGCCGCCACCACCAAGTCGCTCGGCACCAAGGGCGGCAAGACGATCAAGGTCCTCGACTTCTCGGGCAAGACGCTGTTCGCCAAGACCGGCTCGGTCGAGGTCCAGCCCGGCAAGACGCTCGGCTACGACGCGAAGGTGCTGCTCACCAAGGGCACGCTCGACTTCACCCCCACGTTCGACATCGGCGCCAAGGTGAAGCCCGCGCTCTCGCTCAAGGGCGCGATCAAGGAAGCGCACGTGATCGCGACCGGTCAGCTCGACGCGGTGGCCGAGATCGACGCGTCGTTGACGCTCACCGGCGACGCGACCGGCGCCGACGTCGCGGCGCTCATCGCGAAGAAGATCTTCAACAAGCCGTCGACGACGATCGCCGACCACAAGATCAAGCTCCCCGGCCTCAAGCTCGGCTTCATCAGCGTCCCCGCGCACGCGGAGTTCCGCGCGGTCGTCACGTGCGACCTCAAGTGGGGCGGGCAGACGCGCGTGGTCGTCGGCGCCAAGGCCAGCGCCACGGTGAAGGCCGGCGCCGAGTACAACGGCGACACGATCAACCCGGTGTGGGATCACAGCGAGTCGCTCGAGCAGCTCGGGCCGGTGTGGACCATCAACCACGACCTCGGCCTCCGCTGCGCGATCGTCCCCGAGCTCAAGCTCAACCTGTGGGACGTGGCCGCCGGCGAGATCACCGCCGAGGCCTACGCGCGCCTCGACGCGCGCGCGACGTGCAACGCGAGCACCCTCACCGGCGACGTCGAGGGCTCGGCGCAGGCCGGAGCGAGCGCGCACGCGAAGGCGAAGCTCAACATCTTCGGGCTCTACAAGTGGGAGAAGGAGTGCACGCTGTTCGACGTGCAGTCGCCCGAGGCCACCTTCTCCGGCTCGTTCCCGCTCGGTAAGGGCGCGACCTGCACCGACGTCCCGGCCACGCCGCCCCCGTCGCCCAAGCTCGCCCCATCCGAGAGCTGCTTCGGCGGCACCACGGTGAGCGGCGACGACGCCGGCACCGGCGACGACACCGGCCCGTCGACCGACGGCGGCACCGACGGCGGCACGGCCGAGGTGATGTGCGCACACGACGTCTGCACCAACGGCGAGCCGCTCACCACCGGCTGCACCAAGGACGGCCAAGCGGGCGAGTGCATCAAGGCGATCTGCAGGGAAGACCCGTACTGCTGCGAGACCGCGTGGAGCGTCAGCTGCATCGACAAGGTCGAAAAGGGCATGTTCGGCTGCACGCCGCGCAAGTGCGGTTCGTAGTTCACCCGCTCCCTGACGGTCGCGGCTCCAATCGCGGTCGCGGCTCCAATCGCGGTCGCGGCTCCAATCGAGGTCGCGGCTCCATTCGGCGCCCCAAGCGCGAAAAATCACCTATCCTCAGCACGTGAATCGCTCTGCCCTGATCGCGGCCCTGATCATGGCGCTCCTCGGGGGCTTCCTCCTCTTCGCGTATCTGAAGAAGTTCGAGGAAGAGGCCTCGGGCGGCGCGCCGGTGAAGCTCCTGGTCGCTCGCAAACAGATCGAGCCCGGCACCGTCATCACCGACGACATGCTGGCGACGCGCATCGTCCCCGCGGCCTACGTGGAGACGCGCGCGGTGCGAGAGCAGGAGAAGTCCCGCGTCGTCGGCCTGCGCGTCGCCACGCCGGTGCAGGCGCAGCAGACGCTCCTGTGGACCGACCTCGCGATCACCGCCGACGACAAGCGCGATCTCAGCTCGCTCGTTCAGCCGGGCATGCGCGCCGTCGGCGTGCGCGCCGCCAACGACGACAAGTCGTTCGCGCTGATGCGCCCCGGCGACCGCGTCGACGTCATCGCCACGTTCCCGGTCGAGGGCTCCACGCAGCGCCAGTCGATCGTGCTCCTGCAGAACGTGATGGTCCTCGCCGTCGGCCTCGATACGAGCGCGATCGACACCACCAAGGCGCAGGGCGGCTCGCCGTCGTCCCAGGACTTGTTGCTCAACCTCTCGCTCACGTTGCCCGAGGCCCAATTGCTCGCGCTCGCCGCCGAGAAGGGGCGGATCTCCGTCGCCCTCCGCAACCCGGACGACGTGCGCATCACCGACAGCCTCGCCGACCTCAACTCCAACCTGCTGACCGACAGCAAGACCCGGAAGACCGTTCAAGACTTCCGCAAGACGCCGACCGGACCGGTGAAGCTGCCGTCCACGTCGGCCGGGGGCCAGTGATGCGCAAGGTAACGTTCGCCGTCGCAGCCGCGCTGTTGCTCCTGCCGACGCACGCGCTCGCCCAGAAGGGCAAGGGCAAGGGCGGCGATAAAGAGAAGGATCCGCCCGTCGCCGCCGCCAACGAGGAGCTCAACCTCGCGGTCGGCGAGAACAAGACGATCCCCGCCAACGACGTCAAGAACTACTCCGAGGGCACGCCCGGCGTCGTCGACATCAAGCTCACCACCGACTCGAGCGCGTTCGTCGTCGTCGGCCTCAAGGCCGGCTCCACGTCGCTCCTGCTCATCAAGAAGAACGGCCAGGAGGTCACCTGGACGATCAACGTCTTCGCGCGCTCGCCCGCCATCGTCGAGAACGAGCTCAAGCAGCTCCTCGAGGGCTACACGGGCGTGAAGGTTCGCCGCGTCGGCTCGCGCCTGTTCATCGAGGGCAGCGTCGCGTCCGAGAACGACGTCAAGCGCATCCAGCAGATCGCGTCGGTGTACGGCGGTCAGGTCGAGTCGCTCGTCGGCGTCGGCGCCACCAAGGACCGCACCAACATCCGCGTCGACTTCTTCTTCGTCCAATACAGCAAGGACAGCGGCTACCAGTTCGGCATCGCGTATCCCGGCCGCATCGGCGGCATGATCGGCGACAACTCGGGCGCGATCCTCAACGCCAGCTACGACATCAAGTCCGGCGCCAACGCCGCCGTGACCAACGTCGTCAACCACCCGCTGCCCGCGCTCGACATCGCGTCGCGTTACGGCTGGGCGAAGGTCCTCAAGCAGGCGTCGGTCATCACCACCAACGGGAGCGACGCCACCGTCGACGCCGGCGGCGAGATGAACTTCCCGGTGGCCACCGGCTTCACCGGCACGATCCAGAAGATCAGCTTCGGCACCGTCGTCAACGTGCAGCCGTTCTTCGATCCCACGAGCCGCGAGCTCGAGGTCAAGGTCGTCGCCGACATCAGCGACCTCACGCCCCCCGGCCCCGGCACCCACCTCCCGTCGCGCCAGCTCACCAAGGTGTCCACGGTGGTGCACATGAAGCTCGGGCAGTCGCTGGTGCTCTCCGGCTTCCACCTCGAGAACGAGCGCAAGTCCGCCGAGGGCATCCCGCTCCTCAAGGACATCCCGATCATCGGCGTGCTGTTCGGCACCCACCGCAGCGAGGCGCAGGAGACCGAGGGCGCGGTCTTCATCGTGCCGAGCGTCGTCGAGCCCTCCAGCAAGCCGGCGATCGACCTGGTGAACGAGACGCTGCGCCAATACGAGGATTGGTCCGGCACGCCCGTCACCGGCAAGCCGCTCCCCAACACCTACGAGAAGGCGCCGAAGAAGTTCGAGCCGCCGGACGTCCTCCCGAATCCGCCACCGAGCCCCAAGAAGTAAGCAGTGCTCATCGACGTCTTCGTCATGGCGCCGGACGGCGGGACCCGCTCCCAGCGCGTTCGCACGGACGGCAGCCTGGTCATCGGCCGCGGGCAGACGTGCAGCCTGCTCCTCGAGGGCGACGGCATCTCCCGCCAACACGCGCGGGTGATCCTGGGCGACGGCGCGATGCGGGTCGAGGACGTGTCGAGCAACTGGACGATGGTCGGCGAGACGGTGCTCCGGCGCGAGACGACCGACGCGCCCTACGGAACGCCCGTCGTCATCGGCAACTTCACGCTGCAGATCTTCCCCGCCAGCCAGGCGCCGGTGCAGGCGCACGGCCAGCCGCCGCCGAGCGTGATCGTCGACCACAGCACCGCGTTGCCGGTGAGCGCGTCGCGGCCCCCGCCCGCCGCCGCGCCCTCGCGTGCAGAGCCAC
>JALHOE010000107.1 GCA_022843175.1 Deltaproteobacteria bacterium
GAGCCGACCGTGATGACGTTCGCGCCGTTGACCTTGGTGCGCATCGCCGAGTCGACGCTCTTCTCGGAGATGTTCGCCATCACCGGATAGGGAATCGGCAGCGGGCTCGGCGCCGCGGGCGTGGTGCAGACGCTGACCGCGCACGGAGTCATGGCGTGCCCCGATTTCTCGGTGATCACATCCATGCTGACGGCGGTGACGTCACCCATTCGTGGCTTCCCATGCTACGCGGACTGGCCGCGCGCTGTCGGATATGTCCCGTGAAGTCGGCCGGGGTTACCGGGCCGTGTTAGCCTTCCGGGGTGCCGAGTCGGGAGGAGAAACCGTCCGCCCCGGATCCCGACGACGAGGATTTGCCCACGATCGCCGACGAGCAGCCGATTCGGCGGCTCGCGCGACCGGGCGGCCCCGCCCTCCCCGTGGGGGACGACGAGGAGCCGACGATCGAGGCCTCGGCGGTGGACATGGCCGCGCTGATGAAGCCAGGGTCGGGCGTACGACCGTCCAAGACGGCCCCCCCCGCGCGGCCCCCACCCGCGAAGCCCGCGAAGCCTCCCCCGAAGCCCGCCGCACCTCCGAGCTCGCCGAGCGGCGCGTTCGTCGTCAAGAACGTCCCCGTACCGACACGGCCGCCGAGCGTCAGCAGCATGCGCGTGCCCTCGAGCGCGAAGGTCCCCGAGAACCTCGGCGAGACGATCGAGACCTCGCACAACGCGTTCGACTCCCTCGGTCCACAGCGTGGCGCGAGCCCAGCGAGCAGCCCGCAGAGCAACCCGAGCCACGAGAGCACGCAGTACCTGATCTCGTCGGTGATGCCCCACCCGCTCGCGAAGCCGGTGGCCGCGCCGATGGAGCCGCCGCCGGCGCCGCAACCGAAGCTGTTCCACGCGCCGCAGCCCGCGCCGCCGCCCCCGCCGCGGGCGCTGATCGCCGTGGTGGTGGTGATCGGCCTGCTCGTGGCCGCGGTGATCGTCTACGTGCTCGCGAAGTGAATCACAGCTCGGCGTAGCCGCCGCCGATGACGAACGTGTCGTCGCGGCCGGCGATGGTGAAGACGCCCCAGCAGGCGAGCTTCGTCTTCACTGCGAACGCGATCGCGTCGTCCTGCGAGGCCGCGACGGGCGCGAGGACGGCGAGGTTCGCGCGACGCACGCCCCACGACCCGTCTCCGTGCTGCAGGACGGCGGTGTGGAGCTCGTTGCCGGCGTCGTGCGCCGACTTCAGGATCGCGACGCGGAGGCGGACCTTCTCGGTGGTGCCCGCGTTGCCGACGTCGACGTAGACGAGGTCGTTGCGCGCGCGCTCGACCGTGGCCTCGAGGCCCTGAGTCTTGAGGAAGGACAACAGAGCCTTCTCGTCGATGTTGCCGTACTCCGGCTTCATGTCGACGCCCTCGCAGACGTTGGACTTGAAGCGGACGTCGCCCGGATCGCCGTTGCTCGCGCCGCTCTTCTCGACGGAACCCGAGATATTGGCGTTCGAAACCTTCAACGAGCCGCCCGTGGAGCAGGCGGCGAGCGCCATCGCGCCGGAGACGATCAACCCGCGCAGGACCATCATGTCCCCATTCCTAGAACAACCCGGGCCCGGCGGGCGAGTTTCGAGGGGCACCCTCGTTGTTTTTTGCCAATCGGCGCGCGGCATCCATACACTCGGCCAAATCATGCGTCGCGCGCCCTGGCTTTCACTCTCTCTCGCCGCCGCCGGACTCCTCGGCTGCTCCAGCGGGCCAGCGCCCATCGCCTACGAGAATCGCACGTTCTACGAGTACGGCTTCGGGGCCGGCGTGGACCCGGCCGCGTTCGAGAAGGCCTATCCGCCGCTCGACCTGGCGCAGAAGGATCCCCTGCCCGAATACATGGGCGTGTCGATCCTCGGGGGCGCGGTGCGCATCTCCCGGCCCAAGAACTGGATCATCCGCACCGCCGGCAACCAGCCCGAGCAGCGCTACATCCAGTACGTCTCCCGCAACCAGTACCTGGTGGCGATCTGGGAGCGTCCGGACTTCACGAGCGACCTGTGGCGCGACGTCCTCGCGCGCTACGAGGAGTCCACCAAGAAGGCCGGCGCCGAGATCGTCGGCGGCCCGATCCCGATGGCCACCGGCAACGCGCAGGGCCGCGCCTACGTGGTCCGCCGCCCCATCCCCGCGGCCAAGGGCGCGTTCATCAACGGCATCCGCGAGTACGTCATCCGCGGCAGCCGCAAGATCATCCTCGTGCAGATCGTCCACCCCGACGGCGAGCTCCCGAACCTCAGCGACGAGCTGATGCGCGTGGTGACGACGCTCCAGGTCGACTGAAGAACGATCCCCCCGGACTGAAGTGACTGCGGTCCGGTCTGACGGGGAGCGGCGCTCCTACTCGGCGGCGGCGGGCATGGCCTCGGTGCCGTCGTCGTAGACGACGCGCGGTTTGGCGTCGCCGGTGTGCTCGCCGAGGACGACGCGCACGCGCATGGGCTTCTCGTCCTTGCCCGCGAGGTGCGTGTTCTTGCCGAGGACGCTGCCCCGCTCCTTGCCGAGCTGGAAGCGCGGCGCCGCCTCTTTGTCGAGGCGAAGCTCGAGCTCCGGCTCGAGCACGCCGCCGGAGAACTGGTCGACGATGCGCTTGAGGCGATCGTGATGCCGACCGCCGGGAAGGAAGGCCTCGAACAGCTCGTAGCCCACCGGCCCCACCACCACGCGGAACGCGCCGGAGCGGTCGATGACCGTCTTGCCGATGGTGAGGTCCTGACCGAGCGTCGTGTTCTGCAGGCCGAGGAGCGCGCGCTCCTGCTCGTTCACCCGGACGCGCCGCGCGACGAAGCTCTCGACGTGCACCGACGCTCCCTGAAACAGCCGCTCGAGCACGACCTGCAGCGAACGGGCGGGCCGGGTGCGCTGGCCGATGATCGGCGCGAGGGCGAGCAGATCTCCCGGCGGGAGCCCGTGCTGGGGCAGCGCGCCGGCGACGTCGACGCCGACGAAGCACATCGCACGCTTGGTGAACGCGTCCGTCGCGTCGGAGCGGAAGCCGGCCTCGAAGCGGTACTTCTTCCACGCGCGGTAGAGCAGGCTCAGGACGCGATGGTGGAAGATGTCGTAGAACTCGCGCAGCGAGGGGTCGTCGCTCTGATCGGCTCGGTGGACCTCCTCGGTCATGAACGGCGCGAGCGGCGACGCCGAGCCCGTGAGTCCGAGGAATGTGGTCGTGACCTTGGCGAAGATGCGGCCCTGCCGCTCCCACCGCGGCTGGATGCGCGAGATGTCGCCCGCGTGGAAGATGAGGCTCGGATCGTGGGCGAAGCGGATCGGCTCGTCGCCGGGCGGCCCCATCTGCCCGACCGGCACGCTCCCCGGATGCAGGCGATGCAGCAGCTGCACGGCTCGATAGAAATCGAACCGCGGCCCCTCGTTTTCGAGGGCCTCGATCAGAGCAGCGTCAGACTTCCGCTCCGGGCCGGCCATGCGAGTTTCAGCTTGGTCGAGAGACCGTGGATGGTGGTGCGCGCGAACGAGTTCATCGAGACGTAGTCGGCGAAGAAGCGGTCGAGGACCGCTGCGAAGAGGAACAGATCGCCGTCGCCGTCGAAGCCCGACTCCTCGACGTCGATGTCGATGGCGACGCCGCGGACGGCCGCCCCGCGGTAGAGGCGCTCCGACGCCGTGACCCGCACGTCCTTGAGCGCGGCGAGGCGCAGCTCGTTGGCCCGGGCGGCCTGGCGGTCGACGAGCGCGTGGAGGTTGTAGACGTCGAGCGCGGTGCGGAGCACGTCGGGCTCGGTCAGCGCGCGGAGGCCCATGACCGCGTGGGCGATCACGCGCCAGTGCAGCTCGCGGCCGAGCGGGGGCGGCACGTGCCGCGTGACCGCCGAGAGGTTCTTGAAGGAGCAGAACGCCGGCGAGGACGAGGTGGGCACGTTGATCTCCCCCGCGCGCAGCGCGCTCGCGAGCTGGCGGTTGGTCGCCAACATGTCGATCGAGAGGACGTCGGCGTCGGGCGGCACCGAGGCGTCCTCCGGGCTGCCGATCGAGATCGAGAGGTCCGCGCCCTCGCCCACGACGCTCGGGCGGAGGTGGGTGGTGTAGTAGTACTGGTCCTGGCGCGACCGCCCGAGGTGCGAGAACTCGTAGAAGCCGGGGATGGCGAAGCGCCGACCGGTGCCACGCGCGATCGCCTCGACCGACTGAATCGCGTAGACCTCGCCGTGCGCGGGCGGGAACCCGGCGACGCGCACGAGGTATTCGTCGCGCGTGGTGGCGAGACGGATCGGCTCCGCGGTGGTCTTGAAGATGTTCACCACCGGCACGCAGTGGAGCTTGAAGGAGTCGCGCGTGATGCGGAACGCCGTGGGGAGCGCCGAGTCGAGGCGGAACGCGATCGCGAACTTGCTCACCTCGGGGCCGAGCTCGGAGACGCGATCGATACCGTGCACGTCGATGAACGCGAACTTCGACGGGAGCACGTAGTACTCCTCGAGGAGCCGGAAGCCGGGGAAGCTCGTGCGCGGAAACGGGAGCAGCGCCTCGGCCTCGTCGAAGCCGACGAGGCGGAGCGCGTCCTTCGCGAGGGTGACCGACCGCTCCTGCGCGCCGGTGGCTTTCGTCTCGATGAGCGCGATCGACTCGGTGCGCTCGTGGAGCCACATCAGCAGCTGCAGGCTCTGGCGCGATTCGCCCGGGAGGTGCAGCCGCAGCGACTTGGGCGCGAACGAGGCCGCGGGCACGCCCATCGGCACCTTGATCTCGACGCGGAGCTGCTGCTTGCCGCCGGGGAGGAGGTCGAGCCGGACGTCGTCGATCACCCACGGGGCAAGCTCGCAGGGCGCCGACGAGCGGAAGATGCACTGGCTCTTGTCGACCGGCACAGTGCCGAACTCGGTGCCGGCCGGGACGGTGATGCGGTCACGGAGGACGTTGGGGAGCGGCGTGAGCTCGAGGATCGACGCGCTCGGCAGCGGGCGCACGAGCTGCGGGAACAGCAGCTGCGCCATCGCGTGAATCGCCTCGGGGAGCTCGTCGTCGAGCTTCTCGCGGACGCGCGCGGTGAGGAACGCGGTGCCCTCGAGCAGGCGCTCGACGTCTGGATCGCCGCCGCGGTCGGCGAGCATCGGAGCGAGCTGCGGGTAGGCACCGGCGAACTCGCGTCCGAGCTCGCGCAAGAAGTTGAGCTCGTCCTGGTAGTACTTGCTGAACACGCGATTTCCTCAGCGGACGTCGAACTTGCGCGACGTGTCGAGGCTGGTCTCGAACTTCACTCGGGAGCGGCCGTCGCCACCGGTGAGCTGCGCCGTGATCTCGAAGCGCAGCGTGAGGTCCCCGCTCTCGGACGGGATGTGCTTGATCATCACGTTGGTGAGGCGAGGCTCGTACTTCGCGATCGAGTTGCGGATGGCCTTCGCCATCATCGCGATCGCGTCGGGGAATGCGTGGATCAGCTCGCTCACGTCGACGAGACCGTAGTCCGGACAGGTGAGCATCGACCCCTGCCAGGTCGTGCAGATGGCCTTGAGGTGGGCGAGGACGCTGTCGCGCGTCTCGACGTCGGACACGACGCGCCGAGCGATCGCGTACTCGGGGTGCCGGATTCGTTTGAGCAACGTGTGGCCGGCCATTCGCCCGATGATACCCCCTTAACGACCGATGCCCACCTTGTTGGGTGGGCATCGATGTTTCAGCGTGCTGGGATCAGGAGCCCTGATACCAGTCGTCCATGGCCATGGTCTTGCCGTCTTTGCTCTCCATCTCGATCTTCTGGAAGGTGAAGGAGATCTTCTCGAGCTCGTGGACGTCGTGGTGCGTGTCCTGCTTCGCGTCGCCGGCGAGGTACTGATCGATCTCGCTAACGGTCGCGTTCACCAGCTTGATGGTGTGGTAGACGATCTCGTCGCCGTTCTTGTCGGTCTTGACGAACTCGAAGAGGACCGACTTCAGGACCTCGTTGGTGCAGAGGGCCTGGAAGAGCTGCGGGGTCGCGGGGCCCCACTCCTTCACGATCTGCACGGGGCCGTGCGAGCGCTTGCCGCTCGGCTGGCCGGACGCCGCGTCGCGGGGCGAGCGGATGTTGTAGTGGAACGCGATGCCGGCAAGCTTGTCCTTGTGCTTCTCGCGCGGCGTCTCCTGCTTGAACTTCCCCTGCTTCGTTCCCTCAATCGTCACGTAAAATTCATACGCCATGAGACCGCCTCCAATGCTTACAGCCGCCGCGGTAGCTTCCGCGAGGTCGCGCAGTTCCGAATCGAAGCTTTCGTCGGCGCTCGTGGGAGGTTCGTTACCGCCGACGCACACTCGACTTCGCTGCTCTTCATCTCCGCGGGCGTTCAGCCTAAGAAGAAGATCGGGCCGAGACAAGCGGCCGTCGCAAAGTTGGGCAGCAATGATGGAGACAGGTACCCTTGGCCCGATGCGTGCGTTCTTCGGGAAACTCCCCCCCCTCTTGGGTCTTGGTGTCGTCACGGTGATCGCCGCCTGCGCGTCGTCGCCACCGCCGGCTCAGACACCGCCCGAAGACCGCCCGCGACGGATGGCGCCGCTCGCGGCCTGTTTAACGCGGCTTCCCCCGCGAAAGGGCCCCGCCGGCGCGATGCGGGCGATCCCCGAGGAGCAGTACTGGAAGTTCGTCTTCCCGACCTTCGACGAGGGAAAGAACGAGCTGCCGCGGGGCGCCCTCGCCTGCACGGGCGACAAGATCCTCGACGATCCGCTCCTGCGGGACGGCGAACCGGTCCGCGGCGGCTGGCCGGTCAAGATCGAGAGCGGCGACGTGGGATTCGGCGGCGGCGGCGACCGGCTGAAGCTCGTCTGGCTGCGATCGCACAAATTCGCGGACGGCACGGTCGGCGGAGCGGTCGCCATGACGCGGGCCGTCGACGATTTCGCCGAGGTCTACGCCATCGGCGTCTACCGAGGGCGCCCGGACAAGACCCGTCTCGGAATCGAACGGATCGGCAGCGAGCTCGTTCCCTACGCGCTCAACGAGGGATGCGTCGGCCGCGCGCCGAACACCCCCTGTGAGACGGTCCAAACCCTGTTCGTCGGCCGACGCGGCAACCTCCACCGGGTGGCGGAGATCGCCCTCGAGCGCGTCGAGTATCGCGACAACACCGAGCCGGGAACGCTCGGGCGCATGGAATACCACCTGACGACGACGCCCAAGTACCTGCCGACCGGCCTCCGCGTCCTCGAGCAGATCAAGGTCCTCGACGACAAGGGCCGCCCGATGCGCAAGGCGGAGTTGGAGCGCCTCTTCACGATCAACGGCAGCAAGCCGATGCAGGAGAGCGATCTCCCGCTGTGGCCCCGCGTCATCCCCGGCGGCGCCGCCTCGGCGACCGCCGTGAAGACGGCCGCCAGCGCGCCCTGAGCTCGCTCAGTTGCCGAGGGGCGCGGTGAGCGTGAACTCGCCGAGGGTGACGCCGGCGAAGCGCTTCGGGATCACCGTGACCTCGAGGTGCTCCTTGCCGATCGCGACCTGCAGGTCGGGCGCGCGCTGGCTGCCCCTGAACAGCTCGGTGAGCGCGACGCGCGTCACGTCGCGGATCGCGTCTTCCGGCGTGCCCGCGGGGATCGCGGCCGCGAGCTGCTCGATCGCGTGGGACATTCGCGCGACGAACAGCTGATCGCCGAGGGCCATCGGCTCGGCGTCGACGCCGCGCGCGACCGCCTCGCCGCGGAAGAGCACCGAGGCGTTGGCGAGGATGGCCGCGTCGTGGTTCGGCGAGCACCCGAGCAGGATCAGCCCCGTCTTGCCGACCGCGCTCTGCGTGTCGACCGACACGAGGTGCTCGAGGGGGAACGCGTAGTGCGCGCCCTCGGCGCGGACGTCGCGCACGGGCAGGTTCTCGACGCTCCCGTTACGGGGCCCGACGAGCTCCGACGCGAAGCCGTTGCGAACCCAGCTCGCGGACGCCACGATCGCGAGCGCCAGCGCGGGGCCGGCGAACACGTGGGCGGCGGGATCGGCCGCGTCCTCTTGGAACGCGATCTCGCGGAAGCGCGCCGTCGCCGGCTCGTAGGCGGCGCGCACCAGGATGCGGTTGACCGCCAGCGCGAGCCAGCGGGCGCGGTCGCGCGACGACAGCCCGCGAAGCCGCGCCGAACGCGCGTCGTCGAGGCTGTCGATGCGGCGCTCGGATTTCTGCATCGTCGGGATGTCGGGGAACCCGAGCAGCGCGATGGTGCCGTTGGCGACGATCGGCGCGCGCAGCACCTCGGCGGCCTCGCCCCAGGCCTCGAAGACCGCGAGCTCGTCGGGGCCGATCTCGTGATCGACGACGATGAGATCGACCGGACCGCGCGCGCTGTTGCCGGAGGTCGCGTCCGCGACGAGCGCGGTGAGCCCGGCGGAGACCTCGTTGCGACCGGCGATCACGACGTCGATCTCGACGCCGCTCTTCTGATCGGTGCGATCGACGACCAGTCGCACGCCGCGCCACGCCTGCTCGAGTCTGCGCACCTCGGGGTGGCGGAGCACGTTGGTGAGCGTCGTGACGAAGGCCTGTTCGATCGCGTGGACCGAGCCGGCGGCCGACGCGACGCGCTTGGGGGCGTCCTGCCGGATCATCGAGCCGATCACCGACGCGGCGCGCTGCTCGGGCTTCATGTCGATCTGATCGAGCAGGGCGTCGATGCCCGCGCCGGTCGCGACCGGTGCCACGGGCGCGGGCGCGATCGAGCCCGCGAGCGCGTCGACCCAGGACTCGCGGGGGAGGATCCGCTTGAGCGAGCCGACGGCGTTCTCGAGCGGCGTGCGACCGTCGCGCACCGCGATGAGCGCCTTGCGCGCCTCTAGGAGC
This sequence comes from Deltaproteobacteria bacterium, assembly GCA_022843175.1. Lineage (GTDB taxonomy): Bacteria > Myxococcota_A > Polyangia > Polyangiales > JADJMO01 > JALHOE01. The sequence goes on from JALHOE010000107.1 coordinate 8,776, forward strand.
GAGCGAAGCAGCGAGGCGTGCTCGGCGAGGCCGTCCGGCCGGAACGCGCGCAGCTCGCCGAGGCGGATGTCGCACCGGACCCGCGGCGCGCTCGGGTCGAACGGGTCGGCGACCTCGATCGCGAGCGAGCCGGCCAGCTCCGAGAAGCGCTCGTCGAAGGTGTACTTGTCGATCGGCTTCGGATCGAGCTCTGGACGAGCCGCGGTCGCGAACTCCGCGCGGGGCGCGAGCTCCGAGAACACGACGACGCGGAACGAGCCGCGCTCGGTGGAGATCTCCTTCGCGTCGTCGTCCTCGCCCGGCTTGCCGTACGAGACCTTGAACGCCGCGATTCCGCCCTTTTTCTCTTCGGTCACGCAGAGGGTCGTAGCACGACCCTCACCAACAAATCAGCGACCCCGAATAGCCGCACTCCGGACGCGCCATCAGGGAGTAGGTCATCCCGAGGAGGAAGCCGGTCGCGAGGCCCATGGTCCCGCCGGCGACGAGCTGGCCGCCGTTCTCGAAGTTGCCGGAGCTGCGGCCGATCACGTTGATGCCGCCGAGGATCAGCGGGACCGCGATGTGGCCGATGGCGCCGATGGCGTTGGCGCGGCCGTCGCTCCACTTCGTGGTGTCGAAGAGGAACACCGCGATGCCGTGGCCGAGCGTGGAGCCGGCGACGAACGCGTGCGACGACGGGCCGCCGTAGGTGTTGCAGTTACGACCGCCGAAGTTGGTGTCGTCGCAACCCGGTCGATGGCTCGCGATGCCCTCCTTGAGGGAGACCTCGTTGACCAGCGCCAGCGTGGCGTAGGTCATCATCGGGGCGAGCACCGACACGTGCCAGCGAGCCTTCCAGCCCACCGTCACCTCGGACGAGGGGTAGAACACCCGCGGCATCAGGATGCCGATGCCCACCGCGGCAGCCGCGGTGGCGTTGGTTACGCCCGCCCACGTTCTGTCGCGATCCGGCGGGGGTGTGGCCTGCGCGGAGGCCGTGCCCTCGGCGAGCGTGAACACAGAAACTGCAGCGACAAGAGTGGCAAGCTTTCGGATCATGCGTCCTCGGGCCAATATCGACCGAAACGCGTCATCCGTACCAACAAATCGCTGACTCGTGGGGAACGATCGTCAGCGGCGGTACGGATCGGTGCCCCCACGGAGGCCGTGACTGGTGAAAGTCGAGGGGCTTCCGGCCGGGGCCTGCTGCCCCTCGCCGAAGGCGCCCGCCGCGCCGAGCGTCGGCTCCTTGCTCATCTGGGCGTAGACCTGGGCGAACTGCTTGCCGAAGATCAGCTCGAAGGTCTCTTTTTCTTCGTCTGCCAGGTCGCTGTGGCGCTCGACGAACGTCTTCCAGAGCGATTCGTATTTGAAGGGGCCCCACCCGCCGCGGTTCTTCTTCTCGGCGATCGCCTCGATCGCCGTGGGCGAGAGGGTGCCGAGGAGCGATTTCACGCCGCGCATGACGCCGTCGAGCATGGCCACCTGATGGATCATCAGGTCGGCGAACGTGGACTCGACCTGGCGCGGTCCCTCGTTGCGCTGGTCGCGCCAGTTGAGGAGGCCCGCCGCGAGCGTCTTGGAGTCCGGCGCGGACTCGACCGAGAACTGGCCGACCGCCGAGGCCCGCATCGTCGGGCGGCGGATCTCCATCTTCGTCTCGAACTGCTTGTAGCCGTCGCGCAGCGGAATGAACGACTTGAAGAAGACGTCGAGCGCGGCCTGCAGCTTGGCGACGAACGAGACCACGTCGACCGGCCCCTCGAGCGGCTGATCGGGGATGTAGGAGGAGGCGAGGTCCTTGAGCGCCTGGAGCGCGACGCTGGCATCGCGCGACTCGCCGCCCGTGCTCTGCGCGATTTGGGCGTGCCCGAACCGCGCGAGCCGCTGGAAGTCTGCCTCGGAGGTCACCGCGGGGTGCTCGGCGGCGATCTCCTGAATGAGCTGCTGGCGCGAGTGCGGGTCGAGGGCGGCGGTGCGCGTGGAGAGCACCTGGAAGAACTGCATCCAAGCACTTCGATAAGCGTCGAAGTGCGGCTTCAGCTCGCGGCGGATGTCGGCCGTGGCCCCCGACTGCTGCTGCATCGCGGCCATGCCGGCGCGCATCGCATCGGCGGTCTCGACGTCGAGGGCGAGGGAGCCGCCTCGCATCCGCGGGCGCTCGCTGACCGGGGGCGAGACCTCCGCGGGGAACGCCTGGAACAAAAGCGTCGAAATCGCGAATTCGTAGTTGCTCGGACCCAAATCAACAAGTTGATGCGGTGGGACACGTCCGCTGTTCCGGAGGTGGGTCCCATTGCGGCTCCCGAGATCACGGAGCATGAGCTGACGCCCATGGAGCTCGAGGATCGCGTGGAACTGAGAGACGTACGGCGAGTCGAGCTCGAAGTCGCTGAGCGGATTCCGGCCAATCCGCACCGGAAACCGGTCGAATGTTCGTTCGATGAACGTCCCATCGACCGTGCTCGTAACGCGCAGCCGCAGCCCGAGAGGCACGCACCCACACTATCAGGTTCAGGAACGACCGTCGCCGGCCGCGTAATTGTTGAGGGATTGGATCGCGATGTGACACGCTTCGCCAAGCAATGCTTTCTTACCCTCGCCGCATAGCCCTCCTCGGGCTGGTCGCAGGCGCTGTTCTTGCGAACGGCGCGCCGACGACCGGGTCGCTGCCGGGGTCCCCCCCCGGCGAGGACGCCGTTTGTCTCGCGAAGACCGAGATGTTCCCGGCCGACGAGCACGCGCTCGCCCCGCAGCTGCCCCCCCCGGCGCCCGAGGCCGCGCGTCCCATGGCGCCCCCCGGCCCTCGCGCGAGCCGCGAGCGACTCGCCCTCTTCAGCGCGCCCCCGCCCGAGAAGACCTACTGCGAGCCCCTGCCCGCCTGGTCCAAGGGCCTGCGCCCCATCTCCTTCGGGATGCCGGACCTCCACCGCATCGAGCCCCACCTCCGCTATTTCGCGGAGTCTCCGAGCGGCCGCGCGGTCGTGCAGAAGTGGCTACGACGCGCCGGCCGGTATCGGCACATCGTCTCCACCGAGCTGCACAACAACAGGCTTCCGCTCGATCTCATCGCCCTCGTCTACATCGAGAGCGGGTTCCTCCCCACGGCGACGTCGAAGGCGGGCGCGGTCGGGCTCTGGCAGTTGATGCCCGCCACGGCCAAGGGCCTCGGCCTCCGCGTCGACCAGGAGGTCGACGAGCGAAAGAGCGTCGAGAAGTCGACGGCCGCGGCGATCGAGCACCTCTCCGATCTCTACGCCACGTTCGGCTCCTGGGAGCTCGTGTTCGCGGCCTACGACCTCGGCGCCAAGCGCCTGATGCGCCGCATGCAGGACTTCCGCGCGATGGACTACTGGTCGCTCTCGGCGATCGACGGCGCCCTCCCGCAGGAGACGGTCGATTACGTGCCGAAGCTCCTCGCCTTCGCGGTGCTCCTCAAGAACCTCGACCGCTTCGGCTTCGACGACGTGAAGCCCGAGAAGCCCCTCTTCACGAGCGAGCTCGACGTTCCCGGCGGCACCAGCTTCGCGCTGCTCGCCCGCGCCGCGGCCACCAGCGTCGTCCACCTCCGGGAGCTCAACCCGGACATCCTTAATGGGCGGCAGGTCCCCTTCTCGGTCTCGACGATCCAGGTGCCCTCGTTCGGGCTCTCCCGGGCCGAGGTCATGCTGCCGATGCTCGTCGCGCAGCACGACGGCCTCGAGAACGACGTCTCCGAGACCTTCGACTGGGCACGGGACCACATCGACCACAAGCAGAAGGACCTCTTCGCCGCGGCGAAGAAGGCCACCACCCCCGACCGCCTCGCCGGGTTCGAAGAAGAGCCGGCCAAGAAGTTCGTCCTCAAGCGGCCCCGCGCGCTCGACCTCCCGAGCTCGCCCCGATCGGGAGCCGCCCCCGCCCCCGTAACGGAAAAACCTGTCACCCCGAAGACTTCCAAGGCTCCTGCCAAGCGCCTCCCGTCGTAGGCTGCTCAGCCGGAGTAACACAGAACCATGCTCGTCGCCGAACCGCGTTCCCTCCTTCGCAAGCTCAATCCGACCTGCACGCGCGCCCTCGAGGCCGCCGCCAGCGCGTGCATCGGCAGTCGTCACTACGAAGTGACCGTCGAGCACCTCGTGCTCGCATTGCTCGACGACCGCGAGAGCGATCTCGCCACCGCGTTCGAGCACTACCGCATCGATCTGGCGCACGCCCGCGCGACGCTGCAGCGCTATGTCGGCGAGCTCCGCTCCGGCAACGCCGGCAAGCCCACGTTCAGCACGCTCCTCCTCGAGTGGGTGCAGGACGCGTGGCTCTACTCCTCCACCGAGCTGTCCGAGACCGCGGTCCGCTCCGGCGCGTTGCTCGTGCGGCTGGTGCTCTCCTCGAGCCGCTACCTGCCGTTCGAGCTGCCGATCCTCGAGAAGATCCCGCGTGACGAGCTCCGCTCCAACCTGGTGACGATCGTCGCGACGAGCGGCGAGGCCAAGGCGAGCCTCTCGTCCTCGTCGTCGGCCGAGCCGGGAGCGCCGGGCGACAAGCCGAAGGGCGGCACGTCGCTCGGCAAGCCCGACGGCCCGCTCGCGCGCTTCACCACCGACCTCACCGAGCGCGCCCGCGAGGGGCAACTCGACAACGTGTACGGTCGCGAGGCCGAGATCCGGCAGGTCGTCGACATCCTCGTTCGTCGCCGCAAGAACAACCCGATCATCGTCGGCGAGGCCGGCGTCGGAAAGACGGCGCTCGTCGAGGGTCTCGCGATGCGCATCGCCGAGAAGACGGTGCCCGAGCAGCTCCGCGACGTACACGTCCTCACGCTCGACCTCGGCGCGCTGCAGGCCGGCGCCGGCGTGAAGGGCGAGTTCGAGAACCGCCTCAAGGGCGTCATCGCCGAGGTGAAGGCCTCGCCCAAGCCGATCGTCCTCTTCATCGACGAGGCGCACACGATCATCGGCGCCGGCGGCCCACAGGGCGGCGGCGACGCGGCCAACCTGCTCAAGCCCGCCCTCGCGCGCGGCGAGCTCCGCACCATCGCGGCCACCACCTACGCCGAGTTCAAAAAGTACTTCGAGAAGGACGCCGCCCTCGAGCGTCGCTTCCAGCCGGTGAAGGTCGACGAGCCGTCGACCGAGCAAGCGGTCCTCATGCTCCGCGGCGTGGCGGAGAAGTTCCAGGAAGCGCACGGCGTGGTGATCACCGACGCCGCCGTGCAGGCCGCCGTCAACCTGTCGAGCCGCTACATCAGCGGTCGTCAGCTGCCCGACAAGGCCGTCGACCTCCTCGACACCGCCGCGGCGCGCGCGAAGGTCATGCTCGCCGCCCCGCCCGCGGAGCTCGAGGACACCCGCGCCAAACTCGCAGCGATCGAGCGTCAGCTCGGCGCGATGAAGCGCGACCACGACGCCGGTCACCCGGTCGACGAGGACGAGAAGCAGAAGGCAGAGGCCTCGCGCGAGGCGCTCGTCGCCAAGGCCTCGGCCCTCGAGACGAAGATGTCCGATCAGCGCGCGATCGTCGACAAGATCACGGCGCTCCGCAAAGAGGGCAAGCGCGACGAGGTCGGCAAGGAGCTCGACAAGCTCCGCGCGATCAAGCCCGAGGACCTGCTCGTGCACGCAGACGTCGGCGAGGCGCTCGTCGGCTCGATCGTCAGCGACTGGACGGGCATCCCCGTCGGCAAGATGGTCAAGGACGACGTCGAGGCGATCCTGAAGATGGAGGACCGCATGCGCAAGCGCGTGCGCGGTCAGGACCAGGGCCTCGCGCTCATCGGTCGCGAGCTCCGCGCCGCGCGCTCCGAGCTCAAGCCGAAGAACGCGCCGCTCGGCGTCTTCCTCCTCGTCGGTCCGTCCGGCGTCGGTAAGACCGAGACCGCGATCGGCCTCGCCGAGCTGCTGTTCGGCGGCGAGCGCTTCATGGTCACCATCAACATGAGCGAGTTCCAGGAGCGGCACACGGTGTCGCGCCTCCTCGGCTCCCCGCCCGGCTACGTGGGCTACGGCGAGGGCGGCATCCTCACCGAGGCCGTGCGCCATCGCCCCTACTCGGTCGTGCTCCTCGACGAGGTCGAGAAGGCCGACCGCGAGGTGCTCAACATCTTCTACCAGGTGTTCGACAAGGGCATGCTCGCCGACGGCGAGGGCCGGATCATCGACTTCAAGAACACGGTCATCATCATGACCTCCAACCTGGCGACCGACCTCATCACCAGCGCCGCGGCGCCGGGCGAGCCGGTCCCGCCGATCGACGACCTCATCGGCCTCGTGAAGCCCACGCTCTCGGCGCACTTCAAGCCGGCGCTCCTCGCCCGCATGACGGTCGTCCCGTACATCCCGATCGGCCCCGAGGCGTTGATGGACATCGCGAAGATGAAGCTCAACGCGGTCGCCGCGCGCGCCAAAGAGGCGCACAACATCAACCTCACCTACGAAGAGGCCGTCGTGAAGGCCATCGCGGACCGCTGCCGCGAGGTCGAGAGCGGCGCGCGCAACGTCGATCACATCTTGCGCGGAACCATTTTGCCGATCGTCTCCAACGAGATCCTCAAGGGACTCGCGTCGGAAACGCCGCAGAGCAACCTGCGGCTCACCCTGACGAGCGACGGCTCTATTGAGTGCCACGGGGGCAGCTGATGAACCTGAGACGCACGATTCTAAACGCCGCCATCGCTCTTACCCTCGGCCTCGGTGTCGCCGTGGGCTGCACCTCGACGATCCTCCCCGTGAAGGAGGCGAAGAAGTGCCAGCTGCAGGTGGTGAACCTGACGGTCCTCGCCTCGCCGATGATCAACCCGACCAACGAGGGCGAAGCTCGGCCGGTGATCGTGCGCCTCTACCAGCTCAAGAGCGACGTCAACCTGCAGAACTCGACGTTCGAGCAGATCTGGAAGGACGACAAGAAGACGCTCGGCGAGGACATCGTCAAATCCGACGAGTTCGCCGTCTACCCGAACAGCCGCTCCGAGGTGAAGTTCGAGCGCGACGACAGCGCCTCGTTCGTCGTGGCCGTGGCGCTGTTCCGCAACCCCAAGGGCAAGTCCTGGTTCGTCTCCTTCGAGCTCCCGCCCTCCCCCGCCAAGGGTGAGTGCGGCGCGCCGTGCACCGGCGACGAGTGCGAGAAGAAGGAGCTGCCCCAGCCGGTCTTCGTGATCTGGATCGACGGCACCCGCATCGACGCCGGCGAGGACCACCTCGACGACTTCCCCGACAGCGGCCGCACCCAGGTCGTGAAGCTCGGCGCCCCCCCGGCTGCGAGCGGCGAAAAACCGAAGGCGGCACCGAAACCCGCCGGAGGGAAGTAATGGCAAGAAAGCCGATCTGGACGGAGGGGCTGTTCGTCACGCAGCACCACTTCCAGCAGCTCGATCGGTATCACGAGCAGCTCGTCGGCGAGCGCGTGAGCGCGGTCGTGCCGTTCGATTGGGGCGTCACCGACTTCGAGATCGACGAGCGCGCGCTCGGCAACGGTCAGCTGCGCGTGGTGCGCCTGCACGGCGTGCTCCCCGACGGCACGCCGATCACGGCCGGCGAGGGAGACGACGGCATCCCGGTCCGCCCGCTCGAGGGCGCGTTCGGAGCGAGCGTGCGCGCGCTCGACGTCTACGTCGCCCTCGCCCACAACGCCGAGGCCGGCCCCAACATCGACCTCGAGGGCAAGCCCGGCGCGCTCACCCGCTTCGTGCGCGCGCAGTCGGTGGTGCCGGACTACAACGCCGGCACCGGCGAGGTGCAGATGTCCTGGGCGCGCCCCAACCTTCGCCTCCTGTTCGGAGAGGAGCGCCGCGACGCGTTCGACTCGATGCGCATCGCGCAGCTGGTGCGCGCCTCGAGCGGCGCGATCGTCGTCCGCGACACCTGGGTGCCGCCCTGCCTGCGCATCTCGGTCTCGCCGTTCCTCGTCGGCGGCCTCCGCCGCGTGCTCGCCGCGGTCGTCGCGCGGCAGCGCACGCTCGCCGAGTCGCGCCGCCAGCGCACCGCGAGCGCGGTCGACTTCCAGTCGAGCGACGCCGCCAAGTTCTGGCTGCTCAACGTGCTCAACACGTTCATCCCGCCGCTGTCCCACCTCGTCGATCACGGGCACGGCTCGCCGGAGCAGGCCTACCTCGTGCTCTCGCAGCTGATCGGCCAGCTCTGCACCTTCGCGGTCGACGGCGACCCGACCACCACCCCCAAGTTCAACTACCTCGACCTCGGCGAGGTGTTCGAGCCGATGTTCGCGCGGGTGATGCAGCTCCTCAACACCGTCATCGCCGAGCGCTATGTGCAGATCCCGCTGCAGCGCCGCGACGACGGCATGTACCTCGGCCGCGTCGAGGATCCGTCGGTGCTCCGCTACGAGTTCTTCCTCGCCGCCTCCGGCAACATGCCGGAGCAGGCAGCGCGCGAGCGCCTGCCGCGGCTGATGAAGATCGCCTCGTGGAACCAAATCGGCCCGATCCTCAACTCCGCGATCAACGGCGCACGGATCGAGCTCGAGTACCGCCCGCCGGGCGCGCTCCCGATCAAGCCGGGCCTCACCTTCTTCCGCGTGAACCGCACCCCCGAGTTCTGGCCGGACATCGCGTCCACCGGGACGATCGCTCTGTACTTTCCTACCGAAGCCAACCAAACGGTCGACGTCTCGTTGTACGCCGTCGACCCGCAGAACCTTCAGTAGCTCCAAGGAAATCGGCTGATGCTCGACAAGATGTACTGGGTCTGCTCCGACGTCCTCACGCTGGCGACACAGCTCTCCAACGCGCGCGACCTCCCCTCGCCCGACGTGCTCCAGCGCCGGATCGACAGCCTGTTCGATCAGATGGCGCGCAAGGGGCAGGAGGCCGGGATCCCCGACGCCGACATCGCCGACGCGAAGTACGCGCTCACCGCGTTCATCGACGAGCAGATCCTCCGCTCCCCCTGGCCGGGCCGGCAGCAGTGGATGGCGCGTCCACTGCAGCTCACCTACTACGGCGAGAACACCGCCGGCGAGGGCTTCTTCCACAAGATGGACACCCTCTCGCGCGAGCCACAGCGCGCGCACGTCTTCGAGATCTTCTACCTCTGCCTCGCGCTCGGGTTCCAGGGCGTCTACGCCGTCCGCAACGACGGCGACGGCCTCAACGCGATGACCGAGCGGGGCGCGGCGCTCCTCGGGCGCCACGTGGCATCGGGCGACGTGATCAGTCCGCACGGCGAGCCGAAGGACGCGGGCAAGGGCCTCTCGCGCGGTGACATGCCGATCGTGGCGATGGCGATCGGGTGCCTCGCGCTCGCGCTGATCGCCTTCGTCGGGTTGCGACTCTACCTCTCTTCGAGCGCGGGCGACGCGGTCGATACGATGAACAAGCTCCAGACCAACGTGGCGAAATAGGGCGGGCTGAACAATGTGGATTTGGTTTCTAGCCGCATTCCTCCTCGGCGCGATTTGGATCGCGGGGTACTTCCTCGCGCTCTCGATGACGTTGCGGATTGTCCTCTCGGTCCTCGTCGTCCTCGGCGTGGTCGCCGTCCTCTTCTACCGCCGCTGGCGAGCAGCCGCCGCGGCTCGCGCCCTCGAGCGCGAGATCATGAGGCAGGCCGAGCAGCAAGCGATGAACGCGCGGCCCGACCGCCGCGCCGAGATCCTCGAGCTGCAGCAGCAGATCCAGCAGGGCATCGCCTCGCTGAAGAACAGCAAGCTCGGTGGCAAGACGGGCGCGCAGGCGCTCTACACCCTGCCCTGGTACATGATCATCGGGCCGCCCGGCTCCGGTAAGACCACCGCGCTCAAGCAGTCCGGCCTCCAGTTCCCCTTCTCCGATCCGCGCGGCGGCGGCGTGAAGGGCGTCGGCGGCACGCGTAACTGCGACTGGTGGTTCACCAACGAGGCCATCCTCCTCGACACCGCCGGCCGCTACACGACCGAGCGCGACGACTTCGAGGAGTGGATCGCGTTCCTCGACATGCTGAAGAAGTACCGCTCCAAGAAGCCGCTCAACGGCCTCTTGGTGGCGATCAGCATCTCCGACCTCGCCACGGCGACCGAGGAGCAGATCGACACCTACGCCAAGAAGATCCGCGCGCGCATCGACGAGATCATGACGCGCCTCGAGATGGTCATCCCGGTGTACGTCATGTTCACCAAGGCCGACCTCATCGCCGGCTTCGTCGAGTTCTGGGGCGATCTCCGCAAGAGCGAGCGCGGCCAGATGTGGGGCGCCACCTTCCCCCTCGGCGAGAAGCTCGACGATCCGGCGCGTCGCATGGACGAGGAGCTCGAGACGCTCACCAAGGCGCTGCACGGTCGCGCGGTCCGCCGCGTGGGCACCGAGCGGCAGATGGAGGCGCGGCAGAAGATCTTCCAGTTCCCGCTGGAGTTCGCCACGCTCAAGGCCAACCTCAACGAGTTCATCGGCGCGCTGTTCGCCAAGAACACCTACCAGGAGACGCCGATCTTCCGCGGCGTCTACTTCACGAGCGGCACCCAAGAGGGTCGCCCGATGGACCGCGTGCTCGGCAGCATGGCCCGCGCGTTCGGTCTGCGTCCGCAGGCCGAGGCGGCCCCCGAGCAGCCCAAGGAGGCGAAGAGCTACTTCGTCACCGACCTGTTCAAGAAGGTCGTCTTCCCCGATCAGAACGTCGCCGGGCGCACGGCCCGCGAGATGCGGCGGCAGCGCTTCCGCAAGTTCGGCTACGCGCTCGCGGCCCTCGCCGTCGCGCTCCTGCTGATCGTCCCGTCGTCGTGCACGTTCGCCCGCAATCAGGAGCTCGTCTCGTCGACGAAGGCGATCGCCACCGACGCGGCGAAGCTCAAGTGGGACGACCAAACGCCGGCGATCGACAAGGCCAACAAGCTCGACGCCATCCGGCTGCGCCTGCTGCAGCTCGACGCGTGGAAGCGGGACGGCGCGCCGCTCTCGATGCGGTGGGGCATGTACACCGGCAACACCCTCTACCCCGCGCTGCGCGACCTCTACGTGTCGCTGCTCCGCGCCGGGTTCTCCGAGCCGTCGCGCCTGGAGCTCGAGGGTCACCTCCGCTCGATCGATCCGACCTCCGCGCAGAAGGGCGAGGCGTTCAATCGCAGCTACGACGACCTCAAGACGTACCTGATGATGAGCGACCTCGAGCTCTCCCACCTCGACCCGCCGTGGGCGGGACCGCGCCTGTCGCGGGTGTGGGCCTCGACGCTCAAGACCTCATGGACGCCGGAGCTCGACGCCGAGCTCAAACCTCACGTCGACACCTACGTCGATCTCGTCAAGCGCCAGGAGGTCCCGCCGTGGAAGGGCGACAAGTCGCTCGTCTCTCGCGCGCGCACCTCGCTCCTCCAGGTCCCGCAGATCGATCGCGAGTACGAGGCGCTCGTCCGCGACGCGAACTTCGAGATCGCCGCGATCCGCTTCGACAGCATCTTCTACGGCTCGATCGCCACCTACGTGACCTCGAAGAAGCAGACGACCGTCGACGGTGCGTACACCAAGGCGGGCTGGATGCGCGTGCGCGAGCTGCTCGACGAGAAGCAGGGCAAGCTCGCCGCGGAGAAGTGGGTGCTCGGCGAGGAGGAGAAGGTCTCCGAGCAGGAGATCAAGAAGCAGATCGCCAAGCTGCGTGATCTGTACTTCGCCAAGTATCAGAACGCGTGGAAGGGCTTCCTCGAGAGCATCGAGGTGCAGAAGCCCGAGAACAAAGAGAAGGCGCTCGAGGAGCTGCAGGCGCTGAGCGAGCCGGAGTGGCCCTACCTCCGCCTCCTCCGCACGCTCAACGAGAACACCGACCTCGAGCTGGCCCCGCCCGACAGCGCGGCCGAGAAGACGCTCGACAAGGCGATCGACAAGGCGATCGACAAGGGCAAGAAGGCGGTCGACACCAAGCTCGGCTTCGACTCCGGCGTGCCCGGGGCCACGAAGAAGAACGGCAAGCCGATGAGCCCCGTCGAGCGCGCCTTCCGCCCGATGACCCGGTTCGCGGTGCCCGAGGTGGAGCCCAAGGAGGGCGACACCCCGCCGCCCACCGGCCTCACCCAGTACATGGGCGTCATCGGTAAGCTCGTCGGCATCCTCAGCGACCTCAAGGAGCAGGACAAGCAGAAGGATCCGAAGGCGCTGGCCGTGGAGCTGCAGGAGGCCTACCGCACGACGAGCACCCTGCTCGCCGATCAGGACGGCTTCACCCGCCCGCTCCTCTCGCCCTTGCTGATGCGTCCGATCTCGCTCGCCTGGGGCGCGATCAACCAGGACCTCGGCGGCGGTCAGGGCGGCCTCTGGGAGATGGCCGTCTGGAAGAAGTGGAACGAGCGCCTCGAGAAGAAGTACCCGTTCTCGCCGCTCGCCAAGGAAGACGCGTCGGTCGCCGACTTCAGTGAGTTCTTCAAGCCCAAGGAGGGCACGCTCTGGGGCTTCTACGACCAGAACCTCAAGAACTCGCTCGAGAAGAACGGCCCCAACTTCGTCCCGACCAAGCGCTTCGGCTCGAACATCCCCTACAACGGGACGTTCCTCAACTGCCTCAAGCGCGCAGCCGAGGTCACCGAGGTCGCCTTCCCCGCGAAGGGCAACCCCGAGACCGCGCTCATCCAGTTCGAGATCAACCTCCACTCGGTGAGCGAGGACGTGTCCGAGGTGACCTTCGAGGTCGACGGCGCGGCCAAGACCTACCGCAACGAGCCGGAGCAGTGGCTCAAGGTGGTGTGGCCCGCGCCCGACGCCGAGTCGCGCGGCGGCAAGCTGCGCGTGCGCGGCTACTCGCAGCTCGACGAGGAGATCATCCGCCCCGGCGACTTCGGCATGCTGCGTCTGTTCGACGCCGCGACGATCAAGCCGGGCACCTCGAAGGGTGGCGGTCAGGGACCGGTGCTCATCGCCACGTGGGACCTCCGCACGCAGAAGGGCGCGTTCGTCCGCATGGAGATCCGCCCCGCGCGCCAGGAGCACCCGTTCCAGGAGGGCCTGTTCAAGGGCCTCAACTGCCCGCGCACCATCGTCACGGCTGGTCCGGCGCAATGACGGTTCACGGCTCGCCGGTGGGGGCGTTCGGAAAGGTTCCGGGCGCGGGGGACTTCCTCCGCGCCAACGCTGCCGTCGAACCGATCCCGTCGCTCGAGGCGTGGGTGACGTCGGGCATGGAGTGGGCCGACGGGCGGGTCAACGGGTGGCCCGCCCTCTACGCCGCGGGCGCGCCGTACGCGTTCATGTTCCGCGCGCCGAAGGGCGCGCACGCGGGCAAGCTCGCAGTGGGCGTGATTCGTCCGAGCCACGACGCGGTCGGCCGCAAGTTCCCGCTCGCGATCTGCAGCGCGATCGACGGAGCCGCGATCGCGGCCTACCCGCACCTGCTCCCGTTGGTCCTCGGAGACTTCCTCGAGGGCGCGACCCACGCCCTCGCCTCGGTCGACGGCGTCCGCAGCCAGCGCGATCTCGAGGCGGTGATCGCGCGCGTTCCGGCGGTCGACTTCTCGACGGTGACGTTCGCGCGCGACGAGTATCAGCAGTGGGTCAACACCACGGTGCTCGGCTCCGCGCTCACGGCGATCTACGGCGTCGGTGGCAGCCCCAGCGCGCTCCACGCGCTGCACACGATCAGCGAGGCCGTCGCCGCGTTCCGTGGCCAGGAGAACCCCACCACCCCGCTCTCGCTCAGGTTGCCGCTCGGCGGCGGCGGGCCGGCGGCGGCGGTGTTCTGGATGGACATCGTCCGTAGTGCAGCGCGTTGGCGCGGCACGGTGCCGGTGTGCTTCTGGTCGTTCGACGGCATGAGCGGCTCGCTCCTCCTGCAGCTCGGCGATCCGCCGGTCGCGTCGCTCTCCCAGCTCTGGGCGCCCGATCCGGACAGCGATCACGTGTGCGATCTCACCGAGCCCAAGTCGATCGATCCGTCGCGGTTCCTGTCGAAGCTCTCGCCGCCCGTCGCGCAGGTCGCCCAGCGACCGGACGTTGCGGTGACCCATCTGATCGCCGCGATGGGCCAGTAGCGCTCCGCCGGCGGAGCTACGGGATCCGCCGGCCCTCGCGAGCGCATTCGCCGAGGTATTTGCCCGGCACGCGACGCGCACCAGCCGCCCTCACCTTGCAGCGGAGGCGTGGCGAATGAATCCTGACTCCATGTCCGACTCGGGCCTCGGGCCGAAGCCGCCGCCGCGAGGGGAAGACCTCCCCTCCGACGACGGTGAGCCCTTGGAGACGAAGCGACATCGCGACCAGATGAACCTGCTCATCGACTCCCTCAACGAGGGTTGGTCCGACCGCCACGACTTCTTCGTCGGCGGCAACATGTTCCTCTACTACAGCGAAACACAGTCGAAGAAGTACGAGTACCGCGGGCCCGATGTCTTCGTCGTGCTCGACGACACCGACGACCGCGAGCGGCGCTCGTGGGTGGTCTGGGAAGAGGGCGGTCGCGCGCCCAACGTGATCGTCGAGATCACGTCCGAGACCACCGAGCACATCGATCGCGGTCCCAAAATGCGCATCTACGGAGCGCTGTTGCGGGTGCCGTTCTACGCGATCTTCGATCCCTTCTCCGGCGTGCTCGACGCGTTCCGGTTCGACGCGGATCACAATCGCTACACCCCGATCGCGAAGGACGCGCGCGGCTATGTCCGCTGCGAGCCGCTCGATCTGTGGATGGGCGTCGTCCCCGCGTATCTCGCGCACTATCGCGTCGAGGCGCCGTGGCTGCGCTGGATCGACGGCGCCGGCGAGCCCCTCCCGCTCTCGAGCGAGCGTGCAGCCAGAGAGGCCGAGCGCGCAGCCAGAGAGGCCGAGCGCGCAGCCAGAGAGGCCGAGCGCGCAGCCAGAGAGGCCGAGCGCGCAGACGCCGCGGAGTCGGAGCTCGCGCGGCTGCGCGCGGAGCTCGAAGGTCGGAAGTGACACGCCAAACGGCTGCCCAGCCGACACGCGCCCAGCGGAGCGTAGCCTCGGCCACGCACCGGCACGAGTCGCGTGCAGCAGGCGGTGTGAAGTGATATTCCCGTCGTCCCCGCGATGGCATTTCTCGAAACCCTGATCGAGCGCACTGCCTCCCTGCGTGCCCCCCTCGCCGGCGACAACCCCGCCGGCAAGGACGCCACCTTCGAGCCCGACTTCGAGCAGCTGAAGGGCGAGATCGACAAGCTCACGTCGATGGCCGGCTCGCCGCCCAACTGGCGCGAGGTCGAGAAGCTCGCCTCCGAGATCCTCACCGCCAAGGCCAAGGACTTCCGCGTCGTCACCTGGCTCGCGCTCGCGAAGATGCAGCAGAACGGCTTCGTCGGCTTCGCCGAGGGCCTCTCGGTGATGCGCGGGTTGATCGACGAGTACTGGGCCACGATGTACCCGGACGCGAAGCGCGCCCGCGCTCGCGCCAACCTCATCTCCTGGCTCGAGGACAACTCGTGCGCGTTCTTCGAGCAGAAGGACGTCACCGGCGCCGACGGCGAGGCGGTCAAGGCGTGCGACGAGCTCATCGGCGCGATCGACACCGCGCTCGCCGAGAAGCTCGCCGACCTCCACCCGGGGATGAACAAGCTCCGCGGCACCTTCCGCAACAAGGTGCGCGCGATCCCCGCCGAGGCGCCGCCGCCCCCCCCGCCCTCCGCGGCCGCCCCGCAGCCCGCCGCTTCTTCGGCGTCGCCGGTCGCCGAGGCGCCGCCGCCGATGGCCGCGCCCTCGCTCCCCACCGCGAGCAACGCTGACGACGCAGCCCGCGCGATCCGCGAGTGCGGCGACGCGATCACCAGCATCGCCAAGGTCCTCCGCCGCGCCGATCCGGCGCAGGCCTGGCCCTATCGGCTGCAGCGCATCGGCAACTGGCTCGGTGTTCAGCGTCCGCCGCCCAACGAGGCGAACAAGACCCGCCTGCCCCCGCCCGCGGCCGATGTCCGGAAAAAGCTACAGGGCATGATGGAGCAGCAGAAGTGGATGGAGCTGCTCGCGGCGGCCGAGGACGCGACCGCTGACTATTTGTTCTGGCTCGATCTCCAGCGGATGGTCGCCGTCTCGATGGACAGCCTCGGCGCGCTGTTCATCGCCTCGCGCGAGGCCGTCGGCCGCGAGGTCGCTTCGTTTCTGCAGCGCTACCCGGCGATCACCGGCCTGTCGTTCTCGGACGGCACCCCCTTCGCCGACGCCGCGACCAAGTCCTGGCTCGACCAGGAGATGGGCAAGTGGGGGGGCGGCGGCGGCGGGTCGGCGGCGTCCTCCGCGGCGTCCGAAGAGGATCAGGAGCTGGCCAAGCGGTTCGAAGAGGCCAAAGAGATGGTGTCCACCGGCAAGATCCCCGAGGGTCTCGGTTTGGCAGCCGCCCTCGCCGTCCGAGCTCCGGACGCGCGCGCCCGCTTCCGGTCACGTCTGGCGGTCGCCCAGCTGGCGATCGAGGGCGGCAAGATGGAGATCGCCCGCCCGATCCTGGAGGCCCTGACGGGCGAGGTCGAGCAACATGGGCTCGAGACGTGGGAGCCCGTGCTTTCGGCGCAAGTTTATGCGAGTCTGCTCGCCTGCCTCCAAGCATCCGGGGCTGCCAAGACGCCAGACGCGGCGTCACGCCAGGGATGGTTGTTCGACAGATTGTGCCGACTCGATCCGGCCGCTGCCCTCAAAGTTAGCGGCTAACGATCACATACGAAGAACCCGTCACCTCGAGCAAAGAAGAACGGAGAGGGGAAGTCATGGCGAAGGAAGGATCGGTCGCTCCCCAGGAGCGCGTGAACATCACTTACAAGCCCGCGACGGGGAACGCGCAGGCGGAAGTTGAGCTGCCGCTCAAGATGTTGATGATCGGCGACTACACTCAGCGTCCGGACCCGCGTCCGCTCGAGGAGCGCAAGCCGATCAACATCGACAAGGACAACTTCACCCAGGTGCTCAGCGAGCAAAACCTCTCGCTCAACCTGACGGTGAACGACGTGCTCTCCGGTGAGAAGGACGCGTCGCTGAACCTCAACCTCAAGTTCAAGAAGCTGTCGGACTTCGGCCCCGAGGCGATCGCCGAGCAGGTCCCGCAGCTCAAGAAGCTTCTCGAGCTCCGTCAGGCGCTTACCGCGCTCAAGGGGCCGCTCGGCAACGTGCCGACGTTCCGCCGCAAAATCCAGAACCTCCTCGCCGACCCCGCGTCGCGCGACAAGGTGATGGCCGAGCTCGGACTGAAGGAAGGGACCTGAGACATGAGCGAGCAACTGCAGGGTGGTGGAGCGGCCGCGACGACCGAGGGCTCGCTCCTTGACGACATTCTGAGCGAGACCAAGCTCACGCCGAACGACGAGGGCTACGAGGTCGCGAAGCGTGGCGTGCAGGCGTTCATCACCGAGCTCCTCGCGCCCGCCCACGCCACCGAGAAGGTCGACAAGGCCTTCGCCGACGCGCTGATCGCCGAGATCGACACCAAGCTGTCGAAGCAGCTCGACGAGATCCTCCACCACAAGGAGTATCAGCGCCTCGAGAGCTCGTGGCGCGGCCTCAAGTTCTTGATCGATCGCACCGACTTCCGCGAGAACATCAAGGTCGAGCTCCTCAACTGCTCGAAGGACGACCTGATGGCGGACTTCGAGGACGCCCCGGAGATCGTGAAGAGCGGCCTCTACCGCCTCGCGTACACCGCGGAATACGGCCAGTTCGGCGGCAAGCCCTACGGCTCGATGTTCGCGAACTTCGACTTCGGCCCGGGCCCGCAGGACATCGCGCTGCTCCAGAACTGCGCCGCTGTCGCGGCGATGGCGCACGCGCCGTTCTTCGCGGCGGCCGGTCCGGCGTTCTTCGGCGAGAAGAACTACCTCAACCTGCCGAACCTCAAGGATCTCAAGTCGATCTTCGAGGGTCCGCAGTACACGAAGTGGCAGTCGTTCCGCGAGTCCGAGGACGCGCGCTACGTCGGCCTGCTCATGCCGCGGTTCCTCCTCCGCCTCCCCTACGGCGAGACGACGGTCCCGGTGAAGTCGTTCAACTACCAGGAGTCGGCGGTCGGCAACCACGACGCGTACCTCTGGGGCAACGTCACCTTCGCGTTCGCCACCCGCATCGCGGACTCGTTCGCGAAGTTCCGCTGGTGCCCGAACATCATCGGCCCGCAGGCCGGTGGCGCGGTCGAGAACCTCCCCCTTCACCAGTACTCGGCGATGGGCGAGATTCAGACCAAGATCCCGACCGAGGTGCTCATCTCCGAGCGCCGCGAGTTCGAGCTCTCGGAAGAGGGCTTCATCGCCCTCACCTTCCGCAAGGACAGCGACAACGCGGCGTTCTTCTCCGCGAACAGCTGCCAGAAGCCGAAGTACTTCGGGCAGTCGCCCGAGGGACGCGAGGCCGAGCTGAACTACCGCCTCGGCACCCAGCTCCCGTACATGTTCGTCATCTGCCGCATCGCGCACTACCTCAAGGTGCTGCAGCGCGAGCAGATCGGTACGTGGAAGGAGCGCGGCGATCTCGAGCGCGAGCTCAACACCTGGATCAACCAGTACGTCGCCGACCAGGACTCGGTCTCCGCCGCCGTCCGTGGTCGCCGCCCGCTGCGTCAGGCCTCCATCAAGGTCACCGACGTCGAGGGGAACGCGGGTTGGTACAAGGTCGACATGAAGGTGCGCCCGCACTTCAAGTACATGGGCGCGTTCTTCACGCTCGGCCTCGTCGGCAAGCTCGACAAGGAATGAGCTCGTCGTAATTCGACGCCGCCTCGGTCTCCGGACCGGGGCGGTTTCGTTTTTGTGCCCAACACGCGCGCGCGAACCAATCGGCGCGCGAGATAGGCGCGCGCGTGAGCGAGCGCCTGAACGTCGGCGTGCACCGGTCAGGCGCTCGCTGACGCGCGCGCCTGTTGGTGAGCGAGCGCCTGGACGTCGGCGTGCACCGGTCAGGCGCTCGCTGACGCGCGCGCCTATTTCTGGCCGCCGCGGACGTGTTCGGCGGCGCGCTTGGCGCGCTTGCGGATGTCGACGAGGAGCGTCTCGTCGGCGTTCAGCGTGAGGAAGCAGGCGTAGGCCTCGTCGTTCTTGCCCTGGGCGGCGTAGGCCTCGGCCTCCGACCAGCGGAGCTTCCAGTTGTGCTTGGCGACGTCGAGCTTGGTGGCGTCGGCGAGGAGCTCGTCGGTCTTCTGCGCCTTGGTGAGCTCGACCCACCACTCGCTCCGGAGATCGTCGTCGGCGGGCGTGAGCTCGACCGCGCGCTTGAACAGCGCGAGGGCTTCGTCCGTGGCGCCGGTCGTGAGCTTGGCGCGCGCGAGCGAGCGGAGGGCGCCCGGCACCGGGTGGGCCTCGGCGTGCGCCGTGAGCGCGGGGATCGCCGCCTGGACCTGCTGCAGATCGGCGCGGTCGTCGGGCCAGAACTTGATGTCGAGGGCCTCGAGGTCCCCCGGATCGGCGGCGAGCGCGCGGTCGACGGTGGCCGCGGAGTCCTTGCCCGCGGCCTTCTCGGCGCGCGCGAGCTCGACCAGCGCGCCCGACGACTGCGGATGGCTGTCCGCGTACTTCTGCGCGAGCTCGAGCGCCTCGCCCGCGCGCCCGAGGCGCACGAGCGCGTTGGCCCGCGCGCGCACGAAGCGCTCGTCGTCCGGCGCGAGCTTCTCGCCGCGCTCGGCCGCGCCGAGCACCAACGGCCAGCGCTCCTCGGAGGAGTGGTAGGCGAGCTGATCGAGGAAATACTGCGGGGTGCGCTCGGCCTGGCCCCATACCTCCTCGAGGTACGCGACGACGGAGTCGGACCGCACGTAGGTGAGGGACGCCGCGTCCTTCGGATCCTCGTAGATCGACACGAGCACGCCGAGCTGCAGCATGAGGTTGAGCGCGGTCTGGTGATCGGGCTGCGCCTCGAGCGCCAACACGAGCTCGCCGATGGCGGCGTCCTTCTCCTTCTTGGCGAGGTGAACCTGCGCGCACATCACGTGGTAGTCCGGCTCACCCTCGAAGGTGGCGCGGATGGTCTTGAGGTGCTCCTGCGCTTTGGCATGATCGCCGCTCGAGGCGAAGGCCGACGCGAGGTTCATGCGCGCGGCGTGGTCGTTGGGATCGACCGCGACGACCAGCTTGAGCGAGGCGATCGCACGCGCGACGTCGCCCTTGGCGAAGGCCTCTTCGGCCTTCTTCCAGTGGTCGCCCTTGCCGAGGAAGGCCTCGTACTGCGAGGCGAGCGCCGGCTCGGCGCGCTTGAGGCCGGGCCCCATGGTCTGCATGAACGTCTGCATCCACTTGCGGACCTTGTCCGGCGGCAGTCCCGTGTCGGCGAGCCCTTCGATCTCCGCCTTCGGGATCGGCAGCTTGGCCGGGATCCCGTGTCGCTTCGCCATCTTCTCGTCGATGTTGATCAGGGCCCACTCGTCGCTCATGGCGCGAGGGTAGCCGGCATCCGGCGACGCTGCACTGGTGTAACCTGCGGCGCGCAATGGCGGCGAAGAAGGCATCGCTGCGTCGGTTCGAGCTGGTCGAGGGCTCCTCGGCGAAGTTCTGGGAAGTGAGCGCTTCGGGCGCGGAGCTCACCGTGCGCTTCGGGCGCCTCGGCACCGACGGGCAGACGAAGGCGAAGAAGCTCGCCTCGCCGGCGGCCGCAGAGCAAGAGCGCGACAAGTTGATCCGCGAGAAGAGCGCCAAGGGGTATCGCGAGACCGGCGCCGCGTCA
>JALHOE010000108.1 GCA_022843175.1 Deltaproteobacteria bacterium
GCCCTTCGGCTCCTCGGCGGGGGGCACGACCGGCGGTTTGGGCGCGGGGACGACCGGCTGCGGCGCGGCCGGGGCGCAGCCCGCGAGCAGGGCGGCGCAAAGAGCGGGTCGGAGGTTCATGGCCGGAGAGTATTCGGCTAGGCTCCGCGCCGCATGGCGTCGCACGCGAAAAACAAGGTCTCTCACGGCTTCATTGGCGACAACCCCGGCTGGGTCGCGGCGTTCTTCGCGATCGCCGTCACCGCGGGGTTCCTCGGCCTGATCTACAACTCGGCCACGAGCCACCACGCGCCGGCCCACGGCGCGCCCGCGCACGCCCCGGCCGGCTCCGCGCCCGCCGCTCATCACTGAGCCCGAATTCGAGCGCCGCGGTTTGCCGGAGGGCGCCGTCGGCACCAAGACCACGCTCGCTGTGAGCGATCCGCCCTGGAAGCGCTTGGTCGAGGATCTCAGCGCCAAGGGCCATCGGAGCCCGCACCTCGACCGTCTCATGGACCGCATGCCCAAGGGCGGCGGCTATCGCGCGCTCGAGCTCGAGCTGGTCCAGGAGATGGCGTCCGCGCTCGGCCGCGCCTCCGAGAAGGTCGACCATGCGCTGCTCGCGCTCGAGGTGCTCGGCCTCGCGGTCGATCAAGCCGAGCCCGCGACCCGCGCGGCGAGGGTCGCTGCGTTCAACGCGCAGCGCGAGGTCGCGCTCAAGGCGCTGTGGGAGCTGAAGGTGCATCGCGAGGCGCTCGGGATGCGCCACCACCACGCGCTCGCGCAGTTCTATCCGGTGCCGCCCCGCCGCACGTAAGATGCGCTCTCATGCGCGAGGTGGACGATCTTGCCGCGACGATCGAGGCAAGAGCCGCGACGCTCGCGCGCACGCTCGTGCGCAACCCGCGCTCGACGGTCGAGCCGCCGCGTCCCGAGAGCGACGACCGCACGCGTCACGCGCTCGCCGCGTGGCAAGCGCTCGCCACCGGTCCCACCAGCCGTGCGGGCCGCCTCAACATCGAGCGCACGCTGGGCGAGGGCGGGATGGGCCTGGTGCGTCTCGCCGAGCAGGTGAGCGTCGGGCGCAAGGTCGCCGTCAAGACGCTCCGCGAGGGCGACCACGACAAGGACGCCATCCTCAAGCTGCTCCGCGAGGCGTGGGTCACCGGCGCGCTCGAGCACCCGAACATCGTGCCGATCTACGACGTCGGCATCGACCCGAGCGGCGGCCCGCAGATCGTCCTCAAGCGGATCGAGGGCGTCGCGTGGCGTGACGTCGTCTGCGACCCCGAGCAGATCGCGCGGCGGTTCAACGCCGACGACGCGCTGGAGTGGAACCTGCGGATCCTCGCGCAGGTGTGCCGCGCCGCGCACTTCGCCCACGCGCGCGGGATCCTCCACCGAGACCTCAAGCCCGACAACGTGATGATCGGCGGCTTCGGAGAGGTCTACGTCCTCGACTGGGGCATCGCCGTCGCGCTGAAGGACGACGGCTCGGGCCGCTTCCCGCTCGCGTCCGACGCGAACGACATGGCGGGGACCCCCGTGTACATGGCGCCGGAGATGCTCGGTGGCGTCGCGGAGCGACTTGGTCCGAGCACCGACGTGTATCTCCTCGGCGCGATCCTGTTCGAGATCGTCACCGGCAAGCCACCGCACGACTACGAGAACGTGCAGGCGATCGTCTCGAGCGTCGTGCTCTCCGAGCCGAAGCTGCCCGAGGGCGTGCCCGCCGAGCTCGCGCAGATCGTCCGGCGCGCGATGGCGCGTGAGCCGGAGGATCGGTTCGCGACCGCCGACGAGCTGCGCGTCGCGGTCGAGGACTACCTTCGCCACCGCGGCTCGATGCAGATCGCGGCCGACGCGAACCACAGCCTCGAGAAGCTGCGCGCGGAGCTCGCCGGCGGGGGCCAGCGCCGCGTGCTCTACAACCTGCTCGGCGAGTGTCGCTTCGGCTATCGCGCGGCGCTCGTTGCGTTCGACGACAACGAGGACGCGCGCGCGGGCCTTCGCGAGGCGCTCCTCGCGATGGCGCGCTGGGAGCTCGAGCAGCGCGAACCAGACTCCGCCGCGCTGTTGATCGATGAGCTCGATCCGCAGCCCCCGGAGCTGCTCGAGAGGCTCGCCGAGGTGCGCCGCGAGCGCGCGGCCGAGGCCGAGCGCGTGGCGCGGCTGCGGCGCATCGAGGCCGATCTCGACAAGGGACCCGGGGCGCGCACGCGGGTGTTCCTCGCGACGGTGCTCGGCGTGTTCTGGATCGCCTCGCCGCTCATTCGCCACTTCTGGAAGTCCTCGATCGCGCACACCCACGCGGGCACGCTGGTGATCGACCTCGCGCAGGTGCTGGTCATCGTCGCGCTCGGCTATTGGGCGCGCGAGTCGATGCTCAAGACCGCGATCAACCGCCGGCTGATGGCGATGCTCGTTCTCACGTTCGTCGCCCAGACGATCCTCGGCCTCGGGCTCTGGCGAGCCGGAGTCCCCGTGCTCACCGTGCACTGGCTGCACCTGTTGCTCTGGTCGGTGATCATCGCGGTGATGGCGATCCACCTCGAGCTCGGGATGTGGCCGAGCGCAGTGACCACGGCGCTGTGGTTCGTGCTGAGCGCCGATCGGTTGCACCTCCTCTACCTGGGCATGGCGGTGACCGACACGATCATCGTCGGGAACCTGCTCGCCGTCTGGTCGCCGCGCGTGAAGCGCTGGACGGGGCGTTAGCGCCGCGCGACGACGAGCACCGCGAGGTCGTTGCCGGCGAGCGCCGACGCGCGCCCGCGAGCCCAGGTCGCTGCGTCGACGACCACCGCGTCGAGCTCGCCGCGTGAGCGCGCGACGAAGCTCGCGACGTCGTCGATGTTCAGGCGCTTGGCGCCGCCGTGACCGAAGGCGCCGATCAATCGACCCTCGGGCGGGAGGGTGCCGGCGAGCGCGTGGAGCGGGCCGACGAGCCCCTCGGGGACGTCGGCGAGATCCGTGCGGGTCAGCTCCGCGCCACGCAGATCGCCGATCGGGCTCGCGATGCCCTCGATCGCTCCGTCGTGCCGCACGCGTACGAGCAGGATGCCGACCGGGCGGCTGAGCGGGATCGACATCACGGCGGCCCCGACCCGGCGCGCGCGATCGAGGAGCGTACCGGAGCGGTCGGCGCGCAGCGTGCGCAGCGCGTGGAGCGCGACCGCGGCCGAGTCGACCCCGTCGCCGTCGGGATCGACGATCGCGAGCTCGACGCCCTCGGCGTCGCTCGCGAGATCCCACGCCATCCCGTCCACCGCCCCCGGCGCCTGATCGATCGCGCCGGCCGCGCGCAGGTCCCCCTCGAGGAGCGGCTTCGGGAACGCGTCGCGGAGCGCCTGCTTGGCCGCCGCGTAGCGCGCCTCGAGATCGAGCAGGCGCAGCTTGTCGCGTCGAGAGACCACGTTCTGCACGAGGATGAGCCCGACGAAGAAGACGACCATCCCGAGGCCCTTGAGGTACTTGGCGCGGATCGCCGCGTTGGTCCGGTCCATCGAGAAGGCGACGACGATCGTGCCGACCGCCTTGCCGGAGTCGTCGCGCACGGCGGCGATCGCGTAGGTCACCGCGTCGTCGCGCTGCTTGTCGGGCGTGCGGAGTCGGTCCTGGTAGAGGACGTTGCCGCCCGCGTGCAGCGGCTTCGGACCGGTGAACCGGGTGACGACGCGGTCGACGAGGTCGTTCCATTGCTGCGCGAAGTCGCGGTAGCGGCTGGCGGCCATGCGCTGCCGGAGGCCGGCCGGGTCGTTGACGATGCCGTCGGCGTCGCGGGTGAGCTGCGAGGCGTAGTAGTCGCGGAACGCAGCGCCGCGCCGGCGCGCGAACAGAGCCTCGTACTCGGTGTCCACGCGCTCGTAGACCACGGCGCCGTCGGCGGTGGTGAAGCGCACGAAGGCGACGTCGCCGTCGTCGAACAGGCCGCTCGTGAGCACGGACAGCGTCGGGGCGTCGCGCGCCGTGAGCGGAGCGATCGTCGACTTGGCGAGGATGCCGGCGTAGTTGAAGCCACGCTCGCGCATGCGGTCGCGGAGGACGTTGATCTCGAAGAGCGTGGCGTTCCAGTCGATCAGCACCTCGATGCCGCACGCGACGATGAGGCCGATGAGGAACACGCGGCTGCTCCGCGCCATCCGGTCGCGCATGCGCTCGCGCCACTGCCCGAACTTGGACGGAGGTTTCTTCATCGGGATCGCGAGGATATCGTCGCCCGATGCGTCCCGCGATCCTGCTCTCGCTCCTCGCCTCCTGTGCTCGCCAGCCCGATCGCGCCGCCGGCGAGGGGGAGATCGCCAAGGTGCTCGACGCCTTCCACGACGCGGCCGCGCGCGCCGACGAAGCGGCGTACTTCGATCAGTTCGCGCCCGAGGGAGTGTTCCTCGGGACCGACGCGACCGAGCGGTGGGACGTCGCCGCGTTCCGCGCCTACGCGCACCCGCACTTCGCCAAGGGAAAGGCGTGGACCTTCAAAGCGACGCGACGCGCGATCGCCGTCTCGAGCGATGCGCGCGTCGCGTGGTTCGACGAAGATCTCGCGAGCGCTCACCTCGGTCCGGTGCGCGGCAGCGGCGTGCTGCTGCGCGCAACGAACGGGTGGAAGATCGCTCAGTACAACTTGAGCGTCCCGATCCCCAACGAGAAGTTCAAGGACGTCAAAGCCGTGATCGACAAGTGACTACTGCTTGACGAGCTTGAAGCTGCCGAGGCTGCCCTTGGTGACGGTGCACGTGCCCGTCTTGCAGTCGCTGCCGAACTTGCACGTGTAGCTCACGACGTAGCCGGCGTTGCTCACGTCGACCGAGAGATCGTTCGTGGAGGTCATGGCGCCGGTGCCCTTGAGGCTGCCGGCGGGCATGCCCGCGACCACGACGCCGTCGGAGACCGGGAACTGGTTAAAGATGACCGGCGCCGAGATCTGCACGGTGCCGCTCGACGGGATGCCGTTGTCGAACTTCTTCGTCCACGAGCCGACGGGGATGCAGACGCCGGGGATCGTGAGGCCGCCGGGCGGGGCGCCGGGGGTGGCGCCGGGCGTGCCGGCGCCGGGGAGCGTGGGCATGCCGGCGGGCATCGTGGGCATTCCGGTGGGCATGCCAGGG
Organism: Deltaproteobacteria bacterium; assembly: GCA_022843175.1. Lineage (GTDB taxonomy): Bacteria > Myxococcota_A > Polyangia > Polyangiales > JADJMO01 > JALHOE01. The sequence goes on from JALHOE010000108.1 coordinate 5,088, forward strand.
GTGGGCGTGGCGGTGGGGGTGGCGCCGGGCGTCGCGTACGTGGGGGTGGGCGTGGGCGCAGCCGTGGGCGCAGGGGTGGGCGTGGGGGCGGGCGCCGCGGTCGCGGTCGGCGGGGTTCCCGAGCTCGCCGGCGGCGACTCCTTGATGACACAGGCAACGAGGGGGAGCGTGGCCAAGCCGATGGCGAGCAGAATCCGGTTCATGAGGCCTCCGAACATTGAGACGGATGAACGCCGCCCCGTATGCACGGCCTCATCTTTATCAGAGGTAGGCGACAATCAGCCAGACCACTGTCGCCGCGAGCAGGAGCGCGACGGCGAGCGTGGAAACCGCGATCTTCGCCTGCCCCCGGGCGTCTCGCGAGATCGGGGCAAAACCCCTCTGCGAGCGGGGGATCCACGACGGATTCGACGGTGCGTGCATCATCGGCGACCTCCCTGGTATCCCATCGATTCCTCGATGTTCAGAGCCTCGAGCAGGTCCTGATCGGGCGCGTACACGAGCTGCGTCTCCGCGAGCGGCGCGTCCCCGGGCTCACGGCTGGGTTTGCGTGTCGTCGCGCTCGGTTTGCGTGTGCGGCCGAGCGACAGAGCAGTGCGTGCCGTCCAGACGAGGCCGGCGATGGCGAGTCGATCGAGGAACATATGTGCTCCGTGCGGGACGTCCGTCGTCCCATGTTCCTCGGTTGTGCGAACTTCGCGCCCAGCCCCGGCCCGACCAGAGGGGCGCGATCCCGTGCCGCACCCGGGTCAGGATTGCGTGAACGCGAGTTCGCGGGGCGCAAGGAAACGGCTTGAATTTGGGCTTGTCGACGACCCCTCGGCCTTGCACGCTTCTTGCGAAGTCGACGTGACTTCGAGAGGTCTCATCCATGTCGCTCCGCATCGCCGTTGCAGCTTCTCTCGCAGCTCTCACGATCGCCGCGGTCTCCCCGCCCGCGCTCGCCGACGACGCGTGCTCGGGCTGGTTCTGCGACGACGAGGGCAAGCCGTCGGAGACCCCGAAGCCCGGCGAAACGGGCACCGCCACCGTCCCCGACCTCGCGGGCGGGACCGACATCCTCTCGGGCACCATCACGCAGGTCATCCCCGGCGAGTCCCTCACGCTCAAGCTCCCCAACGGCGAGCTGAAGACGCTCAAGTGGGCCGAGCTCCTCCAACTGCAGGTCAGCGGAAAGATCGTGATCGGCGGCGGCACCGCGGCCACGCCCGCGCCCCCCGCGCCCAACCCGCCGGCCACCGTGGTGATCGCGCCGCCGCCCCCCGTCACCTACGCGCCGCCGCCGCCCCCGTCCTACGCGCCGCCGCCGGACTATGACCACGCGGCCTACCGCAAGCCGCGCAGCACCTTCCACGAGCGCTTCGCCCTCGGCGTCGGTCTTCGCTTCGTCACGCCCGGCCAATCCACGGCGTTCGTGAAGGACGGTCCCTCGATGCGGGACTACCTCTCCGCCGGCACCGCGCTCGAAACGAGCCTCGGCTACCGCTTCGGCCCCTCGTGGACGATGTACGGCTTCTTCGAGTACGGCCGCTTCCGCGCGGGCAACGCCAACGGCGGCGGAGACCAGTCGATCTCGAGCACCGCGGTCGGCCTCGGCATGCGCGCCAACACCAACCCCGACGGGCCGGTCGGCTTCTTCTTCGACATCGGCGCCGGCTATCGCTGGCTGACGCTCCCCTACACCGACGGCAACAACAACTTCGACGGCAACGGCCTCACCATGATGCGCACCGGAAAGGTGCAGTTCGGCGGCGTCGAGATGCTGCGCCTCGGCCTCGGTCTGTCGGTGGTGGCGTCCAAGCACGTTCAGTGGGACATCGCCTTCACGAGCTCCCTCGGTTCGTTCTCCAAGGCCAAGGACTCCAACGGCACGTGCATGAGCGGCGCCGGTGGCGACTGCAGCACCATCCCGGAGGACCGCCGCGGCACCTTCACCTTCGCCGGCCTGGCGATCGGCGGTCAGTTCGACCTGTAGCCCGCGGTCTCGGAGCTGCATCACAGCTCCACAATGGCTCTGCTGCTCGCAAACTTCGGGTTGGCCCCTTCCCAACGGTCGGGTCACGACGCATCTTCGGACTCCCGGCGAGTCATGGAGCCCGCGATTCGCCATATCGGCCCGGTGCCGAAGTCGAAGCTCGGCGAGTGGTCGCTGGTGCTCCGCTCGCAGGAGATCGGCCACGGTCTCAGCGCCCAGCCCGACGGCTTCTACGTCACCGTGCACGACCGCGACGCGGACCGCTCGGTCGACGCGATCCGCGCCTACGAAGAAGAGAACGAAGACTTCCGTCCGCCGCCGCCGGTGCGCGAGCGTCTGCCGTTCAGGAGCACGCTCGCTGCGCCCATGCTCGCCGCGGCGATCGCGGTGTTCTCGCTCGTCACCGGCCCCGCCGCGCTACGCAGCGCCTGGTTCACCGCCGGCACCGCCGACAACGTCCGCATCCTCCACGGCGAGGTCTATCGCACCGTCACCGCGCTCACGCTCCACGCCGACGCGGCGCACGTCCTCGGCAACGCGATCGCGGGCACGGTGTTCCTCGGGTTCTTGTTCCGTCGTCTCGGCGTCGGCCGCGGCATCTTCCTCACCGTCGTCGCCGGCGCGCTCGCCAACTGGGCCAACGCGGCGCTGCACATCCTCCTGCACCAGGCCCATCGCTCGATCGGCGCGTCCACCGCGGTGTTCGCCGCGGTTGGTTTGCTCGCGGCCACCCAGCTCACGTTCAATCACCACACCGGCGTTCGGCGCTGGACCGATCGCGTCGGTCCGCTGGTCGGCGGCGTCGCGCTCCTCGGCATGCTTGGTTCGAGCGCGCAGAGCGACCTGTGGGCGCACTTGCTCGGGCTCGCCGTGGGCATGGTCGTCGGCGTCGCGGTGCTCCTGCCCAAGCGCGCGCGCACGCCGCTCGGCCCGCGCGGTCAGCAGCTCCTCGGCGGGCTCTCGTTCGCGTTGGTGATCGCGTCGTGGGTCGTCGCCGCGCTACGCTCGCCCGCCTGGTGAGTGAGCGCGAGCGCGAGAGCGAGACCGTAGACAAGCTTCGCAAGCTCGCGATCAAGTACGGCCCGTATCTTCTGACGGCGATCGTCCTCGCCGCGATCCTCCGGAAATACTCGCTCGGCGAGATCGTGAGCGCGATGGGCCGCGGCAACGCGTGGCCGCTGTTCCCGATCGCGCTCGCCTTCGCGCTCTGCCACATGGCGATCGTGTCCGCGTGGGACACCATCGTGCTCCGCGCGGTGCTCGGTGGCCCGAGCTACTGGGACGTCATCCGCGTCAAGAGCGGGTGCGCGGTGCTGCAGTCGATCGGCTACCTGTTCAACCAGGGCGCGTACGGCACCTGGATCGCGCGCGCCACCGGCTCCGGCGTTCGCGTCGCGGTCGGCCTCATCCTGTTCACGGCCGGGAGCGATCTCGCGGCCGGCGCGCTGGTCGCGACGGTGTCGATCCACGCGTCGAGGGTGCCGGTCTCCGATCTGCTCCGCTTCGGCGCGCCGATGATGTTCGCGTCCGTGCTGCTCGTGCTGCTCGGCCAGCCGCGCGAGGCGTTCCCCCGCGCGACGCCGGCGGACAAGCCGGGAGTTCTTCGGGTGTTTCGCGCCGTGCCGCGCGGGTTCGGGGCGATCCAGCTGTTCGGCCGGGTGCTCAACGTCACGCTCATCATCCTCGCCATCTACGTCGCCGCGAACTCGTTCGGCATGAAGCTCCCGCTGCGCGCGGCGCTCGCGTACGTGCCGGTGATCCTGCTCGTCGGCTCGCTGCCGGTGAACGTCATGGGGTTCGGCCCGGTGCAGGGGATGTGGCTCCTGTTCACCGAATGGGTGCCGGGTCCGCAGATCCTCGCGTTCCAGATTCTGTGGAACGTCGCGGTGCTCGTGGCCAACACCGTCCGCGGCGCCCTGTTCGTGCCGCGCCTTCTCCGCGAGGTCGCCGAGGGCCCGCGCGAGAGCGCGGTGCTATGACTGCGGGCATGTCTTCCCATCACCCCACCGATTTCCAGGGCTCGATCACCGACGCCGCGCGCGACGCGCTCGAGAAAGCGATCCCCGGCGCCACGGCGTCGGTCGAGGGGGGCGGCGGGCACTTTCGCGTCTCGGTGGTGAGCGCCGCGTTCGAGGGCAAGAGCACGCTCCAGCGTCACCGCATGGTGCTGTCGGCGATCGCGCACCTCATGGCCGGCGACATGGCGCCGATCCACGCCGTGGACTCCATCGACGCGAGGACTGCGTGAGGTCGCTGCTCCTCGCGGTCGCGGCCCTGGTGGGCTGCGCGAGCGAGGAGCCCACCCTCGTCGCCCAGCCCGAGCCGCTCGACGTGTGGGTGCCGCAGCGGCTCGAGGCCGCGCGCGTCCCCGGCCTCTCGGCGGCGATCGTGAAGAACGGCAAGGTCGTGTTCACGGGCGCGTGGGGCTACGCGGACGTCGAGAGCAAGAAGCCGGTCCGCGCGGACACCATCTTCCTCGTCGCGTCGATCTCCAAGACGTTCATCGCCGCGACGATGATGCAGCTCGTCGACGAGGGAAAGATCGCGCTCGACGACGACGTGAACAAGCACCTCGGCTTCTCGGTGCGCAACCCGCGCTACCCCGATACGCCGATCACGGTGCGCCACCTGCTCGCGCACTCGTCGAGCATCCAGGAGAGCTACATCCGGCTCTTCAGCCTCATCGCCCCGGGAGACGCTGCGGTGTCGCTCGAGGACTACCTCCGCGAGTTCGTGGTGCCCGGCGGCAAGGAGTACAACGGCGGCGAGAACTTCGCCGCCAAGTACGGCCCCGGCGGCGGCAACAGCTACTCGCAGATCGGCGCCGCGCTCGCCGCGCTCATCGTCGAGAAGGTCTCGGGTGAGGGCTTCGCTGCGCGCGTGAAGAGCAGGGTCACGGCGCCGCTCGCCATGACCGACTCGTCGTTCCGCCTCGCGGACCTGCCCGGCGACCGCCTCGCGTTTCCCTACGTCTACAACGGCGCGAGGGACGTGAAGCAGGAGCACTGGGGCGCCGGGTTCTACCCCGCGGCCACGATGCGCACGACGGCGCTCGACCTCTCCAAGTTCCTCATCGTCGTCGGCGAAAGGGGCGCGCACGCGGGAGGCCGGCTCTTCGCGGAGGCCACGCTCGCCGAGGCCCTCCGCGTCCCCTTCCCGCAGCACTCGGCCGATCAGGCGCACCTCTGGCAGTGGCGCGATTTCGCCGGTCGCCGCATGTTCGGTCACTCCGGGGGCGCCCCCGGCGCGTCGAGCACGATGTACTTCGACCCGAAGTCGAACATCGGCGTGATCACGCTCTCCAACGCCGACGTGCACGTGCGGGTGTCGGTCAGTCGCGAGGACGAGCTCGCGGCGTTTCGCGCGATCGAGGAGCGGCTGTGGCGGGACGCCGAGCGGCTCTGAAAGGGGGGAGGCAACCCGCTCGCTGACGCTCGCGGCTCTGGGGCTAGTTGAGGGCGGAGGGGTCTGGCTCTTCGTCGTTCGCGGCGACGTTGCCGGAGGCGGGGCCGGCTTGGTGGTGCACCATCCGCCACTCGCCGTCCTCGCGCGCGAAGATGTTCGTCGCGAGCAGGCGCGCGCGCTCGACGTGCTCGTAGCAGACGACGAACGCGACCTCCCCGAGCTGGTGCACGCTCGGCTCGCTGCTGCGGATCGTCGGTGCGTTCGGGTTCCCGAGGATGCCGCGGAAGCTCGCGAGCACGCGCGCGCGGCCGCGGAGCGCGCTCCATCCGGGGTGAATGCAGGCCACCGGATGGGTGCGCGCCCACAGCGCGTCCATCGCGTCGGCGTCCCGCCGCGCGAACGCGTCGTAGAAGCGTGCGTTCGCCGCGAGGATCGCCGTGTCGTCGCTCATTTCACGCGTGTCTTGCACCCGAGGAGAATCTTGACGGTGACCGTCGACGGGTTCTTCTTGATCTGCTCGCAGAGCGGGCCGAACACCTCGATGCGAGTCTTGGTGCCGTCGGTGTAGTCCCACCCGTCGGCGTGCGACTCGTCGCGGAAGGTGTCCTTCGTGTCGACGCTGACGTTGACGCGGTTGGGGTCGACGTCGGTGCCGGTCGGGACCTCGAAGATGCAGGTGGCGATCTTGCCGGTGATCTCCTCGAGCGCCTTGCCGAGGTCGGCCTCGAAGCTGCCGGAGCCGATCTGGTAGTGGCACTCGCCCTTGTTGGGATCGCAGGTGGGGGTGCGACGGGTCTTGCCGTTGACCGCGATCTTCGAGAGGTGCGGAGCGGCGGTCTCGCTGCCCGGCGCGCCGATCACGAACGTCTTGACCGGCGGGGTGGCCGCGGAGGCGGCGGCCGCTTCGGCCTCGATCGTGGGCTTGTCCTTACACTCGAGCGCCGACTCGGGGATCGTCAGCGTGCCGACCGTCATCTTGGCCTGGTAGGTCGTGGGCTCGCCGTCGGTGACGAGCACCACGTAGCGATCGGCCTTGGCCGCGAGCGTCTGCATGTACGCCCACGAGTTCTTCAGCGCCCAGCGGGTCGGCGTGGTGTCACCGTTCGGGTCGGTGGACGAGAGCTTGCTGTCGATCGTCGAGCGCGTCTTGCTCAGGAGGTCGACGGGGACGTCGGGCGTCGTCTTGATGTCCTTGCAGCCGCTGTCGGCGTAGGCCTCGGCGCACCCGGCCGCGGCCGGATTGAAGGTGCACGCGACGAGCTTGCTCGAATCGAACTTGCCCTCTGGGTAGAAGAGCAGGCCCACCGGCAAATCGTTGTCGGACTTGGCGAGGGCGCTCTTGAGCGCGCTCACCGCCGCCGTCCACTTGCCGTCCTTCGCCATGCTGCCCGAGCGATCGAGCAGCACGAGGAGGCTCGCCGGGATCTTCTTGCCGGTGAACGTCGCCGCCGCGCACGCCGCGTCGTCGTCGCCGGCCTCGCCGTTGAGGCCGCCGTCGCCGTTGAGGCCGCCGGTCTCGCTGCCGCTGTCGCCGCCGAGCGTGCCGGTCGGTCCGTCTTTTTCGTTGCCGGCCGAGCAGCCCCCGGTACCGACGGCGAGGAGGGCGAGCAGGAGTGCCGCGCGCATCAGCCGCCTCCGTTGGCCTTGGCCGTGGCGATGACCTTGTCGACGAGGACCGGGTCGAACGTGCCGGCCTTGAGCGAGTCGATCGCGTTCTTGAAGACGGGGCGCCACTTCTCTTTGTCGGCGTCGGTGGGGGTGAAGATCACCACGCCGCTGCGCGCCTTGAAGCGGTTCCACGCGGCGGCGTCCTCGTTGCGGAGGCGCTGCTTGAGGCCGGAGGCGCTGGTGCCCATCGCCTTGGCGGTCTCGAGCACGGCGGCCTTGCCGTCCCCGGGGAGCTTGTTGAGCGCGTCGTCCGCGAGGATGACCGCGCCGACCGCGATGCCGTTCACGGCGTCGACGCCGTGGTCGAACTTCGACGACCACTGGAGCATCTCGGCCGCGAGCGCGGGCACCGAGAGGCAGTTGATCTTGCCGTTGTCGATGTTGGGGAGCACCGACATCAGGTCGGCCGGGAACGGGTTCACGCCGCCGACCTTGTCGTAGACGCTCTTGAGGACGGGATCGCCCGCGTAGACCCACGGGTTCTTGCCCTTGAGGTCGTCGGGCCCCTTCACGTCGAAGCCCTTGCTCAGGAAGTGCGCCGGGCCGATGTCGCCCCAGTTGGCGACGGTGACCTTCTGCGCGCTGAGGAACTTGGTGAAGTCCGGCTCCATCGTGGAGCGCACCGCGTCGAGCGTCTGCCAGGAGCGGATGACGCCGGGGAGCTGAATGAGGAGGAGGCGCTTGTCGAACTTGGAGAGGCCCGTCGACGTGAAGGCGCCGCCGTCGAGCTGGCCCGCCTTGATCTTGTCGACCATCGTCGCTTCGGTGCCCTGGGTCGAGTTGAAGTAGAAGTCGAACGACACCGCGTTCGACGTCTTCTGCTCGACGGCCTTGCGCCACGTCTTGAAGACCTGCCCCCACGGCGAGTCCGGCGCGGCGGCGGTGCCGACCTTCAGCTTGACCGGGTCGGCCGCTGCGTCACGCGAGAGAAGGGCGAACGTGGCGACGGCGAGCGCCGACGCCGCAAGACGGTGAAGCGACATAAATAACCTCCGGGGTGCGAAAGGTTAGCACTCTCGTGCAATGATGCCGCCGATGCGTTGGGCTGCGTTGGCGGTCGTGGTCGCGATCCCGGCGTCGGCCTCGGCGTCCAGCTGTCCCGCGCCAGAGGGGGCGCCGGCCGTCGCCTCGATCGACGCAGAGCGTCGATTGGCCTTCGTGGAGGGCGCGCTCGATCGTGCCGGCGAGCAATCCGCGAAGTGGGGCGGGTTCTGGCGCGCCACGTTCCAGACGACGGCGGTCGTCCAGTTCGCACTGGCGAAAGTAGCGAAGCGCGACGCCGACCGGATCGACCTCGTCGCCGGGGGGATCAAGTCCTCGGTGGGCTTCGTGTTCGCCCTGGTCTTCCGCCTCCCGGCCGAGCGTCACGACGGAGCGTGGGGCGACCGCCCGTGGAGGGAGGGCTCGCTGTGCGAGCGCCTCGCCTCGGCCGAGCAGGCCCTCGAGCGCGACGCCAAGTTCGAGCGACGCGGTCGGTCGATCGGGATGCAGGCCCTCGGCCTCGGCTTCAACGTCGCCGTCGGCGTCGTGCAGTTCGTGATGCATCGGCGTCTGTGGTCGGTCGCGCTCGCGACGCTGACCGGTGGCACCGTCGGCGAGCTGCGCGTCTTCACCCAGCCGACGATCGCGAACGATGCGTTCACGGCGTATCAATCCGGCGCGGTCAGCTCGACCAAGACCGCGCTCCACGTGGTGCCGCTCGTCGTCCCCCACCCGGGTGGCGCGGAGCTCGGCGTCGCGGTTTCGTTCTGACTACGGGTTGAGGATGGGCGTGCACCAGAAGCGGTCGTCGCAGAACGGCTGCGTGCACGAGCTGAACGGCGTCGTCGTCTTCACCTGGTAGACGGCGAACGCCTTCTGGCCATCCTGCTTCTGGTTGAAGGCGAACGTGAGGGCGACGCGCTTGCCCGCCGTCGGCGCGGCCATCGTCAGCGGCTTGAGGTCGCCCCACGGGAGCCGGAGCTCGAGGTCGTAGCCAGCGCCGGTGTTGCGGTGAAACCACCGATCGGGGAGCGGCCCGCCGCGCGGAGCACCGCCGTAGAAGTTGTACGCGCGGGTCGGCGTGGCGCCCGCCCCCGGCGCGAAGATGATCTGCTTCGCGCCCGGATCCTTGGTGATGTCGTCGAACGCGCCGGTGAGCGCGTCGTAGCCCGCGACGTAGATCTCCGCGCTGTCGCCCTGCCAGAGGTTGAGATCGGGCGCGACCTGGATCTTGTCGTCGCGGAGGGAGAGGTGCAGGTGCAGTCCGAACGAGGACCACGCCGCGCGGATGCGCATCGTCGTGCGCACGGGCATCGGCGTCGGGTCGGGGTCGCGGATGACGCCGCTCCAGTTGTCGAAGTCGGCGTAGGGCACGTCGCAGAAGTCCTCGGCCCTGCCGTCCATCGTCTGCCCGGTCGCGAGCGCCTCGCGGTGCGGGAGCTCGCTGCACGGATTGGCGGTCGGCGGGGGGGCGCCGCACCCAGCGTCGGGGATCGCGTCCGGCTTGGCGTCAGAGGCCCTCGTATCCGGCGCGCCGTCGATCGTCGCCTCGAGCGTGCCGTCCTCGACCTCGGCGTCGAAGATCGGCGCGCCGTCGGCGGCGGGGACGGTGGTGTCGCGCGTCGCGGTGTCCTCGACCACGCCGTCCGAGAACGAGCGCTCGTCGTCGAGCCCCGCGCTGTTGATCGAACAGCCGGCCGTCAGAATCGCGAGGACGACGAGGCCGCGCACAGTCGAGATCGTACGATCGTTACCCTCAGCGGGCGAGCATCGCGTCCCACCGATAGGTGGTGGGAGGAGGCGTGTGGGCGAGGCGGATCGTCAGGTCGGCCATCTTGGAGACCGTCCACGCGAACGACTCCTCGCCGAGCGAGGAGACGTCGAAGTCGGGCGCCGAGTTCATGAAGTCGATGGCGTAGGGGACCCCGTCGCGCACCGCGAATTCGCAGGTGTTCATCTCGTAGCCGAGCGCCTCGCAGATGGTCTTGGAGTGGCGGACGATCGTCTCGGTCAACCCGGGCTCGAGCGGCGGCATCGACGAGCGAGCCCCGCTGTAGCGCTCGAAATGCGAGAGTCGCGGATCCCAGGGCAGCGCGAGCACCTCGGTGCGCCCGACGACCACGCAGCGGACGTACTGCGTCCACTCGATCGCCTCCTGCGCGATCATCGTGAGGCGCCCGGTCTTGTCGTAGACGCGGATGAGCTCGTCGCGCGAGGTGACCCGGTGCACGTCGCGGAACCCGCCGCCCCAGTGCGGCTTGATGAAGATCGGCAGCCCGAGGTCCTCGAGCATGCCGTCCCAGTTGAGCGGGTAGGCGAGGTTGCGCAGGCTCGCGGCGGTGACGTCCTCCCCGTAGGACTTGGATGGGAGCACGTAGGTCTTGGGCACCGGCACGCCGAGCTTGCTCACGAGCGCGGTGCCGAAGGCCTTGTCGTCGGCGATGCGCCAGAAGGGGTTGTTGACGACGCGGGTCCCGGCGAGCGCGGCCACCTTGAGCATCGGCTGGTAGCAGGCGACGTCGTGGCTGATGCGGTCGACGAGGACGTCGTAGGCGGCCGGGGACTCGACCCGGCTCAGATCGAGGGTGGCGTACTCGGCCACGACGCCCTCCCCGCGCCGAAGTACCTCGGCGATCAGCGCCTCCGGGAAACTGCGCTCGCGCCCGACCAGGAGCCCGATCTTCTTCATGGCCGGGAGCCTACCCCGAAAGGCGACTTGACAGTCTGATCGTCACCAGTAGACTGCGCGCCCCCCCGATCCCATGGGGGCCGTACGCCTTACCGCTCAACGCAGAGATCCAATGCCGACGATTAATCAGCTCGTGCACCACGGCCGCCACGTCATCAAGAACAAGACGGCCTCGCCCGCGCTCAAGTCCTGCCCGCAGAAGCGCGGCGTCTGCGTCCGCGTCTACACGACGACCCCGAAGAAGCCGAACTCCGCGCTCCGGAAGGTCTGCCGTGTTCGCCTCACGAACGGCATGGAAGTCACGAGCTACATCCCCGGCGAGGGTCACAACCTCCAGGAGCACAGCGTGGTGCTCATCCGTGGCGGCCGCGTGAAGGACCTCCCCGGCGTTCGCTACCACGTCGTCCGTGGCACGCTCGACGCGTCCGGCGCCGCTGGCCCGAGCTCGACCAACAAGGCGAACCGCAACCGCAAGCGCAGCAAGTACGGCGTCAAGCGCCCGAAGGCCTGAGCCCAAGTCCCCCAGATTTCCAGACACTCGTTAGAAGGACCCGAAGATGCCCCGTCGCCGCGAAGTACCGAAGCGCAGGATCAACCCCGATCCGAAGTACAAGGACAAGCTCGTCGCCAAGTTCATGAACACGGTGATGGTCGACGGCAAGAAGGCCGTTGCCGAGGGCATCGTCTACGGCGCGCTCGACATCGTGAAGGCTCGCTACAAGGAAGACCCGCTCGAGGTCTTCAAGAAGGCGATGGACAACGTCAAGCCGAAGCTCGAAGTGAAGAGCCGGCGCGTCGGCGGCGCGACCTACCAGGTCCCGGTCGAGGTTCGTCCCGAGCGTCGTGTCGCCCTCGCCATGCGCTGGCTGGTCCTCTACGCCCGCGACCGCGGCGAGAAGACGATGCGCGAGCGCCTCGCCGGCGAGCTCGTCGACGCCGCCGCGATGCGCGGCAACAGCGTCAAGAAGCGCGACGATACGCACAAGATGGCCGAGGCCAACAAGGCCTTCGCGCACTACCGCTGGTGATTCGACCGCCGCTCGACCGCCTCACGGACAAGGACTCAAGCACGCGAATGACGACGAAGACATAAGGACCGAGTGAAGCCACTCGAATGAGATCCCTCGCTGGATCTCCGAAGCTTCCCTCGGACCCTCCTCTCGACACGAAGTAGCCGCAAAACGCGCGGCGAAAGTCGAGGGAGGGTCTTCGTCTTTTCTTCGACCTCTTCGAACCCTGGACCTCCCACAGGACTCACCCCGATGCCCCGCGATTACCCCCTCGAGCGCCTCCGAAACATCGGAATCATGGCGCACATCGACGCCGGCAAGACGACGACGACCGAGCGCGTCCTCTACTACACGGGCGTGAACTACAAGATCGGCGAGGTTCACGAGGGCGCGGCCACCATGGACTACATGGTCCAGGAGCAGGAGCGCGGCATCACGATCACCTCCGCCGCCACCACGTGCTCGTGGGAGCCGATCGCGGGCCCCTACGGCAAGCTCCGCCACAAGATCAACATCATCGACACGCCCGGCCACGTCGACTTCACCATCGAGGTGGAGCGCTCGCTCCGCGTGCTCGACGGCGCGGTCGCGGTGTTCGACGGCGGCAACGGCGTCGAGCCGCAGTCCGAGACGGTGTGGCGCCAGGCCGACCGCTATCACGTGCCCCGCATCGCGTTCATCAACAAGATGGACAAGGTCGGCGCGTCCTTCCAGATGTGCGTCGACTCGATGCACGAGCGCCTCGGCACCAACGCCGTCGCCATCCAGTGGCCGGTCGGCGAAGAGGACCAGCACCGCGGCATCGTCGACCTCATCACCATGAAGGCGGCGATCTTCGACGAGGAGTCGAAGGGCCAGAAGTTCGACTGGATCGAGATCCCCGCCGACCTGCGCGAGCTCTGCCAGAAGAAGCGCGACATCATGGTCGAGGCCTGCGCCGACATCGACGACGCGATCATGGAGAAGTTCCTCGCCGGCGAGATCGACAAGATCACCCCCGAGGAGATCAAGCGCGCCCTCCGCGCCGGCACGATCGCCTTCAAGCTCGTCCCGGTCGTCTGCGGCAGCGCCTTCAAGAACAAGGGCGTGCAGATGCTCCTCGACGCGGTCGTCGAGTACCTGCCCTCGCCGCTCGATCTGCCCGCCATCAAGGGCATCGACGCGACCAAGTCGGGCGACGTCGAGGTCGAGCGCAAGCCCGACGACAACGCGCCGTTCTCCGCCCTCGCGTTCAAGATCATCAACGACCCGCACGGCAACCTCACGTTCTTCCGCGTCTACTCGGGCAAGCTCGAGTCGGGCACCATGGTGCTCAACTCCACCCGCGGTAAGCGCGAGCGCATCGGCCGCATCCTCCAGATGCACGCCAACAAGCGCGACGAGCTCAAAGAGGCCTACGCCGGCAACATCTACGCGGCCGTCGGTCTCCGCGACACCCGCACCGGCGACACGCTCTGCGCCGAGGACGCGCCCGTCATCCTCGAGCGGATGACGTTCCCCGAGCCGGTCATCAGCGTCGCGATCGAGCCGAAGACGAAGGTCGATCTCGAGAAGCTCGGCACCGCGCTCGGCAAGCTCTCCTACGAGGACCCGTCGTTCCGCACGTTCACCGACGAAGAGACGGGGCAGACGATCATCGCCGGCATGGGCGAGCTCCACCTCGAGATCATCGTCGACCGCCTCCGCCGCGAGTTCAAGGTGGAGTGCAACGTCGGTCGCCCCGAGGTCGCCTACCGCGAGTCGATCCTCAAGCGTGTCGAGGGCATCGACATGAAGTACGCGAAGCAGTCCGGCGGCCGCGGCCAGTACGGCCACGTGAAGATTCACGTCGAGCCGGGCGAGCGCGGTACGGGCTACGTCTTCGAGAACGACATCGTCGGCGGCACGATCCCCAAGGAGTTCATCCCGGCGGTCGAAAAGGGCATCAAAGAGGCGATGGAGCGCGGCGTCCTCGCCGGCTACCCCGTCATCGACGTCAAGGTGTCGCTCTACGACGGCACCTATCACGAGGTTGACTCGTCGGCGCAAGCCTTCGAGGTCGCGGGCTCGATGGCCTTCCAGGAGGGCGCCAAGCGCTCCGGGATCTCGCTGCTCGAGCCCATGATGAAGGTCGAGGTCACGGTGCCGGAGCTCTACATGGGCGACGTCATCGGCGACCTCAACGCGCGACGTGGACAGATCAGGGGAATGAGCCAGCGCGGCAACGCGCAGATCATCGACGCGGAAGTCCCGCTCGCGATGATGTTTGGTTACTCAACGGACCTGCGCAGCAAAACGCAGGGCCGCGCTACGTACAGCATGCATTTCTCGCACTACGCGGCGGTTCCGTCGAACGTGCAAGAAGAGATCGTCGCCAAGGTGAAGGGAGCCTGAGCGCACTATGACATCGAAAATCCGTATCCGCCTGAAGGCGTTCGATCATCAGCTTCTCGACAAGTCGACCAGCGACATCGTCGAGACGGCCAAGCGCACGGGCGCGAAGGTCGCGGGTCCCATCCCGCTGCCGACGCACATCTCGCGCTACACCGTCCTCCGCGGACCGCACGTCGACAAGAAGTCGCGTGAGCAGTTCGAGATCCGCACCCACAAGCGTCTGCTCGACATCCTCGAGCCGACCCAGCAGACCCTCGACGCGCTGATGAAGCTCGACCTCTCGGCCGGCGTCGACGTCGAGATCAAGTCGTAAGGGGCAAGACCATGAAGTTCGACGTCTTCAATCTCAAGCACGAGAAGACCGGCGAGGTCGACCTGAGCGATCAGGTGTTCGGCGCCGATGTCAAAGAGCACCTGTTCTACGAGGTCGTGAAGGCCCAGCTCGCGAGCCGCCGCAGCGGCACGCAGTCGGCCAAGACCCGCAGCGAGGTCTCCGGTTCGTCCAAGAAGCTCTACAAGCAGAAGGGCACCGGCAACGCGCGTCACGGCTCGATCCGCGCCCCCATCTACCGTGGTGGTGGTCGCGCGCACCCGCCGACCCCGCGCGACTGGTCGTACCGTCCGCCGCGTCAGGTCCGCGTCGGCGCGCTCAAGAGCGCGCTGTCGCTCCTCGCCAAGGAGGGCCGTCTCGTCATCATCGACAAGATGAAGCTCGACGAGGTGCGCACCAAGGGTCTCATCACCGCGCTCAAGGCCATGAAGGCCGAGAAGAGCGCCCTGTTGGTGGACGGCAAGGACAACGAGTCGCTGCGCCTCAGCGCTCGCAACCTCAAGGACCACACCGTGCTGCCCCCCGAGGGCGTCAACGTTTACGACATCCTGCGCCACGACTTCCTCGTGCTCTCGCAGGATGCGGCCAAGGCTCTCGAAGCCCGCTGCCTTCGCTGAAGAGGACCGCCATGACCCCCGAACAAGTCATCAAGCGTCCCATCATCCTGACCGAGAAGTCTCGGGTTCTTCAGGAGGGTGGGAACCAGGTCGTCTTCGAAGTCGACCGCCGTGCAAACAAGATCGAAATCCGCAACGCGGTGCAGTCCCTGTTCAAGGTGACCGTCACCGATGTCAACACGCTGGTGGTCCGCGGCAAGATGCGCCGTATGGGCCGCGGCGTTGCGAAGACCCAGAACTGGAAGAAGGCCATCGTGACGCTCAAGTCGGGCGACTCGATCAAGTTCTTCCAGGGGACCGAGGAGTAGTCCGATGGCCGTCAAGAGCTACAAGCCCACGTCGCCGTCGCGTCGTTACTACAACGACTACGACTTCAGCCAGATCAGCAAGAAGAAGCCGGAGCGCGCGCTCACCGAGTCGAAGTCCTCGACCGGTGGCCGTAACCACTACGGCCGCATCACGATGCGGTTCCGTGGCGGCGGTCACAAGCGCCGCTTCCGCCTCATCGACTTCCGCCGCGACAAGATCGGCGTGCCGGCGCTCGTCGCCGCGCTCGAGTACGATCCGAACCGCACGGGTCGCATCGCCCTCCTGCACTACGCCGACGGCGAGAAGCGCTACATCCTCGCGCCCGACGGGCTCAAGGTGGGCGACACCATCGTCTCGTCGCGCAACGCCGACATCAAGCCCGGCAACTCGCTGCCGCTCCGCGCGATCCCCCTCGGGACGGCGGTGCACGCGGTCGAGATGAAGATCGGCAAGGGCGCGCAGCTCGCGCGTTCCGCCGGCGTCGCGGCCCAGGTCATGGCGAAGGACGGCGACTACGCGCAGGTTCGCCTGCCGTCCGGTGAGATCCGCAAGGTCCACCAGGATTGCCGCGCCACCATCGGCCAGGTGTCGAACCCCGACCACATGCACATCTCGCTCGGCAAGGCAGGCCGTTCGCGTTGGCTCGGTCGTCGTCCGCACAACCGCGGCGTCACCATGAACCCCGTCGATCACCCGATGGGTGGTGGCGAGGGTCGCAGCTCCGGCGGTCGTCACCCATGCTCGCCGTGGGGTCAGCTCGCCAAGGGCCTCAAGACCCGCTCCAACAAGCGCACCGATCCGATGATCGTGAAGCGCCGCACGCCGTCCAAGCAGGCCGGCGGTAAGTGATTCTTTAACTCGCCAGCTCGCTGGTACGTCCCCGTGGCCTCTACGACCACGGGGACTCAAGGAGACTCCGAATGCCCCGTTCAATCAAAAAAGGCCCCTTCATCGACGGCCACCTCCTCGAGAAGATCGAGGACGCGAACAAGACCAAGAACAAGAAGGTCATCAAGACCTGGTCGCGTCGCAGCACGATCGTCCCCGAGGCCGTCGGCCTCACCTTCGCGGTCCACAACGGCCGCAAGTTCGTGCCGGTGTTCGTGACCGAGAACATGGTCGGGCACAAGCTCGGCGAGTTCGCGCCGACGCGCACCTTCCACGGTCACTCGGGCGACAAGAAGGCCAAGGTCAAGGGCAAGAAGTAGTGCTCGCGAGGGGGCCGCGCGCGTAAGTTCGCGGCCCGCCTGCAGCTCGGAGCGCGCTTCCCTCACGGGAAGCGCGTTTTCGTTTTTGCGCTACTTCGAGCTCGCGATCAGGGCGACCACATCAGCGGCGCGGCCAGGTCGCGGACCGGCGAGCTGCCGCTGCCGTCCGAGAAGCCGTAGCTCGAGCACCCCTTCGCGCCGCCGGTGATGTCGACGGCGCGGCGGTCGACCGTGAAGCTGTTCTTGAAGGACTCGCCGACGCCGACCGGTGCCGCCGAGAAGCGCACGCCGTCGCCGAAGGCGAAGGGGTTCTTCCCGAGGTTCGCGCGGCCGACGCCGGCGGTCGACTCGCACGCCGCGGTGCTGGCGTAGCTGAGCGAGTACGGGTAGCAGCCGGCGCCCTTCAGGCACGCCGCGGTCGCCTTGCCCTTTTGCGTCGCGAACGTCTGGTCCGAGGTGTTGATCGTGAGCTTGAACGGGTCGAACCGGATTCGGTCGTAGTACACGATGTAGCCGCCGCACGCGGCCGCGCACTTACCCACCGCGGGGAACTCGGAGTAGTTCGTCGCGGCATCGACGTTCAGGTACTCGAACCCGCCGGCTGCCATGTTGTGGCAGTAGACCTGGTACTCCTTGGTGCCGGCCGAGATGATCAGGTAGTTGCCGTCGGGCAGGGCCGGGTACCGCTTGTGGATCTCGGCGCAGCTGCCGCCGCAGGCCGAGGTGGTGCAGTCCGGCTCGTTGTCGGTGTTCGTCACCGACACGTCCGCGACGGCGCGGCCGCTGTAGTTCGGGTCGGTGCTGACCGCCGCGCCGGTGGTGATCGAGTACGCGACCGCGCCGTCCATCAGCGCGTCGTCGACGCCGGTGATCGTGACCGTCTGCGCCTTGTTCCAGTTGCTGGCGTCGAACGCGACGGCCTTGATCCCGAGCGTGCCCTCGGTGCTGTCGCTCGAGAGGACGGAGATGGAGACCGTCGCCGTCGGCGCAGAGGTGAGCACGATGGTGAACGACGCGGTGCCCCCCGCCTCCGTGGTGACGAGCCCGCTCGTCGGCGTGACGATGATGCCTGCCGAGTCGTTGTCGGTGTTCGTCGCGGACGGGTCGGCGGGGTTGAGGCCGTTGTAGGCCGAGTCCGTCGAGGTCGTGGCGCCGATGATCGCGGCGTAGGTCTGGTTGCCGTCGGCGACCGAGTCGTCGACGCCGGTCAGCGTCACGGTCTGTGGGGTGTTCCAGTTCGCAGCCGTGAACGTGACCGACGCCGGAGAGATGGTGCCCTCGGTGGTGCGGCTGCTGCTCAGCGGGATGGTCACGTTCGCCGTCGGCTGCGAGTTGAGCTTGATGGTGAACGAGGCCTTGCCCCCGGCCTCGGTGGTGGTGAGCCCGGTCGGCGGGACGGTGACGGTGACGCCTGCGGAGTCGTCGTCGATGTTGCTCAGCGCCACGTCGGGCGGGTTGAGGCCGACGTAGCCGCTCGTGTCGGTGCCGGTCACGGTGCCGAGCTGCACGAAGTAGCCCTGGTTGCCGTCGGCGACGAAGTCGTCCACGCCCTTCACCGTGATGAACTGATCGACGTTCCAGTTGGTCGCGTCGAAGTTCAGCGAGGCGCTGACCGTGCCCTCGGTCAGGTCGCTCGACGTCACCGGGATGCCGACGGTGCCGAGCGGCTGCGAGTTGAGCCGGACGGCGATCATGGTGGTGCCGCCGCTCTCGGTGGTGGGCACCGCCGAGCCGACCGTGAAGCCGGGCGTGTCGTTGTCCGTGTTGGTGACCGAGACGTCGGCCGGGTTCATGCCGACGTAGCCGCTGGTATCGGTGCCGGTCGCCGCGGCGGTGATGACCTTGTAGACCTGCGCGCCGTCGGCGGCGGAGTCGTCGACGCCGGTGACGGTGACCGTCTGCGGCGCGTTCCAGTTGTCTGCGGTGAAGGTGACGGCGGCCGGCCCGACGGTGCCCTCTTTGACGTTGCTCGACGTGAGCCCGACCACGACCGAGCCGTTGGGCTTGGAGTTCAGGCGGATCGTGAACGCGGCGCTGCCGCCGCTCTCGGTCGTGACGAGGCCGGTGAGGGGAGTGACGGTGAAGCCCGCGCTCTCGTCGTCGACGTTGGTGACCGAGACGTCGTCCGCGTTGACGCCGGCGTAGCCCGGGTCGGTGCTCGTGGCGGCGCCGGTTACGATCGTGAACGCCTGGTTGCCGTCGGCGGCGGAGTCGTCGACGCCGGTGATGGTGACCGTCTGCGGCGCGTTCCAGTTCTCGGCGGTGAACACGACGCTCGCCGGCGACACGGTGCCCTCGGTGGTCTTGCTGCTCGAGAGCGGGATCGTCACGTCTGCGCTCGGCTTGCTGTTGAGCCGGACGGTAAACGTGGCGGTGCCACCCGACTCGGTCGTGGTCAGACCGGCGGTGGGCGTGACGCGGACGCCCGGGCTCTCGTCGTCGATGTTGGTGAGGGTGACGTCCTCGGGGTCGAGGCCGTTGTATCCGGTGTCGGTGCTCTTGGCGGGCGCGGTGACGATCTTGTACGTCTGCGTGCCGTCGGCGACGGTGTCGTCGACGCCCTTCACGGTGACCGTCTGCGGCGCGTTCCAGTTCGCGGCCGTGAAGGTGACCGACGCCGGCGAGACGGTGCCCTCTTTGTCGTTGCTCGTGGTGAGGGCGATGGTCACGTCGGCCGTGGGCTTGGTGTTCAGCCGCACGGTGAACGTGGCCTCGTCGCCCGCCTCGGTCGTCTTGAGCCCGGTGGTCGGGGTGACGGTCACGCCCGCCGATTCGTCGTCGGCGTTGGTGACGGTGACGTCCGCGCCGTCGAGGTTGTTGTAGCGGGGGTCCGCGCTGACGGCGGGCGCGGTGACGATCGTGTAGTCCTGCGGACCGTCGGTCGCCGTGTCGTCGACGCCGGTGACCGTGACCGTCTGCGGCGCGTCCCAGTTGTCGCTCGTGAACACGACCTTGGTGAGGTCGACGTTGCCCTCGGTCGGCTTGCTGCTCGTGAGCACGATGGTCACGTCGGCCGACGGCTTGAGCGCGAGCGCGATCGTGAACGTCGCGGTGCCGCCCGCTTCCGTCGTCTTGAGCCCGGAGGTTTCCTTCACGACGATCCCCGGCGCGCCCTCCGGGCTCGTCTCGGGGAAGGTGCCGGTGTCCTCGAGCCCCGGTGTCTCCTTACCGGTCTCGTTCGGATCCGGATCCTCTGTGCAGCTCGTCGCGGCGAGCACGGCGGTCAGGAGGAGGGCGGCGTGACGACCGGAAAGAAGTGAAGGGCTCATCGGGATAATAAGACATACAACAACCTCGAGCGTTACCGCCGAGTATGCGCCGCAATGTCAGCGACGGATGCCTACATCGCGGGCACGCTGCACCATGGTCCGCATCGCGCGGCGTAGTTGGCTTCGGACCTCTTCGGGCTCGCCGAGCGCGGGCAGCACGTCTGCCACCGCCTCGAGCGTCGAGACGTACTCGCGCCGCGGTTCCTTGCGCAGTTTCCCGTAGATCGAGGGCTCTCGCGGGTTGAGCACGACGCGGCCGAGCTTCAGGAGCCAGGGGTTTCGCCACCAGAGCGTCTTGGCCTGACTCCACGTGCCGTCGAGGACGACCAGCCCCTCGAGGGGCGGCGCGTCGTCCGGCCGGAGTCGGCCCTTCTTGTCGAGGAGGAGGACGTTGGCCGCGCGGAGCTCGGGTGGGATGTCCTCCGCCAGCTTCGTCGGATAGATGGCGGCCCAGCGAGCGTTCTCGACCTCGTCGCCGCCCAACGCCTGCGCGAGCGACGCCCACGACAGGCCGACGCGCACAACGCACCGCGGCAGCGTGCGCGCGAGGAGCGGCACGGTGGTGAGGTCGACGTTGCCCTCCTGCGGATGCTGGAGGACCAGCAAGCGCGTCCGTGTGTCGAGCGGCGCGATGCGATCGCAGACGCAGATGCTCTTGGGCTTGCCGCAGTCGGCGCAGCGCTCGTCGGTCTCGTTCACGCGGCGGTCATAGCATCAGCGCGCTTCGGTCGTGGCCACGTTCTCGTGCGCGCGTTGCACCACGTAGGCCGCCGACGCGACGCCGATCGCGATCCACACAGCTCCGAACAGGGTGATCGCCACGCGGCTCCGCGGCCGCGCCATGGGCGGCGGCGGGGCGGACGACCACCGCTTGCGCCGCTCGGCTGGGGCCGGCGGCGGCGGTGACGAGGGGCGGCTCAGCGGGATGGGCTCCTCCTGCTCGTCGAACGACATGGAGGGCAGACGTGCACCGCGCGTGCGCGATTCAGATCCGTGCGTCGCGCGCGGATCGATCCGCTCCCACTGCGGATTCGGGGCTCTTTGGGCCGGTATTGCGCGGTATTGGCCGGCTCGACTGTCACGCCCGCGTGTCACTCGATCCGTCGCCGCTACTCGGCCGCGAGGTCGCTGCGGACGCGCTCGAGCGCGGCGTGATCGGTAAGGTCGAGCCGCAGCGGAGTGATCGAGACGAACCCGTCCTCGACCGCGCGGCGATCGGTCCCCTCGTCGGCGGCCTCGAGCGCGACCGGCGAGATCCAGAAGTGCTCACGGCCGAGCGGATCCTTCGTGGGGAAGACGCGGTTGTCGTAGTGCCGCACCGACTGCCGGGTCCAGCGAACGCCGCGCGGCTGCATCGGGAAGTTCACGTTGATCAGGCAGAGCTCCTTCATCGCGAGGATCTCCTTGATCACGCTGTCGACGAACGGGCGGATGCTCGCGTAGTTGACCTCGTCGCCCTCGTGCGGCGCGCTGAAGGCGATGCCCCGGTGACCGAGCAGCACGGCCTGCTTGGCGGCCGCGAGCGTCCCCGAGTGCCACATCGAGCTCCCGACGTTGAGCCCGAGGTTGATGCCGGAGAAGACGAGGTCGACCTTGCCCCAAACGTGCGCGCCGACGCCCACGCAGTCGGACGGGGTGCCGTTCACGCGAAAGGCGTCGAACTCGGCGACCCGTGCCGGTCGAACGCGGAGCGGTCTGGTCGCGGTCACTGCGTGCGACATCGAGGATTGCTCGACGTCGGGGGCGACGATCCGCACGTCGCCGAAATGAGCCGCCGCTTCGGCGAGGGCGAGGATACCGGGGCTGTACACACCGTCGTCGTTCGTCACAAGGATGCGCATGAGCCCGAACAGGTGCATACGGCCAGCCAACCCAGCCTGCGCCCAGAACCTGCAACAGCGGCCCTCATGCGTGCCACTCTCCTCCACAATCCGAAATCTGGCAGCGCCCCGGAGAACGACGCGCTCGTCTCGGCGTTCGCGGAGATCGGGTGGGACGTGCACCAGTGCGTGCACAAGAAGCTCCTCGAGGATTGCCTGGACGACGATCCGGGGGACGCCGTGATCGTCGCCGGTGGCGACGGGACGGTGGGCAAGGTCGCGAAGCGGCTCGCCGGCACCGACATTCCCATGGTCGTGCTGCCCACCGGGACCGCGAACAACATCGCGCGCTCGCTCGGTATCGGGGTCGACTGCAATGCCGTGATCTCGGGCCTCGCGAAGTACGTCGAGCGCACCATCGATCTCGGGAGCCTGCACAGCCGCGACGGCGACGAGGGGTTCCTCGAGGGCTTCGGCATCGGCGTGTTCGCCTACGTGGTCGGCGAGCGCGCGACCAAGAAGCACAAGAAGCTCCAGCGGGGCCTCGAGCTGATCGCCGACACGCTCGCGAGCTACGAGCCCAAGCCGGTGATGCTCGAGGTCGACGGAAAAGACCTCTCCGGCGACTACCTCCTCGTCGCCGCGATGAACGTCCGTAGCTTCGGCCCCGCGCTCGGCTTCGCGCCGCACGCGCGCATGGACGACGGGCTGCTCGACGTCGTCGTCGTGCGACCCGAGGCCAAGGAGATGTTGGTCGCGCACCTGCGTCGGGCCGCCGCGGAGGGCGACCTCGCGCTCCCGCACTTCGAGACCCACGCCGGCAAATCGATCCGGCTGCGCGCCGACGGCCGCTGGGCCCATTGCGACGACGATCCGCGCGAGCTCGAGGGCGAGGTGCAGATCGGCATCCGCGAGGGCGCTCTCCGCGTGCTCGTCCCTGCGCACACGATCGCGGCCGAGGCCGCGTGAGCCGTCAGCGCACCGAGGGCGGCGGCATCGAGAACGGTCCGCCCGAGCCCGGCAGCCGGTGGACCGTCGGTCCGCGCGGCGACGGCACGTCTGTCGCGCTCTGCTCGGTGTCTGCGCTATCGCGATGACGGGCGAGCTCCGGCGGCTCCTCGACGAACACGACCCAGCCGGTCTCGGTCGGATAGACCCACTGGCCGTCGACGAGGTGCGCCCACGCCCCGCGAAAGTACACGCGCGGCGCCCGATCGATGACGACCGGATCGACGCGCGAGGTTCGGACGGCATAGCCGTACACGTCCGGCCCCGGTCGCGCGCCGTGCGCGCAGGCGGCGACCCCGACCCCGATCGCGAGCACGAGGAGCGTTCTCATGGCGTCGTGTCGGAGCAAGGAGGGAGCCACGCGGTAGCTGGCTTCGGCTTCGGCGCACGGTAGTCTTCGCGCGTGCGACTCGTGCTCGTGCTCGTCGCCGCGTGCAGTCGCGAGCCGCCGCGCGCGACGCCCGATGCTGCGTCCCCCGCGACGCCGCCCGACGCGCCCGCGAAGCCGCGACCGGTGGCGCTGCGGGTCGCGCTGGACGATGCGTGCAAGCGCCACGACGATTGCGTCGCCATCGATCTCTTCGTCGACGGCCCGCTCCGCTGCTGCATCTCGTGCGGCGCGCGCGCCGCCGCGAACAAGTCCTCGGCGGAGTCGTTCATCGCCGCGTGCGCAGACGAACGGCCGACGCGCGACTGTCCCGTCGACACGTGCGACGCCGAGGTGCTCGACGCGCGCTGCGTCGGCGGACACTGCCTCCTCGCGCCGCGGCCCCGTTGAGCTCGCTGCACAGCCCGAGTGGGCAGGGCTCTTGCTCTCTACTCGAGCATGATGCGCTCTGCTGTCTCCACGCTCACGGCCGCGTTCCTTCTCGCCGCGCTCGGCTGCGCGGGTGACGCCGATCGCGCGCCCGCTGCGCGCGGTTGTACCAACGCCGACAACTGCGCTGCGGGTGTTCCGCCGACCGGCGCGGTCGGTGGGTTCGGTAACGAGAGCAGCGGCGGCGGTGGCTCGACCGGCGGTAGC
>JALHOE010000109.1 GCA_022843175.1 Deltaproteobacteria bacterium
GCACCGACGCCGGCCGCGCAGCGGCGAGCGACGGCGTGTTCGTGCCGTTCCCCTGAGCTACTTGTCGAGCGCGTCGGCTTGTTTGCGGAGGCGCTTGGCCTCGGCGTCGAGCTTCTTGGCGCGGCGGTCGAGGGTGCTGGCCGCGGCTTCGAGCTGGATCGCCTCGTCCTCGTTCTTCGCGGCTTCCTTCTCGAGGGCCGTCGCGTCTGCCTCGGCCTTCGCCTTGGCCTTGGCGTCGGTGATGGAGGGGAGCTGATCGCGGAGCTTCTTCGCAGCGGCCGCCTTGTCGGTCGACGTTTTGCGCGCGAGCACCGCCGTCTTGCGGCCCTTCTCGGCGGTGGCGCGATCGGTGGCGGCGTCGGCCTCGAGCTTGGTGGCGCGGTCGCGGAGGGCCTTCGACGACGGCGGCGCGTCGGCCGGCGGATCGGCGAGGGCGATCGCCGGCGCGGAGGCGGCGACTACGGCGAGAGCGAGGACCAGCGCGCGCATGGGGGACTGACGCTAGCGCGAGAGGAACTCGAGCACCACTCGCGCGCACTCCTCGGGGGCTTCCCACATCGGCAGGTGGCCGACGCCGCGCAGCGTGTGGAGCTCGGCGCCGTGGATGCGCTTGGCGAGCAGCTGCCCATTTGCATAGGGAACCAATGGATCGGCGTCGCCATGGAGCACCAGCGTCGGCGCGTCGATCTCGTCGAGGCGCGCGTAGCGGTCGGCCTTGAGGACGGCCTCGAGCTGCGCGCGGAACGTGCGGAGGGGCGTCGGCGCGCGCAGGGCCGCTCGCACGCGCTCCTCGAGGAGCTCGGGGTGCTGCTCGGCCCAGCCCGGCGCGGAGATCGCGGCGAAGCGGGCGCGGATCGTGGCCGCGGGCGACTCGCTCGGCGGCGCGAACAACACCGGGATCAGGTGGGGCAGGGGCAGCACGGCGCGCGCGCCCCCGCAGTGGGTGGCGGTGAGCACGAGCTTGTTCAGCTTCTTCGGGTGATCGAGCGCGACGTGCTGCGCGATCATCCCGCCCATCGACACGCCGAGCACGTGCGCGCGTCCGCCGGCGACCTCGTCGATCACGGCGACGGTGTCGCGCGCGAGCTCGTCGAGGCTGTGGACGCGGATGAGCCTCGACGAGGTCCCCGTGCCGCGGTTGTCGATCATGATCACGCGATGGCGCTCGGCGAGCAGCGCCGGGAAGCGCGTGCCCCACTCGCCGCTCGAGCCGCCGAGGCCCATCACGAGGACGATGGGCTCGCCCTCGCCGAGCGCGTACCAAGCGATCTCGCCGTCCTCGACGCGAACTGCACCGCGATCCACGGGCCCTTCTTACTTCGCAAACCCGGTCGCGAACAGGCCGATGCCCGAGCCGTCGGCGATCTTCTGGTAGGTCGCGTACGCCTTGCCGGCCGCGACGCGCATCTTGCTCGGCGGCTCGCCCGCACCCCAGCTGCGGATCGCCGCGTCGAGCGAGTAGGCCTCGGGCGCCATGAAGTTGGTGGTGGCGACCAGCGGCTCGACGTCGGCAGCGCGCAGCACCGGGGTGAAATACTTCTGGCTCAGGCACGCGAGCACGATCGCGCCGTCGGGGTGCACCGTGCCGGGCACGTGCTCGGGCGGCTTCTTCACCGCGAAGTCCATCAGCGCGTCGTGACCGACCCACGCGACGAGATCGGCGCCCGCGGCCGCGTCGAGCGCGACGGTCTTGTCGTTGTGGGTGACCTTCACCTGCAGCGACTTCTTGCCCGCCGACGCGGCGAGGAAGTCGGCGAGCGCGGTGTCGATCCGCTCGCCGTCGTAGGCGTCGGCGACGACGTACACCGGCGTCGCGAGCTTCTTGGACACGAACACCGCGCGCCGCAGGATCGGCGCGGCCGGCGTGGTGCCCACGGCGACCTCGGACCAGTCCGGCGAGCGCGCAAAAAACGTCTTCACGCCGTAGCCGGCGCCCCAGTAGAGATTGTGCTCCGGGTCCTTGCCGTCGCCGAGGAGCTTCGAGACCTTCACGATCCCTTGATGATCGTTGTCACACAACGCCACGAACACGTGGACGACCCGGAAATCGCGCGGCGGCCGCGCGGACAGGGCCGGTTTGCTCGCGAGGAGCAGGGCGGCCACGGCAAGGACGCGCTTCATCCCCCTCCGACAGTCGAGCCCCATCGACTCTTGGGCTAGCGTGATCCCCCACTGTTGGCCTGGACCCTCGAGGGCCGGGACCGGAGGTCACATGTCGACACGGCTCCATCTCTTCAAGTCGAAGATCCACCGCGCGACCGTCACCCACGCCGACCTCGACTACGAGGGCAGCGTCACCATCTCGCAAGAGCTCATGGAGGCGGCGCAGATCCTCGAGCACGAGCAGGTGCACATCTGGAACGTCACGCGCGGCACACGGCTCACCACCTATGCGCTACGCGGCGAGCCGGGCAGCGGCGTCATCTGCATCAACGGCGCGGCCGCGCACCTCGCGTCCCCGGGGGACAAGGTGATCATCGCCACGTTCGCCGAGGTCGACGCCCACGAGGCGAAGGGCTGGCAGCCGGTGGTGGTCCTCGTCGACGAAAAGAACCGCGTCGCCGACGACCAATACCGCGAGCTCGCGGGACCGCAGCGCCGCGCGTCGTGATCGACGGCGAGTGCGATCCGCGCTTCGCGCGCGTGCGCGAGGTCTTCGCCGAGAGCTTCTCGTCGAAGCTCGCGCTCGGGGCCGCGGTGGCGGTGGTCGTCGACGGGCGTCCGGTCGTCGATCTGTGGGGCGGCGTGGCCGACGGCGCGCGCCAGCGGAAGTGGCAGCGCGACACCCTCGTCAACGTCTTCTCGACGACCAAGGGCTTCACCGCGCTCTGCGCGCACCGGCTCGTCGACCAGGGGCTCCTCGATCTCGAGGCCCCCGTCGCGCGCTATTGGCCGGAGCTCGGTCACGGGATCACCGTGGCGATGCTGCTCGATCACACCGCCGGCCTCCCCGCCGTGCGCGCGCCGTTGCCCCCCGAGGCGCTGTTCGACTGGGCCGCGATGACGGGCGCGCTCGCCGCGGAGACGCCGTGGTGGGAGCCGGGCACCGCGCACGGCTATCACGCGGTCACCTTCGGCTGGCTCCTCGGCGAGGTGATCCGACGCGTGTCCGGGCGCACCGTCGGGCAGTACCTCCGCGAGGAGGTCGCGCGCGGGCTCGACCTCCACGTCGGCTTCCACCCCGAGCTCGACGCGCGCTGCGCCGAGCTCAAGACCGGCCCGCGTCCGACGACGCCCGAGCCGACGCTGCTCGAGCGGATCATGATGGAGCCGGCGTCGATGACCGCGAGGGCGTTCGCCAACCCGCCGTCGCTGCTGATGCCGGGCACGGTGGGCTCTCGCGCGTTCCGCGCCGCCGAGCTGCCGTCGGTGAACGGACACGCGACGGCTCGCGCGATCGCGTCTCTCTACGGATCGGTACATGAGCTGCTCTCGCGCGAGTCGATCGCGCGCGCTGGCAGCGAGCGTGTGTCGGGCCGGGATCTGGTGCTCGACGTGCCGACCCGCTTCGGTCTCGGCTTCATGCTCTCGCAGCCGGGCGAGTCGTTCGGCCCCAACGAGGGCAGCTTCGGCCACCCCGGCATGGGCGGATCGGTGGGGTTCTACGATCCGGTCGCGCGGCTCGGGTTCGGGTACACGATGAACCGCATGGGGACGGCGACGCTCCTCGATCCGCGCGCCCGGGCGCTGATTGACGCGCTGTATGCATGCTTTTGACGCACTTTCCTGCCTTTACCGCGGGCGGTGAACCCCGATAGCGTCTCCGCCCATGCAGTCGAACGTCGTGACCGCGGTGTTCCTGCCGCTCGCCCTCGCGATCATCATGCTCGGCCTCGGGCTGAGCCTCACGCTCGCCGACTTCCGCCGCGTCGTCGTCTACCCGAAGGCCGTCATGGTCGGCCTCGTGTGTCAGATGCTGCTCCTCCCGGCGATCGGGTTCGGCATCGCCAAGGCGTTCGGGCTCGCGCCGGAGCTCGCCGTCGGCCTGATGCTGCTTGCCGCGTCCCCCGGCGGCGCCACGGCCAACCTGTTCAGCCACCTCGCCAAGGGCGACGTCGCGCTCAACATCACGCTCACGGCGGTCAACAGCATCCTCTCGCTGCTCACGCTGCCGTTCATCGTGAACTACTCGATGCAGGCGTTCATGGGCGCGGGCAAGTCCATCCCGCTCCAGTTCGACAAGGCGATTCAGGTGTTCGCGATCGTGCTCATCCCGGTCGGCATCGGCATGCTGATCAAGGCGAAGAAGCCGAGCACCGCCGACGGCCTCAACCGCCCGGTCCGCATCATGTCCGCGGTGTTCCTGGTGCTCGTGATCGCGTCGGCGATCGCCAAGGAGCGCCACACGATCCTCGGGTTCTTCCAGCAGGTCGGCCTCGCCGCCCTCGCGTTCAACCTCGCGAGCATGACGGTCGGCTACTTCGTGCCGCGCGCCGCGAAGGTCGAGCGCAAGCAGGCGATCGCGATCGGCATGGAGATCGGCATCCACAACGGCACGCTCGCCATCGCGATCGCGAGCAGCCCCCGCCTGCTCAACAACGGCACGATGGCGATCCCGCCGGCGATCTACAGCCTGATCATGTTCTTCACGGCGGCGGCGTTCGGCTGGATCGTGAGCCGCGGCGCGGAGCCGGCGGCGGCGGCGGAGCCTGCGCCCGCGGAGGCGTGAGCGATCGGGAGCCGCGACCGCAAGGGAGCGGGTTGTCGCAGACGTGAGGCCGCCGGTGTGCCGTACAACCCGCTCGCTCACGCGCGCGGCTCCTACTTGAACTTGATCTTGACCTTGCCCTTCGGGCCCTTGTCCTTGATGTCGATCTTCACCATCGGGCCGCCCACCTTCACTTTGACGTCGGCCTTCGGGCCCCACGCGACGCCCTTCACCTTGACCTTCACCTTCGGACCGCCGGCGACCTCCATCTTGATGCCGGGTCGGTAGCCGACGATCGCCACGTGCACCTTCGGCCCGCTGCGCACGACGACGGTGACGCGCGGCGGCTCGCCCACGACGTGCCAGTGGCCGACGCAGTAGTAGCCGTCGGGCGCGCCGGTCAGCACGATCACCTCGGGCTTCGCGCCGCCGATCGCGATCGTGATCTTGCGCGGGCCGACGACGATCGGCTTCCAGCTCGCGTCGTAGACGTAGACGCGGACCTCGTCGGAGTCGTCGTCGCCGACGATCTCGATCCGCTCCTCACCGACGATCTGCACGACGCCGCCGTGCGGCGCGACGACGCCGTCGACCGACACCTTGGCCGAAGCGTTCACGTCGGCCACCAGCGCCTCGCTGCCCGCGGCCGGCACGTGGAGCGCGCCGCTCACCGGCTCGTCGTTGGTGACGAGCGTGTAGCGGATCTCGGTGAGGTCCTGCTCGAGGGCGGGCCCGCGCGCGACGAGCGCCTCGCGATCGCTGTCGTACTTGAGCGCTGCGCTCTTGGTCTCACCGTTCTCGGTCCACTCGATGGTGCCCTTCGAGCTCTTGGTGATGTCGCCGTCGTCGTTGTGGTGGATGTGCGCGAGCACCTGACCGTCGGCGTCCACGTTCCACGCGACCTGCCCGCGCTCGAACACCTCGACGAGCGATGCGCCCGCGCCCTGCGTCGACGACTCCTTGGTCGACGGATCCGCCTTCTTCTTCCCGCAACCGACAGCCACTGCGGCCATGAGGGCCAGCACGAACCAGGACCTTCGCATGGGCTCCCCATAGGCAACCCGTGGGCCGCCGAAATCAGTAATGATTTCCACACCTCGACCGGAGATTTCCGGGCCTCACTGCGACCTCGCGACCGCACGCACGGGACGAAGGGCTGGACAAGCCCAACGACCCTGCTAGAGTGCGCGCCCCCCGAGACGGACCCAACCCGTTTCGGTTTTCGGTGTCTCCTCCGCGGCTAACGGATGAGGTGCCAACACCCGAAGTCCTAACGGCGCGTCGTCCTGTTTTCAGGCGAATGCGTACGAGGAGCGGGTGGAGACGCATAGCTCAGAAGGTTCCTCGATGGCCACCAAGGCGATGGCTCGATTTGCGCGCATTTCTCCGCGCAAGGCCCGAATGATCGTGAATCTCGTCCGCGGCAAGTCCGCCGCGCAGGCGTTGCAGATGCTCGCCTTCACCAACAAGGCCGGTGCGCCCTGGGTGAAGAAGGTGATCGAATCGGCAGTCGCCAATGCCCGGGTCGCAAACCCCGGCGTCGACGTCGACACGCTCTACGTGTCCGCCGCCACGGTCGACAAGGGACCGAACAGCCACATGCGTCGCTGGCGTCCTCGCGCGATGGGTCGCGCGACTCGGGTCCAGAAGGGCATCAGCCACATCACCGTCATCCTCGACACGCGCGAGTAACAGGAGAGCCAACGTGGGTCAGAAAGTTCATCCGACCGGGTTCCGCCTGGGCATCATCAAGACCTGGTCCTCGAAGTGGTACGAGGACAAGGCGTATTCGAAGTGGCTCCATGAGGACATCCGCATCAAGCGGGCCATCAAGGACTACCTCTTCAACGCCAACATCGCCGGCATCGAGGTCGAGCGCGCCGCCAACAAGGCGAAGGTCATCATCTACACCGCGCGCCCCGGCATGGTCATCGGCAAGGGCGGCAAGTCGATCGAGACGCTCCGCACCGGCAACCTCACCACCGCCGCCAAGGGCGAGACGAAGTTCCCCGGTGTCCAGTCGTTCACCGAGAACGAGGTCTTCATCGACGTGCAGGAGATCCGCAAGGCGGAGACGAATGCACAGCTCGTCGCCGAGTCGATCGCCACGCAGCTCGAGCGCCGCGTCGCGTTCCGCCGCGCCATGAAGAAGGCGGTCAGCACCGCCGTGAAGTTCGGCGCCAAGGGCATCCGCGTTCGTTGCTCGGGTCGCCTCGGCGGCTCGGAGATGAGCCGCGTCGAGAACTACCGCGAGGGCCGCGTCCCGCTGCACACGCTCCGCGCCGACATCGAGTTCGGCCTCGGCGAGGCGAAGACCACCTACGGGATCATCGGCGTCAAGGTCTGGATCTTCAAGGGCGAGATCCTCCCCAAGCGCAACCGTCGTCCCCAGCAGGGCGGCCAAACGTCGGAGCCGCGCGCGTAAGCGAGCGGGTTGTAAGAGGAAGCCATGCTCTCCCCCAAGAAGGTCAAGTACCGCAAGGTCCAGAAGGGCAACACCAAGGGTGTCGCCTGGACGGGTAGCGATGTGTCGTTCGGTGATTTCGCGCTCCAGAGCATCAGCCCGGGCCGCGTCACCTCGCGTCAGATCGAAGCCGCTCGTATGGCGATTCAGCGTCACGTGAAGCGCCAGGGCAAGCTCTTCATCCGCATCTTCCCCGACAAGCCGATCTCGAAGAAGCCGGCCGAGACCCGCATGGGTCACGGAAAGGGCAACCCCGAGGAGTGGTGCGCGGTCATCCTCCCCGGCCGCGTGATGTACGAGCTTCAGGGCGTGCCGATGGACGTCGCCAAAGAGGCGTTCCGTCTCGCCGCGCACAAGCTCCCGATCACCTGCAAGTTCCTGATCCGCGGAGACCTGTCATGAAGGCGAGTGAACTCAAGGACAAGAGCGACACCGAGCTCGTCGAGCTCTCGAAGCAGATCGAGGGCGAGCTGTTCCAGTCGCGTCTGCAGAACTACACCAACCAGCTCGACGACACCGCGTCGATCCCGCGCCGTCGTCGCGACGTCGCGCGCATCAAGAGCGAGCTTCGTCGTCGTGAGCTCGATGCGCTCGCGCAGCAGGTCAAGGCGGCGATCGCTGCCCAGCAGGAGTCCAAGTAGTCATGGCCGAGAAGAAGGGCGCGAAGCCCGCCGAGAAGAAGGGCGCCGTCGCCAAGGTGGCGGACGCCGCGAAGAGCGTCGCCAAGACCGCGAAGGCGGCCGTGGTCGACACGGCCAAGAAGGTCGCGAAGGCCGTCAAGGTCGCCGACCCCAACGCCAAGGGCGCCACGCCCCGCCGCAACGATCCCCGTGGTCGTCACCGCGCGCTCACCGGCGTGGTCCGCAGCGACAAGATGGACAAGACGGTCGTCGTCGAGGTCGTCTCGCTCCGCCGCGATCCGGTCTACGGCAAGTACCTGAAGAACCGCACGCGCTACAAGGCGCACGACGAGAAGAACCAGTTCAAGACTGGCGACAAGGTCGAAATCCTCGAGCACCGTCCGCTCTCGCGCGAGAAGCGCTGGATCGTCAGCCGGCTCATCGAAGCCGCGAAGGTTGAGTAATTGCCATGATCCAAATGCGTACCTACCTCGACGTCGCCGATAACAGCGGCGCCAAGTCGGTCCAGTGCATCAAGGTGCTCGGCGGTTCGCGCCGTCGCTACGCCGGCCTGGGCGACATCATCGTCGTCGCGATCAAAGAGGCGACGGCTGGTCAGAAGGTGAAGAAGGGCGACACCGCGAAGGCGGTCGTCGTTCGCACTCGCCGCGAGTACCAGCGCGCCGACGGCAGCTACATCAAGTTCGACACCAACAGCGCGGTCCTCATCACGAAGGACGGCGAGCCGGTCGGCACCCGCATCTTCGGGCCGGTCGCCCGCGAGCTGCGTGGTCGCAAGTTCATGAAGATCATCTCCCTCGCTCCCGAGGTGGTGTGATGGCAAACGCGCGCA
Source organism: Deltaproteobacteria bacterium (assembly GCA_022843175.1). Taxonomy (GTDB): domain Bacteria; phylum Myxococcota_A; class Polyangia; order Polyangiales; family JADJMO01; genus JALHOE01. The sequence continues at coordinate 8,586 of JALHOE010000109.1, forward strand.
TCAAGAAGGGCGACACCGTCGCCATCATCAGCGGCAAGGACAAGGGCAAGACCGGCACGGTCCTGCGCGTGATCCCCGAGGAGCTGAAGGTTCTCGTGCAGGGCATCAACATGGTGACCAAGCACCAGAAGCCCACGCAGCGCGCCCCCGAGGGCAAGCGTTTCCAGAAGGAAGCGCCGCTCTTCTGGAGCAAGGTGATGCCGGTCGATCCCGCCACGGGCAAGCCCGTCCGCAAGATCAAGACGGCCTCCGCCGCCGAAGCCAAGCCCGCCGCCGAAGCGGCTGAGGCGAAGCCGGCGAAGAAGCCCGCCAAGAAGGCAGCGAAAGCCGCCAAGGAATAGCGACAGCCAGCCGCGCGCGTCAGCGAGCGGCTATGGCGCCGCACGCAGCGGCGCAACGCGACGACAACGTTCACAAGTCACAAGTGACAACGCCTCGTAGACCAGTACGCCGCTAGCGCTACCTGCATTCGAGGACGGAGCTGAGAAGAAGATGGCGAGCAAAGACGAGAAGTCCGACAAGAAGGAAGCGAAGCCGAAGGGCGACAAGCCGGTCGGTGGCGGCGAGAAGAAGGAGAAGCGTCAGAAGGGCGGCGCCGCGGCGATGCCCGCGACCGGCCTTCCGACCGCGCCCGAGGGCTACAAGTCGACGGCGTCGGCGCCCGAGCCCCCCCGCCTCAAGGTCCGCTACCGCAAAGAGATCGCCGCCGCGCTGCAGAAGCAGTTCGGCTACTCGAACGTCATGCAGGTCCCGCGTCTGCAGAAGATCGTCATCAACATGGGCCTCGGCGAGGCCGTGCAGAACCCGAAGATCGTCGAGTCGGCCGTCGCCGAGCTCACGCTCCTCACGGGCCAGAAGCCGGTCATCACCCGCTCCAAGAAGGCGATCGCGAACTTCAAGCTGCGCGCGGGTCTCGCGATCGGCGCGATGGTCACCCTCCGCCAGGACCGGATGTGGGAGTTCCTCGACCGCCTCCTGTTCCTCGCGCTCCCGCGCGTCCGTGACTTCAAGGGCGTCTCGCCCCGCGCCTTCGACGGCCGCGGCAACTACTCCCTCGGCATGAAGGAGCAGATCGTCTTCCCCGAGATCGACTACGACAAGGTCGACAAGATCAAGGGCATGAACATCAGCTTCGTCACCACGGCGAAGACCGACGAAGAAGGGCGCGCGCTCCTCGCCGCGTTCGGAATGCCGTTCCGGCAGTAAGCGAGTTTAGGAGTTCAAATGGCTACCGCTGCTGATTTCGCGAAGCTGAATCGCGCCCCCAAGTTCGCCGTGCGTCACCGCAACCGCTGCAAGGTCTGCGGCCGCGCGCGCGCTTACTACCGCAAGTTCGAGCTGTGTCGTGTGTGCCTCCGGCTGTACGCCCTCCGCGGCGACATCCCGGGCGTTCTCAAGGCCAGCTGGTGAGTCGCGGATCCGCCGTAAGGCGGGACGCGCAAATGCGATTCCGCTCGTCGGAACGCGTCGCTCTCGAGTGACGGCTGCCGGCGAGACCAACGGGACAAGAAGGAAGACCGATGAACATCACTGATCCGATCGCAGACATGCTCGCGCGCATCCGCAATGCGGCTCTCGCTCGCCATGAGCGCACCGAAATGCCGGCGTCGAAGATGCGCGTGTCGATCGCGAAGCTCCTCAAGGAAGAGGGCTACGTCGACGACGTGCGCGAGAGCGAGGGCCCCAAGCCGACCCTCACGATCGTCCTCCGCTACGGCAAGGACCGCGGCTCGGCTATCGACGGCACCCGCCGCGTCTCGCGCGCCGGTCGTCGTATCTACGTTCGTCACGACCAGATCCCGCGCGTGCGCAACGGCTACGGCATCGCCCTGCTGAGCACGTCGCAGGGGATCAAGTCCGACCGTCAGTGCCGTCAGCTCGGCATCGGCGGCGAGCTGCTTTGCGAGGTGTGGTGATGGCTGCTGCAACGACGACTGCTGCTGCGCCGACGGACATCCGTCTGTCGCGCACGGGCAAGCGCCCGATCGACCTCCCCAAGGGCGTCAGCGCCAAGGTCGCTGGCGACAAGTTCGAGGTCACCGGCCCGAAGGGCACGCTCTCGCGTCCGGTCCCCCCGAACGTGAAGATCACCATCGACGCCGGTAAGGTCACGATCGTCCCCACGATCGGCGGCCGCGACGGCGCTCGCTACCAGGGTCTCGCCCGCGCGGTCTTCGCCGCGATGACCAAGGGCGCGGCCGAGGGGTACACCAAGGAGCTCGAGCTCGTCGGCACCGGCTACCGCGCCGAGATCAAGGGCCAGACGCTCCACCTCACGCTCGGCTTCTCCCACCCCGTCGCGCTGCCGCTCCCCAAGGGCGTCACCGGGACGGTGCCGCCGGAGAGCAAGGGCACCCAGCTGATCCTCGTCGGCAACGACAAAGAGGTCATGGGCCAGCTCGCGGCGAAGATCCGCGATATCCGTCCGCCGGAGCCGTACGGCGGCAAGGGCGTTCGCTACAAGGGCGAGAAGGTTCGGCAGAAGGCCGGCAAGTCGGGCGGAAAGGGTAAGTAGTCATGGCTCTCGAAATCCAAGGGCGCGAGCGTCGCAAGCTCCGCATCCGCAAGAAGATCTCGGGCACGCCCGATCGCCTTCGCCTCTCGGTGTTCCGTTCGGCCAAGCACATCTACGTGCAGGTCGTCGACGACATCAAGGGCGCGACCCTCGCTACGGCCAGCACGCTGTCGAAGGAGCTCAAGGGCAAGCTCGACGGCAAGAACAAGACGGACGAAGCCAAGGCCGTCGGCAAGCTGATCGGCGAGCTGTGCAAGAAGAAGGGGATCGAGAAGGTCGCCTTCGATCGCAACGGGTTCATTTATCACGGCCGCATCAAGGCCCTGGCCGACGCCGCGCGCGAAGCCGGACTGAAGTTCTGAAAGGTCCTTGAAGATGGCATTTGTTGATCAGCTCGACGAAGAGAAGCTCAAGGAGCGCGTCGTCCACATCAACCGCGTCGCGAAGGTCGTCAAAGGCGGCCGTCGCTTCTCGTTCTCGGCCCTCGTGGTCGTGGGCGACGAGAGCGGTCACGTGGGCGTCGGGCTCGGTAAGGCCAACGAGGTCCCCGAGGCGATCCGCAAGGGGAACGACCAGGCGCGCAAGAACATCTTCAAGGTCCCGCTCAACGGCGTGACCATCCCGCACGAGTCCTTCGGGCACTTCGGCGCGGGGAAGGTGCTCCTCCGCCCCGCCTCGCCCGGAACGGGCGTCATCGCCGGCGGCGCGGTTCGCGCGGTCGTCGAATCGGCCGGCATCCAGGACATCCTCTCGAAGTGCCTCGGCACGTCGAACGCGCACAACGTCGTGCGCGCGACGATCAAGGCGCTCCGCGAGCTCCGCGATCCGCAGACCATCGCGACCCGCCGCGGCATGACCGCGGAAGAGGTCTCGACCACCAAGCACCACGCCGGCGACGCGCAGACCGTCGCCCACGGTGCAGCCGCGGCTCCCGCTGCGGAAGCCGGAGGTGAGTGATGGCCAAGAAGCTGAAGGTCACGCAGGTTAAGTCCCTCGCGAACCGTCCGCACTCGCAACGTCTGACGGTCGCCGGCCTCGGCCTGCGCGGTCTCCACCAGAGTGTGGTGGTCGACAACACGCCGTCGTTCCGTGGGATGATCAAGAAGGTCATCCACCTCGTCCACGTGGAGGAGACCGATGGCTGACCGTCTCGCAAAGATCAGCGCCCCCGTGGGCGCGAACACCAAGAAGACCCGCGTGGGTCGTGGCGTTGGCTCGGGGCTCGGCAAGACGTCGGGTCGCGGTCAAAAGGGCCAGAAGGCGCGCTCCACCGGTCAGGCCGGGCGTCTCTGGTTCGAGGGCGGTCAGACCCCGCTCATGCGCCGCATCCCCAAGCGCGGCTTCCGCAACCCGTTCCCCGCCAAGGTCGCCGAGGTCAACATCGGCGATCTCGACTCGTTCGACGCGGGCGCGGCGGTCGACCTCGAGATCCTCAAGGAGGCCGGGCTGGTCAAGGGCCGCCCCGACCGCCTGAAGATCCTCGGCGTCGGCGACCTCACCAAGAAGCTCACGATCCGAGCCCACGGCTTCTCGAAGTCCGCCAAGGAAAAAATCGAGAAGGCGGGCGGCTCCGCCGTGGTTATTGAGCTGCCGAAGGCTGAAGAGGCTGGCACCCCGGCCTGATCCGGCGCATCGGTCCCTCCAATGTCCCTGCTCCAAAACATCGGGAAGCTCGCCGACCTCCGTCGGCGCATCTTCTTCACCATTGGAATGCTGGCGATCTATCGCCTGGGCGTGTTCGTCACGACCCCGGGCGTCGATCGCCGCGTGATGCAGGGGCACGTTGCCAACGCGGGCAGCGGCATCCTCGGCGTGGTCAACCTGTTCTCGGGCGGCGCGCTCGAGAAGCTCTCGATCTTCGCGCTCGGCATCATGCCGTACATCAGCGCGTCGATCATCCTCCAGCTCCTCGGCATGGTGTTCAAGCCGATCGAGGAGCTGCGCAAAGAGGGCGAGCAGGGCCAGCGGAAGATCAATCAGTACACGCGCTACGGCACGATCCTGTTGTCGATGTTCCAGGCGTTCGGCATCGCCGCCTACCTGGAGTCGCTCACGAACGTGCCGTTCGGCGCGGGCCTCACCGGCAACGTCGTCGGCCACCCGGGGTGGGGCTTCAAGCTCCTCACCATCCTCACGCTGACGACGGGCACCGCCTTCGTCATGTGGATCGGCGAGCAGATCACCGAGCGCGGCATCGGCAACGGCATCTCGCTGATCATCTTCATCGGCATCGTGACGGACATCCCCGACGCGATGAACCGCTACTACCAGACCAACGAGGGCAACCTCCAGCCGCTCACGATCTTCGCGGTCCTCACGATCATCCTCCTCACGGTGGCCACGATCGTGTTCTTCGAGCGCGGTCAGCGGAAGATCCCGATCCAGTATTCGCGCCGCCAGGTCGGCCGTCGAATCTACGGTGGTCAGCAGGCGCACTTGCCGCTCCGCGTGAACACGGCCGGAACGATCCCGCCGATCTTCGCGAGCTCGTTGCTGATGTTCCCGAGCACGCTCGCGAACCTCAACGTGCCCGGCGCCAACAAGCTCCAGCAGATGCTCTCGCCGGGCGACTGGGCGTTCAACGCGCTCTACGTCGGTCTGATCATCTTCTTCTGTTACTTCTACACCGCCGTCACGTTCCAACCGATCGACGTCGCGGACAACCTCAAGAAGCAGCAGGCCTTCATCCCCGGCATTCGACCCGGCAAGAAGACGGCCGAGTACATCGACCGCGTGCTCACGCGGATCACGCTCGGCGGCTCGCTCTACGTCGCCGCGGTCTGCGTCATCCCGACGATCGTGCAGGAGTACTTCCGCGTGCCGTTCTACTTCGGCGGCACGTCGATCATGATCGTCGTCGGCGTCGCGCTCGACACCGTGCAGCAGGTCGAGAGCCACCTCATCACCCGTAACTACGAGGGGCTGTCCGGCGCGCGCGCCACCAAGATTCGCGGCCGTCGCGACCTCGAGCCCACGTCGGAGGATGCCTGATGCGCGCGATTCTCATCGGACCGCCCGGCGCCGGTAAGGGCACGCAGGCCAAGGTGATCTGCGAGCGCTACGGCATCCCGCAGATCTCCACCGGAGACATGCTCCGAGCCCACAAGGCCAAGGGCACCGAGCTCGGCCTCAAGGCCGCCGAGTTCATGAGCAAGGGGCTGCTCGTCCCCGACCAGGTCGTCATCGACATGGTCGAGGAGCGGCTCAAGCAGCCCGACGCGCAAAAGGGCTACCTCTTCGACGGTTTCCCCCGCACCGTCGCCCAGGCCGAGTCGCTCGACGGCTCCCTTTCCAGGCTCGGGACCAAGCTCGACGGCGTGGTCCTCATCGAGGTCGCCGACGACCTCCTGGTCGAGCGGGTCTGTGGTCGCCGCACCGACCGGCGCTCTGGACAAATCTTTCATCTCAAGTACAATCCGCCCCCCCCTGACGCCGACCTCGAACAAAGGGCCGACGATCGGGAGGAAACGGTTCGTGATCGACTCCGCGTTTATCACGACCAAACCGCGCCCCTCATTCCGTATTACGAGGGCCGCGGCCTGCTCCGACGCGTCGACGGAGTCGGCGAATTGGCGGCAGTCACCGAACGTGTCCTCAACGCTCTCTCACGCGAATAGTGAATGAGCCCAAAGGACGAAGGCATCGGAGGAACGATCGAAGAAGCACTCCCCAGCGCACTTTTCCGCGTGAAGCTCGATGACGGTCGCACCGTCGTGGCGGGCATGAGCACGGAGGCGCGCAGGACGCTTGTGAAGATCGCTCCCGGAGATCGAGTGTCGGTGCAGCAAAGCCCCCTCGATCCCACGCGCGGAAAGATTCTCGGGAAACGCAGCAACGCAACCACTTAAGTCAGTCACTCAGTTCAGTCTGGAGCTCCCCCATGAAGGTCCGTCCTTCCGTCAAGAAAATCTGTGCAAAGTGCAAGGTCGTTCGTCGCCGCGGCGTCGTTCGCATCATCTGCGACAACCCGAAGCACAAGCAGCGCCAGGGGAGCTGAGGAGTAGCCATGGCTCGTATTGCAGGTGTCGACCTTCCGCGTCGTAAGCACATCACGATCTCGCTCCGTTACCTCTTCGGCATCGGTCCCGCGGCAGCGCGTGTGATCTGCAAGAAGACGGGGATCCCCGAGAACAAGATGACCGAGGAGCTCACCGACGCGGACGTCAAGAAGATCCGCGACCTCCTCGAGGCCGAATACAAGGTCGAGGGCGATCTCCGCCGCGAGATCCAGATGAACATCAAGCGCCTGATGGACCTCGGCTGCTACCGCGGCCTCCGTCACCGCAAGGGCCTTCCGGTCCACGGTCAGCGCACGCACACGAACGCGCGCACCCGCAAGGGTCCGCGCAAGGGTCTCGCCGCTCGCGGCGCCGCCCCGCGTCCCGCCGGCAAGGGCTGATCTCAGGTCCAAAGGAAGAAGCAGATGGCAACCGCACAGAAGCCCGCCGCGGCTGGTAAGCAGAAGAAGAAGGTCCGCAAGAACATTGCGACCGGCATCGCGCATATCCAGTCGACGTTCAACAACACGATCGTCACCATCACCGACGTCAACGGCAACGCGATCTCGTGGTCGTCGGCCGGTGCGCGTGGCTTCAAGGGCTCGCGCAAGAGCACGCCGTTCGCCGCCCAGCTCGCCGCCGAAGAGGCCGCGCGCCGTGCGCAGGAGCACGGCGTCCGCTCGGTGGCCGTCTTCGTGAAGGGGCCCGGCGCCGGCCGCGAGAGCGCGCTCCGCGCCCTCCAGACCGCAGGCTTCAAGGTGACGCTCATCCGCGACGTCACCCCCATCCCGCACAACGGTTGCCGCCCGCCCAAGCGCCGCCGCGTGTGATCCCAGCTGACGCTTGACGACTGAGGACTAAGAAGATGGCTCGTTATATCGGTGCAGTTTGCAAGATGTGTCGCCGTGAGGGGATGAAGCTCTACCTCAAGGCTGATCGTTGCTACTCGGAGAAGTGCTCGGTCACTCGTCGGCCGAAGCCGCCGGGCCAGCACGGCGACAAGCGCGTCAAGCTCTCCGAGTACGGCATCCGCCTCCGCGAGAAGCAGAAGGTTCGCCGCATCTACGGCATCCTCGAGCGCCAGTACCGCAAGTACTTCGCCATGGCCGACCGCTCCAAGGGCCGCACCGGCGAGAACCTCCTCGGTGTCCTCGAGCGTCGCCTCGACAACGTCGTCCACCGCATGGGCTTCGGCGGCTCGCGCAACGAGGCCCGCCAGATCGTGCTCCACAAGCACGTCCTCGTGAACGGCCGTCGCGTCAACGTCCCGAGCTACCAGGTTCGCGTCGGCGACGTCATCGCCATCCGCGAGTCGGCCCGCGCGCAGAAGCGCATCGAGATCGCCCTCGCGGCGAGCGAGGCGCGCCCGCAGCTCTCGTGGCTCGAGGTCGACAAGAAGAACTTCCAGGGCACGGTCAAGGGTCTCCCCGTCCGCGAGGAGCTCAACGAGCCGGCCATCCGTGAGCAGTACGTCGTTGAGTACTACTCGCGCTAGTTGAGACTGGAGCCGCGAGCGTCAGCGAGTCGGGATGTCCCAAAGGACAACCCCCTCCCTGACGGTCGGGGCTCCTTCGTTACGTAAACCGAGACGCGGAAGCCGAATCCCACAGCGACCACGTCCATGCCCACGGCCCTCGGAATGGGATCCAGGTAGAGAGCCGGAAAGCGAGAGAGTGAACATGTCTGCCGCTGCATCCCCCCATATCGCCCGCAACTGGCACGAGATGATCCGTCCCAAGCAGTTGGAGACGGACGACGAGACGCTCACGGACTTCTACGGGAAGTTCACCTGTGAGCCCCTCGAGCGCGGGTTCGGTATCACGGTCGGCAACGCGCTCCGTCGCGTGCTGCTCTCGTCGCTGCAGGGCGCGGCCATCACCGCCGTCCGCTTCGAGAAGGCGCTCCACGAGTTCACCTCGATCCCCGACGTCGTCGAGGACGTGACCGACATCATCCTCAACATGAAGGAAGTCGTTCTCGCCGCCGAGGGCAGCAAGCTCTCGTACTCGGTGATGATCGACAAAGAGGGTCCCGGCCCGGTCTACGCGCGCGATCTGCAGCTCGTCGACGGCCTCAAGGTCCTCAACCCCGACCACCTCGTCTGCACGCTCGACAAGAAGGGCCCCTTCCGCGCCGAGCTCACGATCGGCATCGGCCGCGGCTACGTCCCCGCCGAGCGCAACAAGTCCCCGTCGACGCCGATCGGCACCATCCCGATCGACTCGCTGTTCTCGCCGATCAAGCGCGTGAACTACACCGTCACGAACGCCCGCGTCGGTCAGCAGACCGACTACGACAAGCTCGCGCTCGAGATCTGGACCAACGGTTCGGTCAAGCCGCAGGACGCGGTCGCCTACGCGGCGAAGATCCTCAAAGAGCAGCTCAACATCTTCATCAACTTCGAAGAGAACGAGGAGCAGGGCTACGTCGCGACGATCGGCGAGGACGAGCCGGTCAACGAGAACCTGTTCCGCTCCGTCGACGAGCTCGAGCTCTCGGTCCGCTCCGCGAACTGCCTGCAGAACGCGAACATCTCGCTCATCGGCGAGCTCGTGCAGAAGACCGAGCAGGACATGCTCAAGACGAAGAACTTCGGTCGCAAGTCGCTGAAGGAGATCAAAGAGATCCTCCAGCAGATGGGGCTCAGCCTCGGCATGCGCATCGACAACTGGCCCCAGATGTACGAGCGCTGGAAGGCCCAGCAGAACCAGGCGTGAGATTGGAGCCGCGCGCGTGAGCGCGCGGGTTGCAGAGACAGAGTTCTAGGGAGTCCGCCATGCGTCACTTGAAGTCCGGCCGTAAGTTCGATCGCAGCCCGTCCTCGCGCCGGGCCATGTTCCGCAACCTCGCGGCGAACCTGATCCTCCACGAGCGCATCGAGACCACCGACGCGAAGGCCAAAGAGCTTCGCCGCGTGGCCGAGAAGCTCGTCACGCGCGCGGCCCGCCTCGGCAAGGTCGCGTACACGGTGCAGGCGGAGCTCACGCCGGGCGACAAGGCCAAGCGTCTGCACGCCACGCGCCTCGTCGGCTCCTTCGTCGGCCGCTTCGGCACGCGCACCCTCCCGGGTGGCGAGCTCGAGAAGGTCGACCTCGTCGAGAAGCTCTTCACCGATCTGGCGAAGCGCTTCGCGGGCCGGCCGGGTGGCTACACCCGCATCATCAAGATGGGCCCCCGCCGCGGCGACGGCGCGCAGATGGCGGTCATCGAGTGGGTCGTGCGCAACGACCCGTCGGCGGCCTCCTTCTCCGCTCCGGCTGCCGAAGAGAAGAAGTAGTCAACTCGGCGAACCGAATGACTCGGCCGTGAGCGTCAGCGCTCGCGGCCGTGGTCTTTTTGTCTCGTGGTGGCAAACTCGTTCGCTGTGAAGACGCGGTTGCTGGGCCTCTCGTCGCTCCTCCTCGCTTGCTCCGGCGCCGCGGGCGCCAACGAGGTCGCGCAGCGCACCGACTCCGGGGGCGCGCAGGACACCGGCAGCAGCGTCGAGGACACCACGCCCGCGGACACCGGCGTCGGCGTCGACACCGCGGTGCCCGAGGACGTCGCGCCCACGGTCTGCCCGCCGCGGCCCAAGTGCGACACGCCGCCGCCCGATCCGGGCGCCAAGACGGGCTTCCGCCACACCACCTCGGGATGGGGCGGCAGCGCGAACCACCGCGGCCGCGACATGTTCCTCAAGGCCGGCAGCAAGCAGTGGGCGATGGCGAAGTTCGCCTACGGCGCGCCCACCCCCGACAACGACGCGCAGGACGAGGACGTCGACGTGTACCTGCTCCGCGACTGCGGCACGACCTGGAAGAAGGTCGGCACCTACCGCACGACCAAGGACGGCGAACACTCGACCGAGGAGGGCGTCGTCGACAGCGGCGGCCGCATCTACGTCGACCTCGCGGCCGTCGAACCGATCCCGCTCGGCGTCGGTCGTCACCGCGTGCACTTCGTGCTGAGGGGCGACAACTCGCAGACCGATCAGTTCATCGAGGTCCTCCCGGACGGCGCCAAGATCATCGTCACCGACATCGACGGCACGCTCACGTCGAGCGAGAGCGCGTCGTGGGGCGAGGCGTTCGGCCTCGCGCCCCCCGGCGCCAACCCCGGCTCCGCCGAGGCGATCAGCGCGCTCGCGCGCAAGGGCTACTACGTCTTCTACCTCACGGCGCGGCCGGAGTTCTTCGTGCAGAAGACCCGCGACTGGCTCGACAGCAAGGGCTTCCCGCTCGGGATCATCCACACCACCTTCAGCTCCATCGGCGAGAGCGGCACCGCGGGCATCAACTACAAGACCGCCGAGCTCGCCGCGCTCCGCACGAAGACCGGCATCACGCCCACCTACGGCTTCGGCAACACCGACACCGACACCAACTCGTTTGACAACGCGGGCATCACGCCGGCGTCGAACCGCTACTTCTACAAGTACAACACCGACCTCAAGGGCGGCACCTACCACGACGACTACACCAAGCTCGTCCCCACGTTCGAGGCCCTGCCCGCCGTGTGTAAGTAGACCGGAGCCGCGACCGTGAGGGAGCGGGTTGTCGCGCGCAACGACAACCCGCTCGCTGACGCTCGCGGCTCCCGGCCTATGCGCGCCTGCGGGGGCCGAAGGCCAAGCCGAGCGCGAAGATGAGGCCGAGCGTGAGGATGATGGTCGCGCCGCTCGCGACGTTGAGGTGGTAGCTCGCGAGCAGGCCGATCGCGGAGCCCGCCGCGCCGAGCACGACCGCGATGATCGCCACGCTCGACAGCCGGCGGCCGATCATCCGCGCGGTCGCCGCGGGGATGACCACGTACGCACTGACCAGCACGACGCCGGCCGTCTTGACGGCAACGACGGTGACCACCGCGGCGATCGCGAGGAGCAGGTAATCGAGCACCGCGACGCGAACGCCGGAGAGCTCGGCGAGCTCGCGGTCGAAGAGCGCGTACGCGAGCTTCGGCCACACCAGGATCAACACCCCGGCCACCAGCACGGCGACGACGGTCGCGGTGAGCAGATCGCTGGGGGTGACAGCGAGGATGCTCCCGAAGAGGACGGCCTCGACGTTCACCGGCGGGGCGCTGGTGGGACGCAGGCCGAGGAACAGGACGCCGAGCGCGAACGATACCGCGAAGAACACACCGGTGGCTGCGTCCCCGCGCAGCCGCCCGCGCCGGAGCACGAAGGCGATGCCGAGGGCGATCAGCACGGTGAAGGGGAGGGCGATCCACGAGCCGTCCCGGACCATCGTCATCGCGCGCGCGCTCCCGGCGATGGCCCGGTTCTTCTCGAGCGCGGGGCCGATCAACAGCCCGAGCGCGATGCCGCCGAACGCGGCGTGGGCGAGGCCGTCGCCAATGAAGGCGAGCCCGCGCTGCACCACGAGCACGCCGACGAGCGCGCACAGCCCGCCGATGACCACGCCCGCGATGAACGCGCGCACCATGAAGTCGGCGCTGAACGGGTCGAGCAGGAAGCTCATTCGTCGTCCTGCGGCCAAGCGGCGCCGGAGGCGTCCGCGTCTCTCGGTGAGGGCATGATCGCCGAGAACCGCTCCTTGCCGAGCAGCTCGTGCGGGAGGCCCCAAGCCATCACCCGCCCATCGAGGTAGAGGATGCGCTCGGCCGTGCGAGCGATCGCTGCGATGTTGTGGGTGACGAGGATCGCCGCGAGCTCGTCGCTGCGGGAGATCTCCTCCATCAGCGTGAGCAGCTCTTGCCGACCGCCCACGTCGACGCCGGCGGTGGGCTCGTCGAGGATGATCAGCACCGGGTCGGTCACCAGCGCGCGCGCGAGGAACACCCGCTGCGTCTCTCCGCCGGAGAGATCGGCGAGGTTCTTGTCGATCAGCTTCTCGCCGCCGACGCGCGCGAGCGCCCTCTTCGCGAGCTCGCGCTCCTCGGGCTTGATGCGAATGGGCCAGCCGCCGCGCAGGTTCGCGACGATCAGCTCGACCGCGGTCGCCGGGAAGTCGCGGTCGAACGTCTTGCGTTGCGGCACGTAGCCGACGGTGCCGGAACGGACCACCTCGCCGGACTTGGGCTCGATGAGGCCGAGGATCGTCTTGAGCAGCGTCGACTTGCCGGCGCCGTTGGGGCCGCACAGGCAGAGGAACTCGCCCTTGGGCACGAAGAAGCTCACCTCGTCGAGGATCGTTCGTCCGGCCAGCTCGACGCACAGGTCTCGAACGTCGAGCACGCGCGGCATCCGCGGATCGGGCGGCGTGTAGCGCGAGGGCGGAGACGCTTCGGTCAACGGAGGGCCTTCTCGAGGGCGTCGGTGTTCTTGGTGAGCAGCGACTCGTAGGTGTCGCCCTCGGCGCCGATTGGATCGAGCTCGAACAGCGGGATCTTCGCCTGGTCGGCGACGACCTGCGCCGGCTTCTTGTCGAGCTGTGGCTCGGAGAACATGGCCGCCGGCTTGGCCTTGTCGATCGCGCCGAGCACCTCCTTGAGGTACTTGGGCGTCGGCTCCTTGCCGGGGAACGGCTCGATCACCGCGGCGATCGTCAGGCCGTAGCGCGCGGCGTAGTACGCGAACGACCCGTGAAACGTGACGATGCTGCGTTTGGACCACGCCTTGGCGCGGCCGTCGAGCTTGTCGTGCAGCGCCTCGATCGACTTCTTGACGTCGGCCGCGCGGGACTGGAACCCGCCGCCCGGCGCGAGCTTCTCGAACGCGGCGGCGAGCGGGTCGAGCACCCTCACGGCGCGCAGCGGGTCGAGCCAGAAGTGAGGGTCGGGCGCGCCCTTCTCGTGCTCGTGCTCGTGCTCGTGCGCGGCGTGGTCCTCCTTGCCGTCCTTGTCGTGATCGTGATCTTCCTCGCCCACCGCCTCGTGGCCGATCGGCTTCGGATCGGCCAGGGGGCCGAGCTCCAGGGTCGAGTAGCCCGGCGCCGCGACGCCGGAGATCACCTTCTGCAGCCACGTATCCATGCCAAGCCCGACGGCGATCGCGAGCTTGCTGCCCGAGAGCTTCGCCATCTCTTTCGGCGTGGGGTCGTACGCGTGCTCGGTCTTGCCGGCGGGCAATACGAGCGCAACGTCGAGCTTGTCGCCAGCGACGCGGCGCGCGAGATCCCACAGCGGAAGGATCGACACCGCGACCTTCGGCTTGTCGCCGGCGCTGCTGCCCTTCCTGCAAGAGTTGCAGCCGGTCAGCGCGAGGGCGAAGAGGCTCGAGCTACGGAGGAACGTTCGGCGGTCGTGCACCGCGGCATCGTAGCCACTTCCCGCGGCTGCCCGCGAGTGCGCATGCTAGCGCCGGCGCACGCACGTTTTTCGCGCTCGGAACGGCGTTCGATCGTCCTCCACCGGCGCTACGCTGATCCTCGTGCGCCCCCGCTTCGCCGCGGCTGTCGCGGCCGCTCTGATGTCGTGCACGATGTTCTCCGCGGATGCGGAGTGGACGTCGCATGCGCGGCTCGAGACCGCGGGGTACACCGACAGCGACAACGTCAGCGTGCTCACGCCGTCGCTGGCGGGCTCGGTCGACAACGCGCCGCGCGGCATCCGAATGGGCGGGAGCTACCTCGTCGACATCGTCAGCGCGGCGTCGGTCGACATCGTGTCGACGGCCTCCAAACGGTGGCGCGAGCCGCGGCACGCCGGCACCCTCGATCTCCGCTACAAGCCCCGCACCTTCGGCGTCACCGGCAGCGGCTATGCGTCGATCGAGCCCGACTACCGCTCGCTCGGCGCGAGTGGCTCGCTCATCCAGGACTTCGCCAGCAAGGCGCACTCCGTCAGCCTCGGCTACTCGTTCGGGCAGGACGTCGCCGGCCGCAGCGGCACGCCCTTCTCGGTCTTCTCCAACGTCATCTACAAACACACGATCTCGCCGGGCGTCACCTTCACCGTCGACCGCGCCACCGTGCTCTCGGTGCTGTTCGACGCGGCGATCGAGCGCGGCGATACGTCGAAGCCGTATCGCTACGTGCCGTTCTTCGCGCAGCAGAACGCGGTGCCGGCCGGCGCGAAGGTCGACGAGGTCAATCGCGTGCGGCTCCCCGAGCGCGCGCTCGAGCACCTGCCGGTCTCCCGCAATCGCTTCGCGCTCTCCGCGCGGCTGTTGCACCGCTGGGACACCGTGACGCTGCGGCTGACCGAGCGGCTCTACGCCGACAGCTGGGGCCTCGTCGCGAGCACCACCGACGTGCGCCTCCCCATCGATCTCGGCAAGAAGTGGCGCGCGTTCCCCCACGCGCGGCTGCACCTCCAAAACGGCGTCACGTTCTGGGAGCGCACCTACACGCTCGACGCCGCGGGCGGGTTTCCGAGCTACTGGGCCGGCGACCGCGAGCTCGGTCCGCTCCGCATCTACACGCTCGGCGGCGGCGCGAGCCTGATGCTCGGCAAGTTCATCGTCAGCGCGCAGTTCGACGCGATCGTCACGCAGTTCCTCGACGCGATCTACATCTCGCGACGCGTCGGCGGGCTCGGCTCGTTGGCGGTCGAGGCGGTGTTCGAATGACTAGTTGCAGCCGCAGCCACCGCCGGCGCCACCGACGCCTCCCACCGCTCCCTCTTGCACTGCATGCACGTGGGACTCCGCCGCTCCCTCGTTCTCCTCGACCGACATCGTGGGGTGCGCGAGCTTGCCGCGCTGATACGGCTTCACCGTCGCACAACCTGTCGCCGCAACAGCGAACAACGCGAACGCGATGGTCTTCATGGTCGGTGCTGACACTCTGCATCGCCGCTCTGCTCTTCGCGAGCGCGGCCATGGCATGCGCCGACCCTGTCGCGAATCAAAGACGCGACTCGCTCGGTGGTGAGGCGCCCGGCGTGCCGCGCGGCCCGACGCATCGCCCCGGTCAGCCGTGCACTTGGTGTCATGACGGCTCGTACGAGTTCGAGATGTCGGTCGCCGGAACGGTGTTCGCCGCGATCGACGGCAAGCAGCCGGTCGCCGGGGCCAAGGTCAGCCTTACGGACGCGACCGGGCGTACGGTCGCGGTCGAGACCAACTGCGCCGGCAATTTCTATCTCGAACCCTCCGCGTGGACGCCCACGTTCCCGCTCCGCGCGTCGATCTCGCTCGGCGCCGAGACGCAGACGATGACCACGTTGATCCACCGCGAGGCGAGCTGCGCGGCCTGTCACCAGCCGACGCTCTCGGCGTCGTCGCCGGGGCCGGTGTTCCTGTTCAAGGGCGCGGTGCCCGCGGGCGTCCCCGGAGGTTGCCGATGAGGGCGGCGGTGCTCATCGCGTTCGTCGTTGGTTGCAGCGGCGTCGACGAGTCGCGGGTGAACCTCCGCGAGCCCGACCAGGCCTCCTTCCCAGCCGTCGCCGAGGCGCTCGCTCCGCACTGCGCGACGCTCGATTGTCACGGACAGGTGGGGCGCAACTTCCGCTTCTACTGGGCCAACGGTCTGCGCCTCGCGACCGACGCGCGCCCCGGCGAGGGGACGACCACGGCCGAGGAGCATCAGCACACCTACCGCTCGCTGATCGCGCTCGAGCCGTTCGCGCTCGACGCGGCGCTGCGCGGCGTGATTCGGCCCGACCAGCTCACGCTGGTGCGCAAGGCGCGCGGCGCCGAGGCGCACAAGGGAGGCGCGAAGCTCGCCGCGGGCAGCGACGCCGATCGCTGTCTCGTGTCGTGGATCGCCGGCGCGCTCGACTCCGCGGCGTGCGATCGCGCGCGCGCATTCAAATAAGCGCTATAGAGGGCGCTTCGTGATGTGGGACTGGAACGGCGCGACAGCGGCCACGGCGGCCAAGACCGTCCAGGACGAGACCCTGCGCGACGGCCTGCAGAGCCCGTCGGTCGCCCAACCGAGCCTCGCGGAGCGCATCGAGCTGTTGCACGCAATGGAGGCGCTCGGGATCGATGTCGTCAACGTGGGGCTGCCGGCGGCGTCGGCGCGGAGCCGCGAGCACGTGCACGCTCTGTGTCGCGAGATCGCCGGGTCGCGCTTGCGCGTGCGCGCGGCGGCGGCGGGGCGCACGCTGGTCTCCGATCTCGTCCCCATCGCCGATGCCGCGCAGGCGAGCGGGCTGCCGATCGCGGTCTACACGTTCATCGGCAGCTCGCCGATCCGCAAGCTGGCCGAGGACTGGAGCCTCGAGCAGATCCTTCGCCAGAGCGCCGAGGCGATCTCGTTCGCCGCCTCTGAGGGGCTCGAGGTCTGCTACGTCATGGAGGACGCGACGCGCACCCGGCCGAGCGATCTCACCGCGCTCGTTCGCAACGCGCTCGACCATGGCGCGCGCCGGCTGTGCCTCGCCGACACGGTCGGTCACGCCACGCCCGACGGCGCCCGCGCGCTCGTCGAGTTCACGCGGACAACCATCGCCGGCTACGCTGGCGTGGGCCTCGACTGGCACGGTCACAACGACCGCGGGCTCTCGTTGCTCAACTCGCTGGTCGCGCTCGAAGCCGGCGCCGACCGCGTGCACGGCTGCGCGCAGGGCATCGGCGAGCGCTCGGGCAACGCGCGCATCGAGCACCTGCTGCTGAACCTACGGCCCGGGATCGACCGCACGGCGCTCGCCGACTACACGGCGATCGCGGTGCGCGTGCTCCGCTGGGAGCCGCGCGCGTCAGCGAGCGGGTAGCGCCTCAAATGCGCACGGGGCGACGGGGGGTGGGGCGCTCGGGCGGCTTGCGGCCGAGGAAGAGAATCGCCGCGAGCGTGGCGACGACGCCCGCGAACGCGGCGAGCGCGTAACGGCGGAAGCGGTCTTCGCGGTCGCGCGCGTCGTTCTCGATCTTCTGCAGCAGATCGCGCGCGCGCACGTGCGATGGATCGAGCGCGAGCGCCTTCTGGAGGAGCGACGTGTCGGCGATGCCGCGGGCGAGCAGGTCTTGCGTGTCGAGCACGGCGAGGTCGGCCTCGATCGTGGCGGCGAGCGGCGTACCCGCGGCGAGGCGCGCGGCCTTGGCGAACAACAGGCGCGCGGCGGGGCGGTCGGACGCCTCTTTCTTGCGCGCGAGCTCGTGGTACGCGCCGGCGAGCTCGGCGCGGCGCTCGAACTGCGGCGCGCGCGCGAGGAGCGCGTCGAATGAGGCGACGGCCTCTTCGAGGCGCCCGGCGTCACGGTGGGCGATGCCCTCGTCGAGGAGCTTGAACACCTCGGCGAGCCGCACCTTGTCGTAGGCCACGATCAGCGCCTTGAGGATCTTGTCTGCCGCCCAGTCCTTGCCGGCTTTGTCGCCGGTGAACTGGTCGTGGGTCTCTTCGAGGATCGGGCGTGCGTCGTTGCCGTATTGCGCGATCGCCCAGCGCGCAGCCTCGCGCACGGGGGCGCGATCGGCGTTCAGATAGGGGACGATCGCGCGCATTGCGTCCGGGTCCTTCGTCTTGCCGAAGGCCGTGATGACGTCGGCCAGCGCCTGCGGGTCGTGGACCTGCACCGCGTCGGACGGGAGGAACTTACCCATCGCGTCGAGCGTCTTGTTGGCGAAGCCGCGGAGCTCCTTGTCGGTGTCGCGGCGCACCTCGACCAGCGCGGCCACCGCGTGATCGCCCATGCGCTTGAGCGCGCCGGCCGCGTGCGATTTGAGCAGCCCCTTGTGGTCGACCGCGATGCGGACGAGCACGCGTGCGCCGGGGGTGCCGCCCTGCTTCTCGGCGGCCCGGATGCCGGCGAGCAAGAGGGCGAGGCTCTTGTTGCCGGGCGCGTTGCCCTGCGCGACGACCGCGCGCATCAGCTCTTCGACCGACTTGGCGGTGTCGTCGCCGGCGGCCTTCTTCACCTTGTCGAGCACGAGCCACATGGGCCCGGCACCCGCCTCGGGCGTGCGGAGCAGGCGCGTCTCGAGGGCGCCGAAGCCGTCGGGGCCGGTGGACGCGATCGCGTCGACCGCCAGCGTGCGCGTGGCCGGGTTCGCGTCTGCGAGGCGCGCGATGTTCGCATCGAGCTCGGTGGTGGCGGCGCTGGTTGCGCTCGCCGGATCGGTGGGCGCCGCCGAGGCCGCGCTGGCGAACGCGAGCGACGCAGAGAGCAGGAGCGGGGAGAGACGCTTCATTGCGGAGCTCAGTCGGTGATGCGGAAGTCGGGGAACTCCCCGGAGTATGCCCTCCAGCGGGCTTGCACATCATCAACGCGCGCCGCGCTCGGTCCCTTCTCCGCCCACATACAAAGTTGGCGGAGGGAGGCCTCGTCGCCCTCGGCGCAGATCTCGACGGAACCGTCCGGCCGATTGCGCACCCAGCCGGTCAAGCCGAGGCGGCGGGCCTCGCGCTGCGTCGCCGCGCGGAAAAACACGCCTTGAACGCGGCCGCGGACGATGATTTGAACCTGCTTGAGCGCCATTCGAACCCTATCCACCAATGCGCGTCCCGCCCTCGGCCGATCCGCGACTTGTCTCCGCTTAGCGCGGCCGGCCCGTCACGGCCAACGTTTCGGGGCTACGATGGCGCCGTGTCCACCCCGACAGTGGAGCTGCCGAGGAGCAACGCTCGCTTGCACCCCGGCGAGCTCTTCGCCGCTCGGTTCGCCGTCGAGGACGTGCTCGGCGAGGGGGGCATGGGCGCGGTCTACCGAGTTCACGACCGCGAGCTCGACGAGGTCGTCGCGCTCAAGCTCCTGCGCCCCGAGTGGGCCGAGGCGCCGACGGCGCTCGATCGCTTTCGCCGCGAGGTGAAGCTCGCGCGCCGCGTCACCCACCCCAACGTTGCGCGCACGTTCGACCTCGGCGCCCACGACGGCGTCCGCTTCCTCACGATGGAGCTGATCAGCGGCGAGCCGCTCTCGGCGCGCATGGGGCAGGGGCGACGGCTCGCGCTGGGCGAAGCGCTGCGGATCGCCGGAGAGGTCGCGCGCGGCCTCGCCGCCGCCCACACCGCGGGCGTCGTCCACCGCGATCTCAAGCCCGACAACATCATGCTCGGCGAGAACGAGCGGGTGGTGATCACCGACTTCGGCATCGCGCGGCTCGCGGAGGGCGCGGTCGCCGGCAGCGCGACGCGCACCCTGGGGAGCGCGATCGGCACGCCGGCCTACATGGCGCCCGAGCAGGTCGAGGGCCGCGAGCTCGACGGCCGGGCCGACATCTTCGCGCTCGGCATCGTCCTCTACGAGATGCTCACGTCCGAGCTGCCGTTCGTGGGCGACACGGTGTACGCGCTCGCGGCCGCCCGCCTCGCGGGCGTCGTGCCCGACCCGCGCACGAAGGTGGAGGATCTCCCCGACGGCGTGGTCGCGCTGCTCAGGGACGCGCTCGCTCGCAAGCGCGAGGACCGCCCCGACGCGCAAACATTCCTGCGTCGCATCGAGGAGCTCCGCGGCGTGCGGATGGAGCACGTCGAGGCCACGGTCGCCGCGCCGATGTCGACGCCGATCACCTCCTCGGTCGTCATGTCGCACGTCGGCCCCCGCACCCTCGCGGTGCTGCCGCCCGAGGGCACGCGGACTCCGGCCGCCGAGGACTTGCTGGTGGCGATCGCCGACTGCCTCTCGGCGGTGCGTGGCGTCCAATCGAACGTCCGCTCGCGCCGCGCGCACCGCCCCGTTGGGAGATGGAAACATGAACCTCGTCCGGCGTATCGCACTCGCGCTGATGGCCGTCGCGCTCGTCGCCCTCACGGCGATCCCGGCGCTCGCCAAGC
>JALHOE010000110.1 GCA_022843175.1 Deltaproteobacteria bacterium
CCGCCGCCGCCGCCGCGCCGCGAGCCACGGTTCGGGCTCGACGTCTTCGCGCTCGGGGCCTCGGGCCCGTTCGGGATCGGCGGTGGGATCGGCGGACGGTTTCTCAACGTCGTGTCGCCGCGCATCGCCACCTCGCTGCGCTCGGGCGCGATCGCCAGCGGGGCGACGCTGCGCGCGATCGACCTCACCGTCGGCCTGGCCCCGCAGCTCTTCGACGGGCTGGGCGCGCGCGTGGAGGTGGGCGTCACCCAGCAGTCGGTCTCGATGGGCGGCGAAGAGCGCTCGCGACTGGTCGGTCACGCGCGGGTGCTCGGCGAGGCGGCGTGGTGGGCGTCGCCCTCGATCGGGATCGGCCTCGCCGCCGGCGTGGAGGTCGCGTTCGGCGAGACCCGCGTGCTCGTTGACGACGCGTCGATCGGCTCGATCCCGCGCGCGCGGTTTCTCCTCGAGCTCTCGCTGAGGGCGCGCCGATGACGGCACGTCTCGTCCTCTGCCTCGCGCTCGCGGGCTGCGACGGCGATCTGCGCTTCGAGGGACCGCGCGAAGCCGGTCCGCCCGTCGACAGCGCCGCGTTCGAGTGCACGACCGACACCGAGTGCACGCGCGAGAACGCCCGCCGGTGCGACGTGGCCTCCCATCGGTGCGTCGAGTGCGGGATCACGGCCGACTGCGAGGACAACGAGATCTGCGAGCCCGCGACCAAGCGCTGCCTGCGCACCTGCGGCGAGACCTCGTCGTGCCCCGCCGAACAACCCTTCTGCGACCCGCGCGGGCTGTGCGTGTGCACCGCGGCGTCGTGCACGTCGTCCGACCGGCGGATCTGCGATCCGACCGGCCGGTGCGTGGAGTGCGTCAACGACTCGAGCTGCTCGGTCGACGAGCCGCGCTGCGATCTCGCGCGCGGCGAGTGCGTGTCGGAGCTCTAGACCGCGGGGACGAGCTCCAGCCAGACCGCGGCGAGCGGCGGCAGGGTGATCGCGAGCGAGGCCGGCTGGCCGTGGTGCGCCGTGGCGACAGCGACCAGCTGCTGGCCGGTGCTCACGCCGCTGCCGCCGTAGTCGATGGAGTCGGTGTTGAGCGCCTCACGGTACAAGCCGGCGCGCGGCACGCCGATGCGGTAGCCGTGGCGAACGACCGGGGTCGCGTTGAGGACGCACACCAGGAAGCGTTCGTGCTTCTGGTCCCAGCGGAGGAACGACGCGACCGACTGCTCGTTGTCGTTGGCGTCGATCCACTGGAAGCCGGTGTGCTCGATGTCGTTGTCGTGCAGCTCCGGGCGGGCCGAGAGCTGCGCGTTGAGCTCGGCGACCAGATCCTTAACGCCTTTATGCAAAGGCTTCTCGAGGAGGTGCCAGTCGAGCGAGCGCGACTCGCTGAACTCGCTGTAGGTCGCGAGCTCGCCGCCCATGAACAAGAGCTTCTTGCCGGGGTGCGACCACATGTAGCCATAGAGGGCGCGGAGGTTGGCGAAGCGCTGCCACTCGTCGCCGGGCATCTTGCGGAGCAGCGAGCCCTTCATGTGCACGACCTCGTCGTGCGACAGCGGCAGCACGAAGTTCTCGCTCCAGGCGTAGAGGAAGCTGAACGTGATCTTCTGGTGGTGATACCGCCGGAAGAACGGGTCCATTTGGAAGTACGCGAGGGTGTCGTGCATCCACCCCATGTTCCACTTGAACGTGAACCCGAGCCCGCCGGTGTAGACCGGGCGCGAGACGGCGGGCCACGCCGTGGACTCCTCGGCGATCACCACCGCGCCGGGGTGCGTCTCGTGGACCACGGTGTTGAGCTCGCGGAGGAACTCGATCGCGTCGAGGTTCTCGCGCCCGCCGTGTTGGTTGGCGACCCAGCCGCCGTCGTTGCGCGAGTAGTCGAGGTAGAGCATCGACGCGACGGCATCCACGCGCAGGCCGTCGAAGTGGTACTCGTCGAGCCAGAACAGCGCCGACGCGATGAGGAAGTTGCGGACCTCGGGCCGCCCGTAGTTGAAGACCATCGTGCCCCAGTCGGCGTGCTCGCCCTGGCGCGGATCGAGGTGCTCGTAGACGGCGGTGCCGTCGAAGCGGCGGAGACCGTGCGCGTCGCGCGGGAAGTGGGCGGGCACCCAGTCGAGGATGACGCCGATGCCCTCGCGGTGGAGCGCGTCGATGAGGCGCTTGAGGCCCTCGGGATCGCCGAAGCGCGCGGTCGGGGAGAAATAGCCGGTGACCTGATAACCCCACGAGCCGTCGTAGGGATGCTCGGTGATCGGCATCAGCTCGACGTGGGTGAAGCCCATCTCCTTGACGTAGGCCGCGAGCTTGGGCGTGAGCTCGTCGTAGGTGAGCCAACGGCCGGTGTGGCCCTCACCCACGGAGATCGCCCCATGGCCGCGCTCCTCGGGGACGCGCATCCACGCGCCGAGGTGTACCTCGTAGATCGACCACGGGCGGCGCAGCGGATCGACGGACGCGCGCTTCGTGAGGTAGTCCGCGTCGGTCCACGCCCGCTTGTGACGATGCACGACGCCCCCGGTGGCGGGGCGCAGCTCGGTGCGAAACGCGAACGGATCGAGCTTGAGGAGCCGCTCGCCGTGCGGCGAGACGACCTCGAACTTGTAGATCGCGCCCTCGTCGAGGCCGGGGATGAAGAGCTCCCAGATCCCGTTGCCCGAGAGCTTTCGCATCGGGTGGAGCCGGCCGTCCCAGCCGTTGAAGTCGCCGACGACGCTCACCCGCCGCGCCTGCGGAGCCCACACCACGAAGGAGGTGCCGGAGACGCCGTCGATCGTGCCGACGTGCGCACCGAAGCGCTCCCACAGCTTGTAGTGCCGCCCCTCGCCCGCGAGGTGGACGTCGAGATCGCCGAGCGTGGGGAGGAACGCGTAGGCGTCGTGGTGAGTGAACACCCGATCGCCGTAGTGGCACTCGAGCTGATAGGGGAACGGCGCGCTCTGGCCCTCGAAGGTGGCCTCGAACACGCCCGCGGGATGGATTCGCTTCGCCTCGACGCCGGCCGGCAGCACCCGCACGCGCGTGGCGTCGGGCCGGTAGGCGCGGACGACGAGGTCGTTGCCGACCTGGTGGAGGCCGAGGAACGTGTGCGGATCGGGGTGGTCGACGGCGACGACTCGTTCGAGATCGTTCACGAGGGGACTAGGGTACGCTCGGCGCGTGAAAGACCGCCACCTCCATCGTGTGGACGCGCTCCGCAGCGCGGTCCTCGACAGCCGGGGTCACCTCGATTCCGGGACGCGCAGGGCCGCCGCCGAGGGCGCGCTCGGAGGAGAGCTCGGCGCGCTGGCGAAGAAGATCCACGAGGAAGCGCCAGCGATCACGGACGAGGACCTCGCGACACTTCGGCGCGGTCACACCGACGACGCGTTGGTGGAGCTGATCGCGGCCGCGGCGTTCGGCGCCGGAGACCTCCGCCTCGCGGCGGCCAAGCGCGCGCTCGGGCAGAAGTAGTGCGCCTCGCGAAGCTCGACCACGGCCACACGCTGCCGAAGAAGGCGCTGTTCCTGATGATCCGCGTGCTCTCGGGCATGGCGCCACCGGACGTCGTCAAGTTCCTTCACTACCGCGGCGAGTTGTTCGGCACCCGCTTCAGCGAATGGCTGCAGGACGTGATGCGCGGCCCGTCGAAGTGGTCGGTCGGCGAACGAGAGTTGTTCGCGGCGTTCACCTCGCGACTCAACCAGTGCGTGTTCTGAACCGGTGCCCACGGCGCGGTCGCGTCGTCGCTGCTCGGGGATGCGCAGACCAAGGCGGTGCTCGACGACTATCGGTCGGCGCCGATCGGCGAGCCGCTGCGCGCGACGCTCGGCTTCCTCGAGAAGATGACGCTGATGCCGGACTCGCTGTCGAAGGAGGACGCCGACGCGGTCCGGGCCGCCGGCATCGACGACGAGCAGCTCCTCGACGCGGTCCACGTATGCGCAGCCTTCAACATGATCACGCGCATCGCCGACACCGTCGAGTTCGCGATCCCGAGCGAGGCCGGGTTCCGCAAGAGCTCCGCGACGTTGATCCGACGCGGCTACCTGTGAAACGCCCGCGCCACGATGGCCTGCAGCTCGCCCCGTAGCTGCTGAGCCGACCGCGCGAGCGCGAGCTGCGAGCGGGCCCGGACGATGTCGTGCGCGGTGCGGGACGGAAAGCGCGCCGAGTCCCACGCGAAGTAGCGGTCCTCGAGGGCGTCGAGCGCGAACCGCGACGAGAGCTCGAGGGCGATGGTCTCGAGCCCGAGGGTGATGCTCTCGCGCTCGGCGGCGTTCAAGAGGTGGCCCGAGCGCTCGGCGTAGCCGAGCACCGCCGCTTCGAAGATCGGCACCTCGACGCGCACCTCCTCGCCGCTCTCGCCGCGCGGGTTGCACCAGGAGCGGAGCGCGTCGCCGAGCTCGACCGCGATGGTGGCGTGTTGGAACGTGTCGAGATCGAGGAGCGCGATCGCGTCGCTGAGCGAGGGATCGAACAGGACGTTGGTGATCTTGAGGTCGCCGTGGATGATCCGCACCGGCAGCTCCGGGATCGCCGGGAGCGGATGGGTGAGGATGGCCTCGGCGATCGGGCGCACCTCGTCGATCGCCGGGTGGTCGCGGAAGGTGTCGAGCGCCGCGCGTAGGCGCGCGAGGTGCGCGGGGGTGTCGTGCGCGCCGGGCCGGGTGAAATGAAACACGTGCTCGAAGCCGTCGATCGCGCGGTGGAAGCGGCCGACCAGCGCCGACGCCGCGTGAGCCAGCGCCGGGTCCTCGACCCGGGCGACGGTGACGCCCTGCAGGTGGGTGAGCGCGCGCCACGCGCGCCCCTCGTGCTCGACCCAGGCCCGACCCTCGTCGGTGCGCACCAGGCGGGGCACGCCGATGCCTCGCGGGGCCAGGTGCGCGGTGATCGCCTCGATGTCGAGGTTGACCTCCCCGTGGAAGGTGTGGTGCTGGCGCTGGAGCACCAGCCGCGGCTCGCCGTCGACCCGCGCGAGGAAGGTGCGGTTGATGAGGCCGATGTCGATCGGCTCGAACGAGGCCTGCTCGAGACCGTAGGCCGTGATCACCTCCGGCGGCGGAACCATCGTCACGGGGGCGGAGGTTAGTAAGATGGCCACGTGCCGTCGAGCTATGACGAAGTCCCGTACACGAGCTTGCCCTATCCGCGGACTCATCCGGACCATCTGCACGCGATGGCGCGGGTCTTCGGGGTCCGCGCGCCGGAGGTCGATACGGCTCGGGTGCTCGAGATCGGCTGCGGGAGCGGCGGGAACCTCCTCCCGATGGCGGCGACCATGCCGCGCGCGCATTTCGTCGGCGTCGACCTGTCGCAGGGGGAGATCGCGCGTGGCGTCGAGGTCGCGCGCGCGGTCGGCCTCGCCAACGTAGAGCTGCGCGCCACGGCCGCGATCGAGGGAGCCTTCGACTACGTGATCGCCCACGGGGTCCTCTCGTGGGTCACGCCAGAGGTGCGGCGGGCGCTGCTCGCACGCATCGCGGCCGTGCTCGCGCCCAACGGCGTAGCCTATGTGAGCTACAACGTGCTGCCGGGGTTCGCGCTCCGCTCCGTCGTCCGCGACATGTTGCGCTACCACTCCGGCGAGGGGCCGCCCCGTGCGCGCCTCGACGCCGCGCGCGAGCTGCTCTCGTTCCTCTCGCTGCGGGTGCCGCGCGACGCCGGCGCGTATCGCGCGGTGATCGACGACGAGCGGGAGCGCCTCGCCGCGGCCGACGACGGCTACCTCTTTCACGAGCACCTCGAGGAGGAGAACCATCCGCTGTGGTTCCGCGAGCTCGCGCGCGAGGCCGCCGCCGTCTCGCTGCAGTGGCTGGCGGAGGCCGATCCCGCGGCGACGGTGCGGGCGCTTTCGGCTCCGCGCGCCCACGCGGCGATCGCGGCGATCGCCGGCGACGACCCGCTGGAGATCGAGCAGTACTTCGACTTCATGCGCGGGCGCTCGTTTCGCGCGTCGTTGCTCGTGCACGACAGCCACGCCAGGGTCGAGGTCGACGGCGCGTCGCTGTCCGATCTCTACGCCGTCTCCGCGGGCGCGGGCGAGCTCGCGGTCGACGATGGGCTGCGCGCTGCGCTCGATCGACTCGCCGCCTGCTACCCGGACGGCGAACGGGTCGGCGACCTCGGCGATGCGCTCCGGCTCGGCCCGCTGCACGCCGCCTCGGTGATCGAGCTGCGCGCGCGTCCGCTCTCCCTCGGAGACACGTGGACGTCGCCGCTCGCGCGCTACCAGGCGCTCCAGCGCGGCCCGGTGACCAACCTGCGCCACGAGCCGATCCCGCTCGCCGAGAACGAGCGGCAGCTGCTCGCGATGATGGACGGACGCGAGGATCTCGCAGCCATCCTCGGCCCGCGATTCCCGCTCGAGACCACGCGCGCAGCGCTGCGGCGCCTCGCGTTCCTGCGCAGCGCACCGCCCTGATACGCTGCCGAGCGATGCGCATTCTCACCTCGCCCCCCGCGGCAGTGGTGGCCCGTGATGGCACCATTCAGTCCGGCTCCTTTCGCGGCGCCCTCCCGCGCGTCGACCTCAAGCCGCTCAACAAGAACCTCGTGTATCGGCTCACCCACCAGAAGCGGTGGGTCTATCTGGCGATCGCGTCGGACGATCTCTTCGTCGGCGTGGCGGTCGTCGACCTCGGCTACGTGAAGAGCAGCTTCGGCTTCGTGTACGCGCGCGACGGCGGGATGCTCGCCGACAAGAGCGCGATCGGTCACCCGGTCGCGGGCGGCGTCGCCAACGGGATCGACGCCGGCCTCGCCGCGAACTTCTCCTCCCGCGGCACCCGCGTCGAGATCGTCCGCCGCGGCGACGCGCTCGAGGTCGAGGCGTTCTTCCCCGAGATGGAGCTCCGCGCGCGCCTCGCCACGTCGGTGCCGCACGCGCCGCTCTCGGCGATCGGTCCGGTGCCCGGCGGGATCGTCGACGCCACCGAGAAGCACGCGCTGCTGCCGGTCACCGGCGAGGTCGTCGTCCGCGGCGTGCGCCGGTCGCTCGACGGCGCCGTCGGCGGTTGGGACTACACCCACGGCTACCTCGCGCGGCACACGCGCTGGCGCTGGGGCTATCTGCTCGGACGCACCACCCGGGGCGACCGCGTCGGCATGAACCTCGTCGAGGGGTTTCTCGGCGAGTGCGAGTGCGGCGTATGGATCAACGACACGCTGCACCCGGTCGGCGAGGGCCGGTTCGCGTTCGACGAGCGCGACCCGCTGCGCCCGTGGAAGATCAGCAGCACCGACGGCGCGATCGACCTCACCTTCGAGCCCGGCGGCATGCACTCCGAGAAGAACGACTTCAAGGTCGTGCGCTCCCGCTTCGTGCAGCCCGTCGGCCTCTACCGCGGGAAGATCCTCGACCACACGGTCGACGGCGTCCTCGGCGTGGCAGAGGACCAGGACGTCGTGTGGTAGCGATCGGATCTTGGCCCGCCGCGCGCGCTTGCGGCATGGAACGCGGGCATGGACGTCGCCCGTGTTGTGCGCCTGGAGCGGTGGAACGCCCGCTGTTTTCACGTGGTCCCCTGCCCCTTCCGGGTGGACCTTCCCCTCGACATGAGCGGGTGCATCACTGCCGCGCTCCACGAGACGATGCATAGCGAGTTCCGGAGGCTCCCCGGCGGCTTGATCCTCGCGAGCGACCGCCAGCCGGAGTCGAACGGGGCCGCGCGCAACGGCGCGATCTTCATCGAGGTCGAGCCATCCAACGATCCGACCCTTGCGTGGATCGAGGGCGATCTCCTCACCCGCGCACTCGCGCCGACCGGCTCCCGGCTGCGCGCGGAGGTCGACGAGCTGGTGCGCTGGTCCGACGAGCTCGGCCACGATGTCGAGAGCTTCTACGTCGGGTTCTCGGCCGGCGAGGGCCCGCGCAGCTTCCGCGCGACGCGCCTGCTCGCGACGCTCGACGGCGGACCGGTGGTCGAGACGTTCGAGGTCAAGACCAGCCGGCGCTATAGCCTCTCGGCGTAGGGGCGCGCGACGAACGCGGCGAGCAGGTAGAGCGCCGCCGCGACCACGAGCAGCGCGCGGAACCCGGTCACCATCGCGGCGGGCACCGCGACCACCGAGCCGAACACCGACGCGAGCCCGTTGATCGCGAGCGCCCATGCCTGACCGCGCGCGTCGACGCGCCGGAGCAGCGCCGGGAACGCGATGCCCATCGCGACGCCGAGCGGCAGGAGGAGCGCGAACACCCCCGCCCCGCGCAGGAAGAGCGGCGCGCGGAGCAGCACGTCGGTCCACGCGCGGCTCCCGAGCTCGAGGAGCAGCATCACCAGCAGCGCCGCGCCGATGGCCCTCGCGATCGACACCCGCGGCGACCAGCGCATGCTGCCGATGCCGGACCCGACCAGGAGCGCGGCGATGGTCACCGACACCGACGCGGTGGGGTGGCCGAGGATGAGGACCGTGCGCTGGATGAGCACCAGCTCGACCAGCATGTACGCGAGACCGAGCAGCCCGGCGACGACGATCGGACGCTTCTCGACGCCGCCCGCGCGCGATGTCAGCAATGGCAGCAATGTCAGCAACGCCGCCAGCGCGAGGAACGCGATCACCAACCGCGCGTGGCCCAGCAGCCCGGCCGCGAAGAAATCGCGGTCCCCGATCGACGGGAGCCGGGCGAAGTCGCGGGGCTTGAGGAACTGGAAGAAGAACGGCCGATCGTCGGTGGTGACGGAGTAGTCGAGCGGGAGCGCCGTGAGCGCCGCCGGCTCCTGCCCCGCCTCGACGGCGTCGAGCACCGCGCGATACGCCCCTCCCGGCACGCCCTCGGGCGCGTACTCCACGCGGAGCGGCTCATCGATCCCGAAGCCCATCGCGTCCCACATCGGCAGCTTGACCCGCGACTGCTTCGTCGAGGCCTCGATCATGCGCGCGAGCCGGGTCATGTCCGCCGCCTCGAGCGGGCGCTTGCTGGCGAGGATGCCGAAGCAGATGCCCTGGCGCACGAC
Source organism: Deltaproteobacteria bacterium (assembly GCA_022843175.1). Lineage (GTDB taxonomy): Bacteria > Myxococcota_A > Polyangia > Polyangiales > JADJMO01 > JALHOE01. The sequence continues at coordinate 8,930 of JALHOE010000110.1, forward strand.
GACAAAGCGCCGCGCGAGATCCTTGTAGCCGAGCGCACGAAGCGCGCGGGCCTCGCTGTGGACCGCGCGGAGCGGCTCGGGGCCGAAGCGGATCAGCGAGAGCACGCCCCCGTCGTCGAGGGCGCGGAAGTAACGCTCGAAGGCCTCGACCGTGTAGAGGTAGCTCTCGCTGAACATGAACGCGCCGCCGGTGCCGGCGCTGTAGGTGTCCGCGCCGCTCATCTGGATGAGCGACCAGCGCTCGCCGCGCCGCTCGGCCTGCTCGAGGAAGCTCCGGCCATCGGCGTGCACGAGGTGGACGCCGGGCCGCGAGAGCACGTGCCCCTGGAAGTCCGCGAAGTGGCGCGACGAGGCCGCGAGGATCGAGCCGTTGATCTCGACGCCGGTCACGTCGCGCGCGCCGTGCTGCAGCGCGGTCACCACGTCGACGCCGCCGCCGAGCCCAATCACCAGGACCCGCTCGGGCGCGGGATTCGCGAGGTACCCGGTCGCGTACACCGAGCGCTCGGTCCACGCCGCGCGGGCGTCGTGGTGGTCGCCGAACGCGATGAGGATCGTCCCCGCGCCGCCGTCCTGGGTGACCAGCTTGATGGGGACGCCGTCGTTGAGCGTGCCGAACGGCGGCGGGAACGAGAACACCTCGACGCGCGCCATCGGATCCCAGGCCGCGTAATCGCGCGTCGGGGGTGCGCCGCCCGGCTGCACGCGTTGATAGGTGGCGCGCGCGAGGCCGTAGAGATCGCGGGGATCGGGCTCGAAGGGCATCAGGCGCGGCGCGACGGCGAACGCCACGAGCGAGACGAGCGCGCCCGCGGCCGGCAAGAGCCATGCGCGTCGGCGGAGCGCGGCGAGCGCGGGGAGCAGCGCGAGGAGCGCGAGCTCGCGCTCGAGGCCGACGACACGCAGCGCGGGGTAGAGCACGAAGCACCCGAGCGCGCTCCCAAAGAGCCCCCACGCCCACGTGCGGTGCACGTCGTCGCCGGAGTCGTTGATCGCGAGGGTGAGCGCGAGCCCGCCGATCACGTAGGGCGCCGCGCACACCAGCAACACCGGCAGCGCGCGGACGAGCACCTCGGAGAAGCTCGCCGCAGAGAAGCCGGTCGCGATCCGCGCGAGCAGCGCCGCGTGAAGCACGACCGCGAGCGACAGCGCGCCGCACAGCCGGAGCAGCCGGCCCTCGACGTCCGACGGCAGCGGGCGCGTCGCGGCCCACACCGACGCAGCGCTCATGCCGGTGAGCGCGATCGCGATCGCTGCATAGACCAGGCGCGGATCGCCCACGTACGACAGGAGCCGCACGTGCGCCACCTCGAGCGCGAGCAGCACGATGGAGACGACGAACGCGGTCGTCGTGCGAACGTTCATCCTTCGAGGCCGAGCATGCGCGCTGCGTTGCGGTAGAGGATCTTGGAGCGCAGCTCCGGGTCGTGCTCGGTGGCGATGAGCACCTTCGCGAGGGGGATCGCCTGGTGGTAGAACGGCCAGTCGCTCCCGAACGCCACGCGGTCCGGGTCGGCGCGGGCGACGATCGCCCGCAGGTTGCTCAAGGACTGCGACGACGTCTCGAGCCACACGTTCGGGTACTTGCGCTGGAGCGCGAGGGCCTCGTCGAACTGCAGCGCGCCCGCGTGGCCGAGGATGAACGTGGTGCGCGGGTTCTCCGCGATGCCACGCTCGTACCAGCGGACCTGGGTGAGGTAGCGGCCGAGCGCCGGCTCGATGCCCACCGGGCCGCAGTGGATCAGGATGGGCAGGTTGCGCTCGCCGGCCAGGCGATAGAGCTGACGCGCCCGCGCGTCGTCGGGGCGGACGCACTGCACGTTGGGGTGGACCTTGATGCCGAGCGCGCCCTCGTGCACCTGCTCGTCGAGCCGCTCGTGGGCGCGCGGCGTGTAGGGGTGCACCGAGCCGAAGGCGAGGATGTGCTCGTCGCGCTTGGCGGCCTCGGCCGCGTGAGCGTAGTTGCGCGAGATGTACGGGAAGTCGATGGGGAGGATGACCGACTTGATCACCCCGAGCTCGTCCATCTCGCGCGCGAGGTTGGGCACCGTGTGCGTAGCCCGCATCCCGCCCCGGGTGAGCGAGCCGTAGATGAGATCTTTGTTGAGCGCCTTGAGGTGGTCCTCGGTGAAGTTGCGGTTCACGTAAACGTCGAGATCGATGCGGCAGCACGAGGGCAGGTAGTGCTGCGTCTCGCTCGACTCGCGGTAGAGATCGAGCTGCATCGGCCGCACGTAGGCGAGCGCGAGGTGCGTGTGCACGTCGATGATCGGCCCGACGCTCTCGTCGGAGACCGAGAGCCGCCCCCCCTCCGCCGAGAACCAGGGCAGGCGGGCGAGGTCGAGCAGGCTGTCGTAGACGTGTTCCACCGCGCGCGATGGTAGCGGATCACGTGAGCTGCGACGTGCACGCCTTGCAGCGCGTGGCCGGGATCGGAATCGCCTCCAGGCAATATGGACAGTCCTTGGTCGCCGGCGGCTCGACGAGACCGAGGCGCTCCTCGATGCGCTTGATCACCTTCGCGACGACGAGGAACAGCACGAAGGCCACGATGAGGAAGTCGAGGGTGACGCCGAGGAGGTCGCCCCACTTGAGGACGACGTCGTCCTTGGGCGTGGCGCCACGGCGCATGATCCACCCGCTGTTGCGCCAGTCTCCGCTCGGCATCACGAGCGACACGACGGGCATCACGATGTCGGACACCAGCGCGGCGACGATCTTCCCGAACGCGGCGCCGATGACGACGGCCACGGCGAGGTCGACGATGTTTCCCTTGAGCGCGAACTTTTTGAAGTCGGCGAGCATTCCCATGGTGGCCACGCAGGGTAGTTCGCCGGGCCGCGTCACACCTCCATGACACGTCATGCGCGGATGTCTGCGCATGTAGGACATGACAGCCCTGCGCAATCTGTAACTTCTCGCAGATTTCGCGCCTGCCTACATCTCGGCACATTGGGCACGAAGCTTGCGAAGGGGGCGCGCATGCTCGACCTCCTCAAGAACTCCCGCTGGCTCTCGCTCGCTGCGCTCGTTGGTCTCGGCTGCGCCACCTCGCTCGGTGGCTGCGCGACCAACCCCGATCAGGACGACGTGAGCGAGGCCGCCGAAGAGGGCGCGTCGACCGACGCGATCACGCAGGTCAATCACACCAAGGTCAAGCGCCAGTCGATCGGCAACTGCTGGCTCTATGCGACCGTCTCGTGGCTCGAGGCGCTCAACAAGATGGCGACCGGCGAGGAGGCGGACGTCTCCGAGTCGTACCTCACGTTCTGGCACTGGTTCGATCAGATCGCGAACGGCGCGTCGGGCACCGAGGTGTCGACCGGCGGCTCGTACGGCGTCGCCGCCGAGCTGATCAACCGCTACGGCGTGATGCTGGAGAAGGACTTCATCGCCGCCGAGGCCGGAACCGAGATGTCCAGCCGTCAGGCGAGCGCGCTCTCGGCGATGAACGCCTCGCTCAAGGACGGGGCGCTGAAGGATCCGGCCGCGCGTCGGGACCGCGCGAAGGTGCTCGCCGAGCTGTTCAAGGCCTGGAACCTCGATGAGACCGTGAAGCGCAACATCACCAACACGTTCGGCACGAGCGTCACCCGCACGATCGACAAGTCGTACACGACGCGCAAGACCCCCACGACGATGAAGATCCAGCGCGCGCGCGACTTCGCCGCGAAGCTGAAGGACGTAAAGACCGGCGAGTGGAAGACCGCCACGCTGCAGGACGCGATCGGCAGCAAGGGCTTCTCCTCGTGGAGCGCGCGCACCGGCGCCTTCGCCTGGCAGGAGGTCGACTTCCCCTCGGACGCGAAGAGCCGTCGCGCGTTCTTCAAGCGCGTGCAGAGGGCGCTCCACGACGGCCAGCCGGTCATCATCTCGTGGTTCGTCGACTTCAACGCGCTCTCGAGCAGCGCCACGTTCTCGGTCGAGGAGATCGCCAAGCGCGGCGGCCCCGGCCGTCAGGGCGGTCACATGACCGTGCTCCACGACTACGAGATCACCAACGTCCCCGGCTTCGGCACGCTCAAGGCGGGCGAGTCGGCGACCGCCGATCAGCTCCAGGCCGCGCTCGCCGACGAGGCGCAGCTCAGCTTCCTCCGCATCAAGAACTCGTGGGGCAGCTTCCGCCCCGATCGCTGGAACGACGCGGTCATCCCCGGCTACCACGATCTCACCGCCGGCTACCTCAACGGCCCGGTGAAGAAGTGCTCGGAGAAGGACGGCGTCACCGACCCGACCAACTGCTTCGACCACACGCCCCTCTGGGACGTGACCCTGCCGGCCGGTTACTGACATGGAGCCGCCGCTGGAGCCGCGACCGTCAGGGAGCGGGTTGTCTGGTTCGCGACAACCCGCTCCCTAACGGTCGCGGCTCTGTCGTTTTTGCCCTGCTCGACCCGCGTTGAAACCAACCAACGCCGGCCGGCCCCGAGCATCGTATCGTCTCCCTATGGATGCGCTCTGGCACAAAGACGCAATCATCTACCAGCTGCACGTCCGCGGCTTTCACGACTCGAACGGCGACGGCATCGGTGACTTCCGTGGCCTGACCGAGAAGCTCGAGTACATCAAGGACCTCGGCGCCAACACGCTGTGGCTGCTCCCGATGTACCCGTCGCCGCTCAAGGACGACGGCTACGACATCGCGGACTACTACGGGATCAACCCGGACTACGGCACCATCGACGACTTCCGCGCGTTCCTCGACCGCGCCCACGCGCTTGGTTTGCGCGTGTTCACCGAGCTCGTGGTCAACCACACGAGCGACCAGCACAAGTGGTTCCAGGAGTCCCGCAAGAGCCGCGACTCCAAGTACCGCGACTGGTACGTGTGGAGCGACACCGACGAGAAATACCGCGACGCGCGCATCATCTTCACCGACACCGAGAAGTCCAACTGGACGTTCGATCCCGTCGCCGGCCAGTTCTTCTGGCACCGCTTCTTCTCCCACCAGCCCGACCTCAACTTCGACAACCCCGAGGTCACCCAGGCGATCCTCGATGTGATGTCGTACTGGCTCGACATGGGGGTCGACGGGTTCCGGGTCGACGCGGTGCCGTATCTCATCGAGCGCGAGGGCACGAACTGCGAGAACCTGCCCGAGACGCACGCGATCCTGCGCGAGCTGCGCCGCAAGATCGACAAGGCCTACAAGGGCCGCATCCTCCTCGCCGAGGCCAACCAGTGGCCCGCCGACGTGCGCGCGTACTTCGGCGAGCCCGAGAACGCCGAAGGCGAGTTTCACATGGCGTTCCACTTCCCGCTGATGCCGCGCATGTTCATGGCGCTGCGTCGGGAGGAGCGGAAGCCGATCGTCGAGATCCTCGGCCAGACGCCGGCGATCCCCGAGGACTGCCAGTGGGCGATCTTCCTTCGCAACCACGACGAGCTGACGCTCGAGATGGTCACCGACGAAGAGCGCGACTACATGTACAAGACCTACGCGCGCGATCCTCGCATGCGCATCAACGTCGGCATCCGCCGCCGCCTCGCGCCGCTGATGGAGAACGACCGCCGGCAAATCGAGCTGCTCAACGGCATGCTCATGTCGATGCCCGGCTCGCCGATCGTCTACTACGGCGACGAGATCGGCATGGGCGACAACATCTACCTCGGCGATCGCAACGGCGTCCGCACGCCGATGCAGTGGTCGAGCGACCGCAACGCGGGCTTCTCTCGCGCCGACCCGCAGCGCCTGTACTTCCCCGTGAACATGGACCCGGTGTACGGCTTCCAGTCGGTGAACGTCGAGGCCCAGCAGCGCTCGTCGTACTCGCTCCTCAACTTCATGAAGCGCCTCATCGAGGTGCGCAAGCGCTACCCGGTGTTCGGCCGCGGAACGATGGACCTGTTGCACCCGACCAACAGGACGGTGCTCGCGTACATCCGCGAGTACGACCGCAACCACGTGCTCTGCGTGAACAACCTGTCGTCGCGCGCGCAGATGGTCGAGCTCGATCTCACGCGCTTCGTCGGCGTCACGCCGGTCGAAATGCTCGGCGAGGAGCGCTTCCGCGAGGTCACCGCCGAGCCCTACGTCATCACGCTGCCGCCCTACGGGTTCCTCTGGCTGCGCCTCGACCCGCCGCGCGGGACGATCGCTCCGCCCGAAGATCCGCTGCCCCTCACGGAGCGCGGGACCTAAGGCGCGCGCGTAAGCGAGCGCCTAACCAGCGGGCTGGAACGCGTCGGGGTGCGAGGCGCGGCACGAGTCGGTGGCGAGCGCCGCACCTTCTGCCGCGACGATGCGCGGATACGGCGCGAGATCGACCGCGAACCGACGCGCGTTGTAGAGCTGCGGAACGAGGTAGAGATCGGCGGCGGTGAGCGCGTTGCCCACCGCGAACGCGCCGCCGAGCCCCTCGCTCGCGACCACGCCGAGCTCGCGCTCGATCGCTTCGAGGCCGCGCGTGATCCAGTGGCGCGCCCACGCGGCCTGCGCGGCGAGATCGCTCGAGACGTGGCGGTTGACGGCGAGATTCTGCAGCGGCTGCGTGCCCGAGTTGACCAGCTCGACGAGCTGGCGTGTGCGCGCGCGCGCCCAGGCGTCCCGCGGGTAGAGCCCGGGCTCGGGATGCGTGTCCTCGAGCCACTCGAGGATCGCCACGGACTCGGTGAGCGGACGACCGTCGATGACGAGGCACGGCACGAGCCCCATCGGACTCTGCGCGACGTAGCTCGGATCGCTCTGCGCACCCTTGAGCAGGTCCACGGCGCGCGACTCGTACGAAAGGCCTTTGTACGCGAGAGCCCAACGAACCCGCCACGACGACGACGAGCGCCAGTAGTGGTGGAGGACGAGGCTCACTTCGGTTCTTGCACACCGATCAGGATGACCGTGACGTTGTCGCGGCCGCCGCGCTCGTTGGCCGTCTCGACCAGCTTCTCGACCGCTCGGTCGAGGCTCGGAGCCTCGCGCACGATGTCGCAAATCATCTCCTCGGGCACCATCTTGGAGAGGCCGTCGGAGCAGAGGAGGAACCTGTCGCCCACGCGCGGCGCGTCGACGCGGAGGTCGACGTCGACGGTGTCCTGGATGCCAACCGCGCGCGAGAGCTTCGACGCGGCGGGGCCGGTGATGCCGACGGCGCCGAGGGTGTGATCGGTCGTGAGCGGGAGGATCTCGTCGCCGCGGAGGCGGTAGCAACGGCTGTCGCCGACGTGACAGATGTAGACGCGCTGCTTGTTCGGCGAGAAGCGCGCCGCGACGATCGTGGTGCCCATGCCCGACTGCGCCTCGTTGGCGCGCGCCTGGGTGAGGATGGCGGTGTTCGCCATTTGGATCGCGCGAATGAGCTCGTCGCCCCGGCGCGGCAGGCTCGGGTCCGGGTCACCGGTGAAGGTGTTGGTCTTGAAGGCCTCGTTGATGACCTCGGTGGCGAGCGCGCTCGCCACCTCGCCCGCGGCGTAGCCGCCCATGCCGTCGGCGATCGCGAAGACCGCCTCCTTCTCCATGACGAGGTAGGCGTCCTCGTTGTGCTTGCGGCGACGACCCGGATCGGTGCGGCCGACTGCGGTGACGAGGATGAGGGCGATCGGACCCGTGGGATCTTCCTCGAGCGCCATCTCGACCGGCGCGTCCGGCGCGGTCGCCACCGCGGACTCCTTGCCCCCGGAGTGGGGTGGCGGAACCGATGCGACCTTGGTGCCCTCGGGCTCGTCCTCGCGCTTATCCCGCGGCGGGATCGACGCGCGCGCGGGGCCCGTGGCCTCGCGCAGATTGCCAGCGGCGGCGGGAGCAGCCTCTTTGCCCGCGTCACCCATCGCGCGCACGACCAGCAGCAGAACGAACGCCGCGGCAATCGCTACACCGATCCAGAGCATCGCATTCCTTGTCGCGAATTAGGCGAGAACGGTCGGGAACCCGCGGTGCCAACAGCACCGCATGGCCGGTGAGCTTACTCGAATTGAATCGGGAATCGTATGCTCCTCGCGAGCGATTCGACAGAAGAGCTGAAGTACCCTGGGCGACGCGATGCGCCTTCACCTCGTCGATGGGACCTACGAGCTCTTCCGAGCCCATTTTTCAAAGCGTCCGTCTCGACGCGGGCCGAGCGGCAAGGACCTCAAAGCGACCGTCGGGGTCGCCTCGTCCCTGATCTCGTTGCTTCACGAGACGGGTGAGGCAGTCACCCACCTCGCGGTGGCGTTCGACAATCCCATCCGGTCGTTCCGGAACGATCTCTTCCAGAGCTACAAGACCGACGAGGGGGTGCCGGCCGAGCTCCTCGCGCAGTTCGACGACGTCGAGGAGGCCGTCGCCGCCCTCGGCGTGACCGTGTGGTCGATGCGCGACCACGAGGCCGACGACGCGCTCGCGAGCGGGGCCCGGCGCTTCCGCGATGCGGTCGAGCAGGTCCGCATCCTCACGCCCGACAAGGACCTCGGCCAGTGCATCCGCGGGACCCGGGTCGTCCAGGTCGACCGTATGCGCAGCCGGTTGATCGACGAGGACGAGCTTCTCCGATCCAAGGGCGTCGCGCCGGGGTCGATCCCGGACTGGCTCGCGCTCACGGGCGACACCGCCGACGGGGTGCCGGGGATCCCCGGCTGGGGCGCGGTCTCGGCGGCCACTGTGCTCCGCGCGTACGGCCACCTCGAGGCGATCCCGGACGACGCGCGGCTCTGGACGGTCAAGGTCCGTGGCGCCGAGCGCCTCGCCGGAGCGCTCGCCGCGCAGCGCACAGACGCCATGCTCTATCGCCGGCTCACCACCCTCGTCGACGACCTCGAGCTCGGTTCGCTCGACGACCTGCGCTTCGCCGGGGTGCCGCGCGAGCCGTTCCTCGCGTGGTGCGCGCGGGTCGGGGTGGACGATCTTGCGCCGCGGATCACCCGTTGGCGGTGAACGCGGCGTCGACGATCTGCCGCGCCTCGGCGACGACCTGCTGCAGGTGGTCCTCGCCGCGGAAGCTCTCCGCGTAGATCTTGTAGACGTCCTCGGTGCCCGAGGGGCGCGCCGCGAACCAGCCCTGATCGGTCACGACCTTGAGGCCGCCGATGTCGGCGCCGTTGCCCGGCGCGCGGGTGAGCTTCGCGGTGATCGCGTCGCCCGCGAGCGTCGTCGCCGTGACGGCCGCGGGCGAGAGCTTCTTGAGCGCGGACTTCTGCGCGGGGGTGGCCGGCTGATCGATGCGCGTGTACCGCGGCTCGCCGAAGCGCGCGATGAGCTCGCCGTAGTGCTCGCCGGGATCCCTACCGGTGCGCGCGAGGATCTCGACGGCGAGGAGATCGAGGAGGATCCCGTCTTTGTCCGTCGTCCAGACCGTGCCGTCGCGCCGCACGAACGAGGCGCCCGCGCTCTCCTCTCCCCCGAACGCGACCGAGCCGTCGAGCAGGCCGTCGACGAACCACTTGAACCCGACCGGCACCTCGACCAGACGCTTGCCGAGCGACACCGCGACGCGATCGATCAAGCTGCTCGAGACGAGCGTCTTGCCGATGCCCGCTTCGGCGCGCCACCCCGATCGATTCGCGAACAGGTACGCGATCGCCACCGCCAGGTAGTGGTTCGGGTTGAGCAGCCCGCGGCTCCTCGTGACGATGCCGTGGCGGTCGGAGTCGGCGTCGTTGCCGAACGCGAGGTCGTACTTGTCCTTCAGCGCGACGAGGTTCGCCATCGCGTAGGGGGAAGAGCAGTCCATGCGGATCCTGCCGTCGTGATCGCAGGGCATGAAGCGGAAGGTGGGGTCGATCGTCGGGTTGACCACCTCGATCTTCAGGTCGTACTCGGCCGCGATCGGGGCCCAATACCCGAGGTTGGAGCCGCCGAGCGGATCGGCGCCGATCGCCAGCTTGGCTCCGCGGATGGCGTCGAGCTCGAGCACGTTGCGGAGATCTTTGACGTAGGGCGTGACGAAGTCGTGGAGCTTGCCGCTGGGGGCGCTGCGGGCGATCTCGGTGCCGAGCAGCTCGTTGGCGCGCTTCTCCATCACGCTCGTGACGTTGGTGTCCGCCGGACCGCCGTTGGGCGGGTTGTATTTGATCCCGCCATCCTCGGGCGGGTTGTGCGACGGCGTGATCACGAGCCCGTCGGCGAGGCCGGCGGTGCGACCGCGGTTGTGGACGAGGATCGCGTGCGACACCGCGGGCGTCGGCGTCGCGACACCCTCGCCCGCCCACCGCACGTCGACGCCGTGGTGCGCGAGCACCTCGAGCGCGGTGCGCTGCGCGGGCTCCGAGAGCGCGTGGGTGTCGGCGCCGAGGAAGAGCGGGCCGTCGATCTTCTGGGCTCTGCGCCACTCGCACACCGCCTGGACGACGGCGAGGATATGGGCCTCGTTGAAGCTGCGGCGCAGCGCGGTGCCGCGATGACCCGAGGTGCCGAACGCGACGCGCTGCTCCGCCACGGCCGGGTCGGGCCGCTCGTCGAGGTAGCGCGCCCGAAGCCTCGCGACGTCGATGATCTGCTCCGGGGTGGGCGGTTTGCCAGCAAGCGGGTGCGCCATCTGCGCGCTAGAGTAGCAAGGGGGCATGCAACGGACGGGCAATCTCCGCGGGAGCAGCATCGTCGGCGGGCTCGAGTTCTTCGAGCGGTGCTACGGGCGTGCGGCGTCGCACGAGGTCGTCTCGGTGCTCGCGCCGCAGTGGCGACCGCTGGTGAAGCCGAACGTGCCGCTGCTCGGCCTGCTCCCGAGCCGGCTCTACCCCTACCCGTTCGTCGGCGAGCTGGTGCGCACGATGGCGCGCATCGCCAAGCGCGACGAGGACGTACTCATTCGCGAGCTCACCAACGCGGCGGTCGACAGCACGCTCGGCACCGTGCACCGCTTGGTGCTGCGCTGGGTGGCGACGCCGCGCGACTACGCGAGCCGCGCCCAGGAGGTGTGGGACCAGTATCACGACGCCGGCCGCGTGACCGTGCTCTCGGTTAATGATCGCGAGTACCTGGTCCAGATCTCGGACCTGCCGGTGCACGACGTCACGGTCTGCAAAATCTGCCTCGAGGGCCGCCGCCGCATCCTCGAGAAGACGGGCGTGGTGATCACGGACGCACGTCGGGAGAAGTGCGTGACATGGGGACACGACGTGTGCGTGATGCGCTACCGGTTTTGAATTGAGTAGACTGGCGCGATGCGCTTGCTTCGAATTGCACCGGCCCTCGCTCTCCTCGCGTTCGCTCCCTCCTCGCGCGCCGACACGCTCGCGAGCGGCGCGCCCACGATGACCTTCAACTTCTCCGACGCCGTCACCGGCGTTCCACAGGTCACCGACTTTCGCTTCCTCCCGGACGGGCGGATGATCATCGTGCGCAAGACCGGCGAGGTCGTGGTGCGCACCACCGGCGGCATGAACGTCGCGGCGGGGAGCTTCCCGGTGGACACGGGCTCCGAGAAGGGACTGCTCGGCGTGGAGGTGCACCCGAGCTTCGCCACCAACAACCGAGTGTTCTTCTACTACTCGCGCTCCAACTCGGCCACGACGGATCCCGGCACCAACCTCGATCGCCATCGCGTCGTGTCGGTCGTGCTCAGGGCCGACAACACGCTCGACCTCACGACCGAGACCATCCTCGTGCGAGGCCTGCGCGGCCCGGCCAACCACGACGGCGGGGCGCTCGCCGTCGGCAACGACGGCAAGCTGTACATCGGCGTGGGCGACACCGGCTGCAACTCGGGCGTCGCGCCCGGCGGCACGATCGGAAACTACTTCGGCACCTGCCTCACCAACGGCAACGGCAAGATCCTCCGCGTCAACGTCGACGGCACGATCCCCACCGACAACCCGCTCGTCGGCCTCACCGCGGTGACCGCCTGCGGCGCGAGCTGCGGCACCGACATCGCGACGACCGGTACCGGCGCGCCGCGCACCGACATCTGGGCGTGGGGCTTCCGCAACCCGTGGCGGATGTGGATCGATCCGACCACCGGCAACCTGTGGGTCGGCGACGTCGGCGAGGTGACCTTCGAGGAGATCGCGGTGGTGCCCAAGGGCCGCCACATGGGGTGGCCGTGGCGCGAGGGCGCGGCGGGTTACCCGGTGACCGAGTGCACCAAGGTGTCGCCCAACACCGGCAACTGCGTCGACCCGAGCTACTACTGCCGGCACGGTGGCGCCTCGGGCGGCGTCGAGGGCGGCTGCTCGTCGATCACCGGTGGCGTCATCGTCGACTCGTGCAGCTGGCCCACCACGTTCCGCGGCCTCTACTTCTTCGCGGACAACGCCAACAACTCGCTGTGGACGCTGCAGCCCAACGCCGCGCGCAACGGCATCGTCGCCGGCTCGCGGAGGGACTTCGGCACCGTCACCGGCGGCCCGGTGAGCATGCGCACCGGACCGGACGGCGCGCTCTACGTCGCCTCGCTCGGCGGCGGTCGCATCGCGCGGTTCGTGCCGAAGACCCCCCTTTCGTGCGGCGACGCGGGCGTCGACGTGGGCCCCCCGCCCGATACTGCCGTTGCTGACACCGCGGTCGCCGACACCGCGGTCACCGACACCGCGGTCGCCGATACCGCCATCGCGGACACCGGCACGCCGACCGACGCTCCGTTGCCCGCGGACACCGGCGCCCCGGCCGACGACACCGGCGCCCCGGCCGACGACACCGGCGCCCCGACCGACGACAGCGGGACGACGAGCGACGCGAGCGTCTCCGACGCCGACGACGGCGGGACGGTCGACGCCGGGACCGACGAGAGCGGCGGCTGCGGCTGCTCGACGCCGGGCACGCGCGCCACCGGTGCGCCGGCGCTCGCCCTCCTCGCCCTCCTCCTGCTCCGCCGCCGCCGGGCGCCGCGCAAATAGGCGCGCGCGCAAATACGCGCCGCGCAAATAGGCGCCGCGCAAATAGGCGCGCGCGTCAGCGAGCGCCTAACCGCTGCCAGATCCAGTCTCTCGAGCCATCGGCACGCCTGAGCGTCCGTCAGGCGCTCGCTTACGCGCGCGCCTATTTGGCCTGGCAGACCAGCCGGGTGAAGTAGGCGTGGAGCGAGCCGGTGCGGTCGTCGCGGAAGAGCACGCCGACGTCGCCGGTGGGGCCGAACGAGGCGATGGGGAAGATGCTGTCGCCGGTGGCGTTGGTGATGCGCCGCTCGGCGGTGGGCGAGCCGAGGTTCTTGTCGAGCATCTTGCTATAGAGCTCGTAGCCGCCGGCGCCGTCCTTGGTGTCGGAGAAGACGAGCAGCACGCGGTCGCCGAGCGGGAGCAGCGACGGATAGCGTGAGAAGCGGGGGCTCTCGGTGAGCTTGGTGAGCGGGGTGAGGAGCTTGCCGGCCTCGTCGAACGTGGCGCCCCAGATCGCGTGCAGCGGCATGTCGGGGTCGTAGAACGCGACGACGTAGCGGTCGTTGTTCCACGTGATCTGCGGGAAGGCGCCGAACACCCGGTCGTTGGTGAGCTGGAACGGCGCGACGAGCTGCTTGTAGTTGCGGTCGAAGATCGCCGTCCACACCTCGTGGCGACGCCCGACGGTGGTCGTCCACGCGAGCGCGATTGTACCGGTGCCGACCGCCAGCTCGGGGCTCCCACCCTGCCCGTCGACCAGCTTGACGTTGGCGCCGATCGGCTTGCCGTCGACGGTGACGCGTTGGCCCCAGATGCCGAAGTCGGGATCGAGGTCTCGCTGGTCCTGCCAGGCGACGGCGAACTCGGTGCCCGTCCACTGCATGGTGATGTTGATCGACCAGCTCTCGTGCTCGCTCAGCTTGAGGTCGGGCCCGAGCTTCTCCATCTTCTTGTTGAGACGGTTGAAGTAGACCTCCCACGAGCCGTCGCGGCGGTCGCTCCACGCGGTGCCGTAGAACGCGCCCGTCCACACGACGCGGCCCTCCATCGCGTCGGCGGTGACGTTGGTGATCCGCGACTCCGCCGTCTTCTTGCCGTTCGGATCGAGGAGCGCGCCGAAGACGCGCGTTTTGCTGCCCTCGCGGCCGTTGTAGGCAGCGAGGTAGCTGTCGCCGCCGCCGCTGGTGAACGCGATCCCCGCGGGGCCGGCGGGCGCCATCGGCGCGGTCGACACCTGCACCGCGTCGTTCTTCGGGTCGAGCGGGACGTACATCATCTCGTCGTCGACGACGCCGTTGCAGTCGTTGTCGACGCCGTCGCACACCTCTTTGTTGCCGGGGAAGGCCTTGTCGCTCTTGTCGTCGCAGTCGTCTCCGCAGGAGCCCGGCTCGCCCGGCTTCTTGCCGGCGAGCGGGCTCTTGTGACCATCGCCGTCGAGGTCGAACGTGAGCGGGTTGGACGTGCACTTGCCGCTGCCGGGATCGCACGCGTCTTCGGTGCACGGATCGCCGTCGTCGCAGACAACGCTCTTGCCGGCGACGCACGCGCCGCCGACGCACGCGACCGGCTCGCACTTGTTGTCGAAGCCCTCGCACTCCTCGGACTTGGTGCACTCGGGCGGCTTGGCCGTGTCGACGCCGGTGTCTTGCCGGGGCTCGGGGATCTCGAGCGTGCTCCGCGCGCCGCACGCCGAGACCAACACTGCAAGGAGGGGAAAGAGCCGGCGCAACATCACATGCATCCGCCGACGCCGGGGACGTCCGTCGTGTGACAGACCAGACCCTCGGGGCACCCGCCGGGGGTGCCCGGCTTGCACATCGCGACGCACACGTTGCCCGCGCCCGACGCCACGCAGGCGAAGCCCGCGGCGCACGAGGACGAGCCGCACGGATCGCCCTGCTTACCGGTGCCCGCGGGGAAGCAGCCGGCGCGATAGATCTCGTGCTCGCACGGGTCTTCCGGGTACTCGACCCACGGGTAGCAGGCCTGGTTCTTCGGGCAGTCGCCGGGCGGGGGCTTGAGCGGATCGCACTTGTATTCGGGCTTGGGGGCCGGCGCGTCGGGGCACATCGGGTCGACCCAGGTGTCCGGCTCGACGAGCCCGCTGTCCCTCACGCTCGTGTCGACGCGGGAGTCGGTCCGCGCGTCGCGCCGGGTGTCCTCGAGGGCGGCGGTGTCGAGGATGGGGTTACCGGCGTCGTCGTAGAGGAGCGGGTCGTCGGGAAGGACCGAGCCGCCGCAGCCGGCTGCCAAAATCGCCACCAGGAGGACGCGCACGGCGGGGAGCTTACACGGGAGCACGGGCGCCGGCCCTGCAACCCCCGCACCGACATGCGCGACCGCAGATTTCCCGGCGATCGAGGGGAGAGGGTTAGCGCGTTGACGGGCAGGTGTGCCACCCGTGCGACGAAATTACCCGGCTCGAGAGCCATCAGAAGCTTCCCCCCGGACTGAAGTCCGGGGCACCGACAGCAAGACGAAGCCCTCGGGGCTTGGCGTGCGGTTCTACCGCGGAGGTGCCGCCCCTCGACGATCGACCGTTGTGATGAAACCCACTTGAGTTTCAGCCTCGCGCGCACGCGACGAGAGCCCAATGAGAGGCTGGCGAATCGGTGGAGTCCGGAGGACTTGAGGTCGCCGTCGGTGCCCCGGACTTCAGTCCGGGGGGACTCTCCGATGGGAACTCACTTTCGCGAGCTCGGGACGTCTCCCGCCTTGCGGCGCTGCGACTGGGGCGGGATTCCCTCGTAGCTCTCTCGCGCGCGCTCGATGAGCGCCCGCAGCTTGTCGCTCGGGTAGTCGGTCGCCGCGGCGAGCTTCTCGACGATCGCGCGCTCGGCGTCGGAGAAGCCCTCGCTGGAGAACGCGACCCCGACGGCCACGATCAGCGCGGGCTCGACCGCGTCGCAGTCGAGGAGGATCTCGGCGACGAGCCGGATCTTCGGGTCGACGCCCTCGGCCTGGATCACCCGCACGCTCGCGTCGATGAGGAAGCGGACGATCTGCGCGTCGAGCTCGGCGCCGAGCATGGGCTCGAGGATGCGACGGAGCGTGTCGATCTCCTGCTCGTCGATGACGCCGTCGGCGTTGGCCACCAGCGCCCCGATGTCGATCAGCGGCGTCGGGTTGTAGTCGCCGGCCTCGAAGCGGGCGCACAGCACCTCGACCGCTTCGGTCACGACGCGCGGCACCGCGCTCACGAGCTCGCTCCCTTGCGCATCGAGGCGAGGCCGAGGGAGAGCTGCGCGTGCAGCGCCCGGAGCCCCTGCATCACGTCGGCGGGGACGTTGGCGCGCTCGGCCTTCTCGATCGTCGCCTCGAGCGTCGCGCGGCGGCCGGCCTGCAGCGACTCGAGCGAGTGGGTCATCTGCACGAAGGTCTCGAACAGGTCCTCGAGCTCGTCGCCCTTGCGGAGGCGCTGCTTGACCGAGAAGCGCGCGGTGCCGACCTGCCGGAGCAGGCGCTTGATCCGATAGACCGGGCCGACGATGCGATGGGTGATGAACACGCCGAGGAGCAGGAGCACGAGCACCAGCGAGACCGAGCCGATCCCGAGGATCAGCGTCATCCGCTTCTGCTGACGGCCGACCTCGGCGCGCTGCTGCTGCACCTCGGCGATGTTCTTCTTGTGCTCGATGTCGACCGCGGCCAGGTCGTCCTCGAGCGACTTGGCGAGGTTTGGATCGTCGTAGCCGGACGCGCTCATTTTGAGCAGCTTGGCGCTGACGTTGGCCTCCTTGAGGGCGCGCTCGGCCTGCTCGGCGGCGTGCGTCGCCTGCTCGTTGGCGACCGAGGCAGTCCGCCAGATCATCGAGCCGAGCACGAGGATCACGGCGAGCACCACGCCGATGAGCAGCCCGGTGTACTTGAGCTGGAACCGCGGGTCGATCAGGTAGCGACGCTGATAACGCGCGGGGCGGCCCTGCGTGGGGGAGCGAGGATTGGACATCGATTCGGCCGGAGAAATAGCCGATTTCGGCGCCGGAGTTGCAGATCCCTGCATGGGATGGGAAAGGAGGGCCGTGCGAAAGGCCGCCCGATGCTAAAAATCAAGAAGATCGACCACGTCGCCATCGCTGTCGCCGACGTCGACGAGGCGCTCGCCAAGTGGCGCGCGGCGTTCGGCCTCGAGGCCACCGTGCGCGAGGTCGTCGAGTCGCAGAAGACCGAGGCGGTGCTCCTGCCGATCGGCGACTCGAACGTCGAGCTCATCTCGCCGAAGGGCAACGAGGGCCTGCAGAAGTACCTCGAGAAGCGCGGCCCCGGCATCCATCACATCGCGATCGAGGTCGAGGGCATCGAGTCGGCGCTCGCGTTTCTCAAGGGCATCGGCGTGCAGCTCATCGACGAGACGCCACGAAAGGGCGCGCGCGGTCACAAGGTCGCGTTCATCCACCCGCGAGCGACGGGCGGCGTGCTGGTGGAGCTCGTCGAGGAAGACCACGCCTGATCAGCGCCACCACTCCACGAGCGCCTTCACGATCTCGGCCGCCAGGTCGGCGCGCGTGTCCGCGCTGAGCGGGCCGCTGAGCGCCGTCGCGCGCTGCGTGCGTTGGCGGCGCGCTTCCTCGGCGCGCTCCTCCTCGGCGCGGCGCTTGGCCCGCTCGAGGCCGCCGCTCTCGATGAACTCGATGACGGCGGCGAGCTCGCCGGCGTCGAACCACATGCCGTGGTCCTTGCAGACGTCGACCACGATGCCGCTCGAGCGTCCGAAGATCTTGCGGTTCATCTGCTGCCCGCAGCGCGGACAACGCAGGTAGCGGACCGCGGTCTCGCGATGGAGCTTCCGATCCGGGAGCGACAGCGAGAGCGAGATCCGCGACTCGCGCGCCGCCGACAGCCGATCGAGGATCCAACCGTCGACGAAGATGCCGCCGCACTGGGTGCACTCGTCGAGCGGCGTGTCGGCGTAGTCCTCCTCGAGCAGGTCGTGGGAGCAGCGCGGGCAGTTGCCGTGCGCGCGGAGCACCGGCACGACCTCGCGATACGGAGAGGACAGCCGCTCGCACGCGCACGGCTCCTCGCCGACGCGCGCACCGCAGCCGAGGCAGACGGCGTCCAACTACTCCTCGTCGTGCTCGACGTGCAGGTGGATGCCGTCGGTCACGCGCACGCTGCCGCCCTTGGGCTTGGGGAAGCGGAAGTTGCGATACATCGCGACGACGCAGTTGACGACGCCGTGCATCGACGGCGGCGCGCCGGGCGCCTCGACGCAGCGGGGCACGCCGTCGGGATCGAGCCGAAAGGTGGTGCGGATCTCGCCGCTCACGTTCTCGCCGGGAGGCGCCTCCTCGGCGCACTTCTCGAGGTCCTGCCAGTGCTTCTTGCGCACCTCGGCGATCGCCTTCTTCGCGTCGGGCAGGTGGCCCTCGGGCTGCGGGTTCGCGCAGTCGGGCTCGAGGAACGGGTCGGGGTACTTGGTCGCGACCTTCGGCGGCTCCTTGTGCTCGGCGGCGTCGGTCTTGGTGGCGGTGATCTCGGTGGTCTCGGGCGTCTTCGCGGTCTCGGCGGGCTTGCCGCCGCCGCCGCAGCCGAGGAGGAGGAGCGCGAGAAGTGCGGTACGCATCGCGTTGGATCTGACAAGAAGTGGCAAGAAATGGGAATGTGGGGGCGGATGCTCCTCGTCCCCGCCGCGGCGCCGCTCGCGATCACCCTGCAGGATCGCCTCGCTTCCACGGCGATCGTGGCGGCCGAGGGCTTCCTGCCGGGCTCGGTTGCGTTCGGCGCGGTGGGCGATACGGACGCGCTCGACAGCGCGCACGACCCATCCATCGACCGCGAGGACCTTCTCGCGCGCCTCCACGACATCCCCGCCGCGGCGGCGCCGGTGCTGCTCGACGCCCTCCTCGATCGCGAGGACGTGCTCGACCTCTCGGGGCGCGCCTCGTTCCGGCCGCTCACGCTGTTCGAGCACCGCGCGATGGCCGACGTGGTCGGAGATCTGATCCGATTCCTGCCGCCGTCGCGCGTGCGGATCGATCGCGCGCCGATCTCCGGGCTCAACCACTGCGAAATGGGCGGGGACGGCGTCGCGCGCGTGCGTCTCGTCGGCACCAACGGCACGACGCTCGCCGGCCGCGCGCACGCGCTCGTGCACGAGCTCGGTCACGCGCTGATCGGGATCGCGCGGCACGACGGCCACGCGTATCGGGCGGGCTACGGGGCGCCGGGGTATCGCCGGTTCTACCCGCGGCGCGGGATCGTCGACGAGGAGGCCCTGGTGCGGGCGATCGCCGACGCGTGGCTGCTCCGCCGCAATGTGCCCTGGGCCCGCACATTTCCCGGCGCGATCGACGGAGACGGCCGCGATCTTCCGGCCGACGCGCTCGCCGAGTGGTCGCGCGCGCGCCTCGCGGAGGGTCTCGGGCTACCGTTCGCGGACTGATGGAACGCCGCTTCTTCACCCTCGGTGCCGTCGTCGTGCTGTTGTCGGTCGCGATCGGTGCGTTTGGTGCGCACGCGCTCGAACCGCGGCTCACCGCGAAGGCGCTCAACTCGTTCCAGACCGCGGCGCGCTATCAGACCTGGCACGGCCTCGCACTGATCATCGTCGCGTTCGCCAGCGAGAGGTTCCCGGGGCGCCTGCCGCGCATCGCTGGCGTCGCCTTCGTGGTCGGGCTCGTGCTGTTCTGCGGCAGCCTCTACGCCCTCGCGCTCGGCAGCCCGCGCGCGTTCGGCGCGGTCGCCCCGATCGGCGGTCTCTCGTTCATGTTGGGTTGGGGCGCGCTCGCGCTCGCGCCCTTTCGCGCGCGCGCACTGTGATAGCGTACGCCCCGTCGATGCCGCTCCCGAATGACGTCCTCGAGGCGCTCGAGCGCCTCGGCTCGCAGTCGAACGGCGACGTGCCCGCGCTGGTCGCCGCCGCACGCAACGCCGCCGGCGTCGACGACCCAAACCTCGCGCGTGGTCTCGAGGACGCGGCGGTCCGGCGCGCGACCGCGGGCGATCGG
>JALHOE010000111.1 GCA_022843175.1 Deltaproteobacteria bacterium
GCCGCCGCCGGCGGGCGCCGCCGGCGCGGGGGCTCCGCCGCCGCCACCGGCAACGGGAGCGACCTGGGCGAGCGCGCTCATCACCTCGAAGCGCTCGGCTCCGCGAGCGACGAGCGGCCAAATAACGTTGAGATCGAGCATTTCTCTCGGGGCGCGCCTTGTGACGCGTACCGCGAGAAGATCTCCGGGCGCGACGCGGCTGGGCCGCGGACGGGTACAACACGTAGGTGGGATCGTCAACCCGTCGCCGGTAAGGGCTCGCTTCTTGCTATGCGAGAATTACCGTCGGCGGCGCCTACTTGGCGACCGGCGCATCGCGTTCCACGGCGTCGGTCGCGCGTCGCCCCTGCTCGGTGGCCTCGCGGCGGCGGTCGGGCGTAGGGCGCCAGAACGCGCGGCGGTCGAGCGGCGTCGCGCGACGCTCGTCGCTGCGGCGGTCGTCCGACGCGGGGGCTGAGTCGGTTGCCCGGGGGGCAGCGCGAGCGCGACGCGGCTTCTTGGTTGCGGCCATGGCCCCGGGGCTCTGCCACGGTCCGCCTCGCTCGGACCAGTTCTCCGCAGAGAAAAACGTTCGCGCCGCGTAGCCGGGCTCAGCGCGATCGCATCCGGCGCGAGCATCCGACAGCCCGAGCCGCCCGTTCAGGGGGGCTGCACGCAAACATCTGCCCCGATTCACTCGGAGGATCTTCGCCATGAAACGTATTGATGTCGCGTTCGGTTGCGCGGCCCTGATGGTCGCGCTCGCTGTTGTTGGCTGTGGAAGCAAGGACAACACGACCCCGACGCTCGACCCGGCAGCGACCGTCGACGGCGGCCCCACCGAGCCCGGCGGGGGCCTCGAGGCCGCCGTCACCGATTCGAACCCCGACGCCGGCCCCGGGATGGTCGACGGCGCCTGCGGCGGCACGATGATGAAGGCGTCCGCGCGCGACGCGAACCTGCTGCTTCTGCTCGATAAGTCCGGCAGCATGCTGCAGAAGCCCGACGGCTTCGCCGTCAAGAAGTGGGACGCGGTGAAGATCGCGCTCCGCGACGCGCTCACCCCGCTGAAGGGGAAGATGTCGCTCGGCCTCGCCATGTACCCGAACGACACGAGCGGCGGCGGCGACGCCTGCGCGGTCCCCTCGGGCGGCGCGGCCGTCACGGTGCCGGTCGCGGCCGACAGCATCGACAAGATCCTCGAAGCCGTGAACGGCGCGACGCCCGCCGGCGCGACCCCGACCGCGAAGGCCCTCGCCGCGGCGCTCGACTACTACACCGCGGGCGCCGGCAAGGATCTCAAGGGCGACAAGTTCGTCGTCCTTGCGACCGACGGCGGCCCCAACTGCGATACGTCGATCACCTGCGGCGCCGAGCTGTGCACCACCAACATCGACGGCAGCTGCGACACCGGCGGCAACTGCTGCGATCCCTCGCGGAGCAAGATCTCCTGCCTCGACGACAAGGGCGTGATCGCGGCGATCGACGCGCTCCGGGCCGCGGGCGTGAAGACGTTCGTCATCGGCATCCCCGGCAGCGAGTCCTACAAGAGCTACCTCGATCGGTTCGCCGAGCACGGCGGCATGATGAGCACCAGCGGCGGGAGCAAGTACTACTCGGTCAGCGCCGAGGGTGGCGTCGCCGGCCTCACCTCGGTGTTCTCGACGATCACCGGGGACCTGATCACGTCGTGCCGCATCGTCCTCGAGGGCGCCGCGCCAGACCCGAGCAAGATCAACGTGTACGTCGACGAGAAGGTGATCCCCCGCGGCGGCGCCGACGGCTGGGAGTACGACAGCTCGACCGACCCGCCCACGATCACGATCAAGGGCGCCACCTGCGAGCAGGTGAAGTCCAAGGGCGCGAAGGTCATCACGGTCAGCTACGGCTGCCCGACGATCAACTAGGCCCTAGTCGCCCAACAACCTGGTGAGCGTCTCGTGCAGCTCGGCGTTGAGCGCGCCGCGGGGGACCACCGCGCACGCGCGCACGCCGGCGACGCGCGCGACGTGCTCCGCGACCGCGGCCGGAGCGTTCGTCCACGCGAGGACGGGCGTGTCGGGCCGCGCCGTGACGAGCGTCTGGAGAAGGAGCTCCGAGCCGCTATCGTCGACGTCGAGCACCACGACGTCGATGGGATCGGCCGACGTGAGCGCGCGCAGGGCCTCGTCTCCCCCGTCGAGCACCGTGACGTCGCAGCGACCCTGGACCAGGGCGCGTGCGAGCGCCGACCGCTTGAAGCGGTCGCCGTCGATCACGAGCACCGAGGGACGGGTCGCGCGGAGCGGGATCCTGGGGACAGAGGGAGCTCTGGGCACCACGGGCGCGATCTCGATCTCGACCGAGGTGAGCTCCTCGTCGTCGGCGGGCGCGGGGATCGTCGGGAGCCGGTCGGGGATCCGGGTGGCGACCGCCATCCGCGCCGAGCTGCTGTCGCCGAGCCGCGCGATCTCGGCCTCGGCCTCGAGGTCCTCGATCACCGAGGTGACGAGCCACGGGCGCTCCGGGTCGTCGAGATGGAGAGAGAGATAGACGGTCACGAACGGGAGGAGCTCGTCGAACGCCTCGGGGACATCGTCGAGGTGCGCGTCCATCAGCGCACCCCGGACGGCGCGCTCCGCGAGCGCGCGATCGGGGATTGTGGTCTCGAGGATCCGGAACAGCGCGCGCTGGGCGGCAGTGCGCGCGGGCGCCTCGGCGTTCTTGAAGACCGACATCAAATCCTTCGACAGTCTGCCGGAGCAGTCAGGGCGCGGCCAGGGGGCCGGGGTGCGCGCCTGTGGCTCACCGGAGCGCGTAGGTCCAGCGAATGGCGATGTCGGAGCCGCAGAACTTGGCGAACTTCGCGGACTGCAGCGTCTTCTTGAGGCACTCGGCGGCGGACGGATGGGGCGCTACCCCGAGCACGCGCACGTCACGCACCTCGCCCGATTCGCGGACGGTGACCTCCACCTTGACGTCGCTGTCGCCCGCGCCCGTGCCGAGCTGATAGCACTTGCGCACCGCCCCCTGCATGGACGCCATCCTCGGCTTCGCGTCCTTCGGCATGTCGTCGGCCTCCGGGGAGCAGCGCGGCCCGGCGGGCGCGGGCGCGGCCACCGGCTTCGGCGGCGGCTCCGACGCGCACGCGACCAACGTCAACGCGACCCATGCGAGCTTCATTGTCCGAAGAACCCCTTCACGGTCTCTTTCGCGCCATCGTAGTCGGGGATCGAGGCCTTGGCCTTGTCGAGCGCACCGCCCACGACCGCGGTGAAGCCGACGATCGCGCGGGCGAGCTTGCTCGTGGCGATCGCGTCGACGACGCCGGCCTGCTCGAGGTGGTGGAGCGCGATCATCGAGATCGCCGCCGCGAGCGCGACGCGATCGAGCGACTTCGCCATGGGGCCCTTTTGCCCGCAGCGGGTGAGGAGGATCTCGGCGGCGTTGCGCAGCCGCTCGGGCGCGGCCTTGTCGTTGACGATCTTCTTGAGGTTCTTCTCGCCGACCTTGGCGTCGCCCTCGGCGCACTCGACGTAGCCGCGGAGGAAGATCGTCGCGCGGTCCTCGATGCCGAGGCGGTCGGCGGCGTCGAGCATGCGCTTGAGCGCGGGGTTCGCCTTCTCGGGCTCGTCTCGCTTGAGGTAGCAGAGGGCGGTCGCCCCGTTGGCCAGCGCCGCGATCGCCGCGCCGCTGTGGTCGGACTGGTCCTCGGTGAGCTTCATCTTCTCGCCGGTGAGCTTCTCGAGATCCTTCGAGAGCGACGCCGCCGAGAAGAGCGCGCCGTCGGTGGGGATCGCCGAGCTCTCCTTGTCGGCGAGGTCGCACAGCTCGGAGGTTCCGTACACGTACGCTTTGAAGCCGCGCACGATCGGCGCGAACGTGTTGAGCGTGAGGTCCGACGCGTCGGCCCACCACGCCTCGTAGAGCAGGACCTCGGGCGGCACCGGCACCGCGAGCTTGGGGTGCACCTTGGCGATGGTGAGGCCGATGAGGAACAGCCCGTGCTCCATGTTGGCGTCGAGGATCTTCTCGAGCCCGAGCGAGGGATCGAGCGTCGCGGCGAGGACCGGCTTGGGCACGTCGCGTTTGTTCTTCTTGAACGCGTCCTTGCCCATCGAGCGCAGCTGCCACAGCGCGACGGCCATCGACGCAGCGTCCTTCGGGGAGATCTCGGCCTCGCCGACGTCCTGCTTCTGCGCCGCGCGGATCAACGTTTGGATCGCCTTGCGTGCGTCACGCGTCTCGGCGCTGCCCTCGTCGGGGTGCATGGCGATCTTCGCCGACAGCCACAGGTGGACGGGGGTCGCGTCGATCGCCGCCTTGAGCTTGTCCTCGTCGGACTTCTTGCGGCACATGCACCCCTCGAGGAGGGAGAGCGCGGCCACCACGAGGACGAGCCAGGCGCGCGGCGTGACCGTCCTCTTTCTGACTCTCACCGGCGCAGAATAGACTGCTGGGCCCTTGAGCGACCATCCCGGTTTCTGCGCGCACTCGATGGCGCGAGGCGAGCCCATCGCGACGATCGACGACGTCGAGGGGGCCTACGTCCCCGAGGCGCACCTCACGGGCGGCCCGGTCATCGACGCGCACGTCCATCTGTTCCCCGCGGGCGTGCTCGCCGCGATCTGGCGGTGGTTCGACGAGCACGCGTGGCGCGTCCGCTATCGGTTGAGCGCGGAGGAGGTCGTCGAGTTCCTCGCGGCGCGCGGCGTCGCGCGGTTCGTCGCCCTGCACTACGCGCACAAACCGGGGATCGCGCGCTTCCTCAACGACTTCGTGCGCGAGGTCGCAAGCGCGCACCGCGATCGGGTGATCCCGCTCGGCACCGTGTTCCCCGGCGAGCCCGACGCCGCGGCGATCGTCCGCGACGCGCTCCGCGACCTCGCCGGCATCAAGCTGCACTGCCACGTGCAGAAGATGGCCGCCGACGATCCGCGCCTCGACGAGGTGTACGCGCTCTGTCAGGACGCAGGCAAACCGATCGTGATTCACTCCGGGCGCGAGCCCGCCTCGCCCGCGTACGGCGTCGACACCCGCGCTCTGTGCGGCGCCGATCAGATCGATCGCGTGCTCGAGCGCTTCCCTCGGCTGACGATGGTCGTGCCCCACCTCGGCGCCGACGAGTTCGTCGAGTACGAGGCGCTCCTCGCCAAGCACGAGCACCTCTTTCTCGACACCACCATGGCGGTCGCCGGGTTCTTCGGCGCCGACGCGCCGGCCGAGATGCTCACGCGGAACGGAGACCGCATCCTCTACGGCACAGACTTCCCGAATCTCCCGTACGCGTGGGACCGCGAGCTCGCGCGCCTCGTCGCCCGCCCCTTCGACGAAGCCACACGCCGCAAGCTCTTCTCCGGCAACGCGCTGCGGGTGTTCGAGCGCTGACTTGCGCGTTCGTACGGTTGCGCGATGCTTGCCGTATGCGCCTGGTCAACTTCGCTGTGGGCCTGACCCTCTTCGCGGTCGGGTGCAGCAGCGACGCGTTCGAGATCGGCAACGTGGACGCCGCCGCGGGTGACGACACGCGGATCGAACGCGACAGCGAGCAGCCCGAGGACACCGGCGAGCTCACCGACACCTCGTTGCCGGAGGACACCGGCAGCGTCGGCATCGACAGCGGGGCGCTCGACAGCGCGATCGTCGACACCGGCACCAAGGACACCGGCACCAAGGACACCGGCACCAAGCCCGACACCGCGACGGTGCCCGACACCACGACGACCGCCGACACCACCACGACCGCCGACACCACGACGACCGACACGGCGACCGCGCCCGACACCACGACGACCGACACGGCGACCGCGCCCGACACCACGACGACGACCGACACGAGCTCGGGAGACAAATGCAGCGGCGTCGTGTGCGGCGCCGGTCAGCTCTGCTGCCCCTCCACGGGCGCCTGCTACAGCACGCTCTGCCTCGCGTGCTGCATGTTCACGAGCGGCGCCGACGCGATGTAAGGGCGAGCGGGGCTCGCCCGTTGCTCGTTCATGACCACCCGAGCTTCTCTTCTTCTGTCGCTCTCCCTGCTTGGCTGCGGCGCGCAAGCCGCCGCGCCGATCCACGCGCCCAGCGCCGCGGCCGCCCCGGTGCCCGTCCTCGCGCACTCGCTCTACAGCAAGGATCCGAGCGGCTCGCTCAGTGAGGGCGAGCTGCAGACGATCCTCTCGACGGCGATCGATCTGCAGCTGCCGGCGCGGGTCGGGGTGGTCCCGCTCGCCGAGCCGTACAACCCGAAGGCGTCGGTCTCGATCACCACGCGCCACCTCGCCGCGCGGGACTTCGCGGCCGGGATCACCGGCTCGAAGTGGTACTCGCAGATCAGCGACGTCTCCACCGACCTCCCCAACGTCGGCGGGCTCGAGGGGCTGCGGGTGATCGCGGCGCGCTATCGGGTCCGCTACCTGCTGCTGTTCTCGCAGCGCTTCGACGACGCGACCCACCTCAACGGCTGGGCTTGGACGTATCCGACGGTGGTCGGGATGTTCCTCGCCCCCGGCGTCACCGTCGAGAGCCACGGCGTGGTGCAGGCCGACCTGCTCGACGTGCGGACCGGGACGATCCTGTTCACCACGGTCGAGCCGGTGCACGTGAAGGGCGTCGAGTGGATGATCGGGGCCGGGCGCTCGCACAAGACCGCGCAGGACGCGGCCGCGGCCGTCGGCGCCAAGGCGCTCGCCAAGCGCGTGCTGACCGAGACCGAGGCGCTCGTCCGATTTGCCGACAACTATGCGCAGGAGAAGGCGAAGGTGCGCATCATCCCATCCCCGGTGCAGGCAGCGGCCCCGTAGAGCTTCTTGCGTTAGGCTGGGTCCCCATGCGCGGAACCCTGTTCGCCCTCGCGGTATCGCTCGTGGCCTGTGGTGGGTCGGCCGAGGAGACGGGCGTCGAGCCCGGCGCCGACGCGGCGATCGACGGCGAGTCCGACAGCAACACCGACGCGCCCGTCGCCGACTCCGAGCAGCCCACCGGCGACGTCGCGACCGACACCGCGCCGGTGAAGCCGGCCTACGATCTCGGCGAGGCCAAGCGAAAGTCGTGCTTGTTCGGGCCCGGCTCGAAGACCACCGATTCCATCGGCCCGATGGTGCCGCGCGGCGACGATCTGCCCTTCAAGCACGTCATCGTGCTCATGCTCGAGAACCGCAGCTTCGATCACTACCTGTCGAAGCTGCCCGCCGTCGGCGTGACCGACGTCGACGTGATGAAGGGCGACGAGACCAACCCCGATCCGGCGGGCGGCAAGCCGGTGAAGGTCTTCCACGAGACGCGCATGTGCATCACCGACTGCGCGCACAACTGGGGCCCGGTCCACCTCCAGTACGACGACGGCCTGATGGACGGCTTCGTCACGACGTCGAACCCCGCGGGCGAGCGCGCGATGGGGTACTACGACCAGGACGACATCCCCTACTACTACTGGCTCGCCAAGACGTTCTCGATCAGCGATCGCTACTTCTGCTCGCTGCTCGGCCCCACCTGGCCCAACCGCTTCTACTTCTGGGGCGGCACGTCCTGGGGGCGCACGCACACGCCGGACACGCCGCCGCTCGGCAAGCCGAAGATCACGAACCTCCTGGAGGAGGCCGGCAAGACCTGGAAGATCTACCGCAACGGTACGGTCTCCTTCGGCCTCACCTTCGGCAGCTCGCTCGCGTACGCGGGCACCTCGTTCGCCAACTTCGACGACGACGTGAAGAACGACAAGCTCGCCGATCTCGTGCTCATCGATCCCAACTTCTCCGGCGGCGCCTCTGGCGCGCAGGACGACGAGCACCCCCCGGCCAACGTGCAGAAGGGGCAGCGCTTCGTCAAAACCGTGATCGACCAGCTCACCGCCAACCCCGCGGTGTGGAAGAAGTCGGTCCTCTTCATCACCTACGACGAGCACGGCGGCTTCTACGACCACGTGCCTCCGCCGGAGGCATGCGAGCCGGACGGCGATCGTCCGCCGGACTACAAGTTCGACCGGCTCGGGTTCCGCGTCCCGCTGTTCGCGGTCTCGCCGTGGACGAAGAAGGGCTACGTGAGCCACACCGTCGCCGACCACACGAGCCTCACGCGCTTCATCGAGAACCGCTTCAACCTCGGCGCGATGACGAAGCGCGACGCCAACGCCTGGCCGCTGCTCGACATGTTCGACTTCACCAAGATGTCGTTCGAGACGTTCCCCACCGGCGCGCCCGCCGCCAGCGTCGACCCGGCCGGCGACGCGTGGTGCAAGGCCAACTGCAACAAGGACGGGGTGTGCAGCAACGCCCGCCCGCCCGAGTAGTCCTTCACTCGCGATGCCGGGTCGGCATGCGGCCGACCACCCAGGACAGGCGCCGGAGGTGCTGCTCGAGGCCGTTGAGCGTCTGCCGCGCGCGAGCGTCGGTGAGCGTCGCGCGCGTGAGGGCGACCTCCGCCGACGCGTCCATGAGCGATTCGCGGAGCTCTGGCACGGTAGGCCCGAGCGACTCGGCGACGAGCGCGCGCCGCTGCTCCCACAGATCGCTGAGGGCCGCGAGCTTCACGCGGAGCAGCTCGCGATCGAGCGGACCGGTGAGGACGTCGGTGGCGCCGGCGCCGTAGGCGCGGAGCACCTGCGCGCGGTCGTGCTCGCGGAGCAGCGTGATCACGGGCATCGCACAGGTGGTCTCGGCCTCGCGCAGCTGCACGACCGCCTGGAGGGTGCACGCGTCGCCGATCGCGATCACCGCCGCGGCGACGAACTCTCCGCTCCGCTCGCACACGTCGGCGACCTCGGCGGGCGCGCCGGCCACGAGCGTGTCGACCCCGAGAGACGAGAGCTCGTCGCGGAGCGTCTCGGCCTCCGGCATTGCCAGCACGACGATCGGCGACATCCGCGTGAGATGAACGCCCGTGGCGGCTCGTCGCGGGTCAGAAGTGATAGGAGACTTCGTAGGGCGTGCACATCGAGCCGCTGCCCGGCGCGTCCACGCGCATGTACACGTCGGCGCTGTCGCTCGTGCCGACGAGGGGACATCCGTGCTCGACCTGGACCTCGCCCGGCCCGTTGCTGCAGCAGCCGAGCACGCCGCCCGGCGACGTCTCCTTCGTGCCCTTTTTGCAGCTCTTGAGCTCGGTGGTGCCCGAGCCGCAGCTCACGAACACGCACAGCCGCACGCCGCTCGTTTTGGTCGACGCGCTCGCGTCGACGACGCAGCCGAAGCTGTCGTTGCCCTTGTAGTGGAAGAAGTCCGGATCGCTGCCGCCGGCGATCACGCCCTTGAAGGTGCCGCCGCTGCCGTCGCAGTCGTCGATCTCCTTGAGGGGCACCGCGCTCGGGAGGCTGTTATTCGGCTCTGCCTCCGAGCCGGTGCACACGGGCCGGGTGTCCTCGCTCGCGTCGTTCGCCGTCTCGGCGGCGCCGGAGTCGGCCGGTGCGCCGGTGTCGTTCTCCACGGTGCCGGTGTCCGGTTCGCCGGTGTCGTCCCCCGAGGTGTCGCTCTTGGCGTCGGCGCGGACGGGATCGGAGTCGGTCGGCGCCTCGCCGGCGCACCCGGCGACCAGCGCGAGGAGAAGGGCAGGACCAAGCCGCATGCGGGGAGAATACTGCGGAGCCGATCGCGGCGCCGCTCGAACTCTGATAATCGGGCCCCCATGCGTATCCGCGCCCACCTCACCTCGCTGCTGACCTCGCTGCTGTCGGTCGCGATCCCGCTCGCCCTCGTCGTTCCGGTCGCCTCGTTCGGCTGCAAGAAAGAGGAGTCGGCCGAGTCCGACAACGAATCGAAGAAGTCGGACAAGAGCGAGGATGAGGACAAGGACAAGAAGAAGAAGAAGTCCGCCGACGACGAGGAGTCGTCCGACGAGGACAAGGACAAGGACAAGAAGAAGAAGAAGAAGTCGGCCGACGACGAGGAGTCGTCCGACGAGGACAAGGACAAGAAGAAGCCGGCCGCCGAGGAAGAGGAGCCGCCGACGCCCCCGCCCAGCGATCCCAGCAAGCCCGCGAGCACCACGAGCCCCACCGCGGCGGTCACCGCGAAGGCCGCCGACGCGGGCATCAAGCTCGGGGATGCGGGAGCGCTCAAGACGGACGCGGCGGTGGCGAAACCGGACGCGGCCCCCGCCGTCGTCGACGCGGCCAAGCCCGCCCCGACCGACGCCGGAGTGACGATCCTCAAGCCCAAGCTCGGCGGAAAGTAGCCGCTCTGCACAGCGCGCGCGGGCATGGCCGCTGCAGGCCGATTGCTCCTCGTCATGCAGCGCGTAGCCCCTCCGCAGCCCTCGCTCGACGACTCGACGACGCCGATCCTCGTTTGCGGCGTGCTCTCCGGTCTCGCCGGAGCCGTCGTGGGGATGGTGCCGCTCGGGTTGTTCTTCCTGCTCCGCGGGGACGGCCTCACGTGGCCCGCGCGGCTGGTCGCGGCAGCGCTGATGGGACGCGACGCGTTCGAGCACGAGAACGCGCTCGGCGCGACGCTGCTCGGCGTGCTCGTCACGCTGGTGGCGGCCTCGCTGGCCGGGACTCTCTTCACCTGGCTGCGGCGCCGCGAGCCGCGCTTTCGCCTGCTCATCGCCGAGGGCGTTGGGTTCGGACTCGTGCTCTTCGGCGTGCTGTGGCTGACGCTGCCGTACCTCAACCCGCCGATGTACGCGCAGATGCCGTGGCTCGCGCTCTCGTCCGCGTTCGCTCTCTTCGGCGCGACGCTCGCCCTCGAGCTCCCGCTCCGCGTCGGCTCGCTCTCGCTCGACCCGGACGAGGTCCGCCGGAGCCTGAGCGAGGGCGCCTGAGCCTCAGCCCTTCACGCCGCCGGAGGTGAGGCCGGAGACGATGTGGCGTTGAGCGACGTAGAAGAGCGCCATCACCGGGATCGACACGATGATCGCCCCCGCGGCGAAGTGACCCCACGCGGCGCCGTGCTCGCCCACGTAGCGCTGGAGCGCGACCGGCAGGGTGAACGCCTCCTGCCGCGAGAGCAGCGTGGCCGCCAGGATGAACTCGTTCCACGCGCTCATGAACGCGAACAGCGCGGTGACCGCGATCGCCGGGCGCGCGGCGGGGAGGGCCACCATGCGGAACGCCTGAAATCGGCTGGCGCCGTCGACCATCGCGGCCTCCTCGAGATCGACCGGGATCGACTCGAACGCCGAGCGGAGCTGCATCACGCAGAACGGCACCGACGTCGTCGCGTAAACGAGGACGAGGCCGGCCTTCGAGTCGAGCAGGTGGAGCCCCTGCAGGATGAGGTACAGCGGCACGAGCGTGGCCACCCCGGGGAACATCTGCGTCGCCATCAGGAGCCACACGCCGCGCTCCTTGCCGACGAAGCGGAAGCGCGCGAGCGCGTAGGCGGCCGGCGTGGCGATCGCGATGCCCACCGCGGCGGTCGCGATCGACACCACGAGCGAGTTCGCGAGCTGGCGCCCGAACAGCCAGCGGCCGGCTGCGTCGTGTGTCTCGGTGACGGCGCGGAAGTGTTCGAGTGAGAGCCCCCGCGGCACCGGAAGCACGTGCGCGCTCGGATCGCTCGCGCGGGAGAACGCGAGCGAGATGACCCACAGCACCGGGTAGAGCGCGGCGATCGTCGCGACGATCAACGCGAGGTGGACGAGCGCCTCGCCGAGGAAGGTGCGCCGCCCGCCGGTCTCGTCGATGGCGTTCGCGCTCGCTTTCACCGTCATGCGGCCGCCTTCTGCGCGCGGAGCAGGCGCGTCGCGAGCACGAGCAGGAGGAAGATGAGCACCGCGTACGCGCTCGCGTAGCCGTACTGCGCCTGCCGGTTGAACGCCCAGCGATACGCCTCGCTCACGAGGATCTCGGTGCGCCCGTCGGGCTCGCCGCCGCTCACGAGGAAGACGACGTTGAACATGTTGAACGTCCACACCGCGCCGAGCACGACCGCCGGGGCGAGGGTGGGGCGGAGGAGCGGGAAGGTGACGAGCCAGAACCGCTGCCACTTGGTCGCGCCGTCGACCTCGGCGGCCTCGAGCACCTCGCGGGGGACGGCGGCGAGCGCGCCGAGCGTCACCACCATCATGAACGGGAAGCCGAGCCACACGTTGGTCGCGACGTTGGCCGCGAACGCCGTGGCGAACTTGGAGAACCACGCGACCGGCTCGACGCCGATCGCGCGGAGCACTGCGTTCACCGCGCCGAGCTGCCGATGGAACATGCCCTTCCACGCGAGCGCGGACACGTACGAGGGCACCGCCCACGGCACGATCAGGAGCACGCGGTAGATGCCGCGCAGGCGCAGCGCGGGACGCGAGAGGAGCAGCGCGAGCGCGACGCCGATCACCAGGTGCAGCACGACGTTGCACACCGTCCACAGGATGGTGACCGCGAGCACCGCGTAGAACGACCCGGAGGCGAGCAGCGGGCCCCCGCGCGCGCGGAGGATGTCCCAGTAGTTGGCGAGGCCGACGTAGTGCAGGTCGCCGGAGCGGCCGGCGAAGAAGGAGGTGGCCGCGCCGATGATCAACGGCACCCCGACGAGCAGGGTGACCACGATCACCGCGTGGGTCACGTACGCGTACGCCGAGACCGAGCCCTTCACCTCGCGAACGAACTGGGGATCGCGCGCGGCGCGCACGGCGGCGAACGCGCCGAAGAGGGCGATGAGGCCGACCAGGAACAGCGCGAACCGCGGGTCGGCGCGGGGCGGCAGCGGGCGGGTGACGTCGGCGTAGCGGCGCGCGGCCTCGGCCATCGCGGCGCGCGGCGTGACGTCGCCCCGCAGCACCTTCTGGATCGCGCGCGTCGTCGGCTCCCACGCGGCGCGCATCGCGACCGAGGTGGGCATCGGGATGGCCTCGGCGGCGGCGTCGGCGAACCCGCGGAGGAAGGGATCGCTCGCGACCGCGGCGTCGGTCCACGCGGCGCGCGTGGCGACGACCTGTCGACCCTCGCGCGCGCGGACGATCGCCGACGAGGGGGCGACGAGGAACTTGAGGAGCTCGCCTGCGAGCTCGGGATCGCGCGGCTTGGGCGCGAGCATCGCGCCCTCGATGGTGAGGAACGGGCGCGGCTTGTTGCCGCCGGGGGTGACCGGCGGGATCGGCACCACGCGATACGCGAGGTCTCGCGGGAGATCGGCGGCGAACCACGGACCGCTGATCGCGGCGTTCACCGTGCCGGCCGAGAACATTTGCAGGATCAGCGCCTCGGACGCCTCCTCGGGGATCTTCCCCTTCGCCACCGCCGCGGCCACCCACGACAGCGACTGCTCGGCGGGGCCGTCGGCGAAGGCGTAGCGATCGCCCTCGATCATCTTGCCGCCGAAGGCGTGGAGCAGCGGCGCGTGGGCGTACGCGTTGGCCGCCTCGTAGGCGAGCGACGGCAGCGCATCGAGCGACGCCGGGGTGGCGTCGCCGCGGAGGTAGAGCCCGAGGCACTTGAGCGCGATCGGGAGCGCGTAGAGCTTGCCGTCGAGCTCGAGCGGCGGGAGGAGCTTCTCGTCGAACGCCGTGCGATCGATCACCGAGAGCGGCAGCGGCGCGACCAACCCGCGGTCGCGGAAGTCGGCGAGGCGCTCGTGCGCGTCGATGAACACGTCGGGCCCGTGGCCGTGGGGGATCGCGGCCTCGAGCTTCGATGCATAAGCACCGTATGGAACGGCGAGCGACTCCACCACGGCGCCGGGGTGCGCCGCGCGGAACTCGTCGAGGAGCTTGTCGAGCGCGCGCTCCTCGGCCTCGCGATAGGCGTGCCACACCACGACCTGCCCCGCCGAGGCGCGCGCGGCGGAGAACCAGGTGACGAGCAGCACGAGGAGGGCGAGCGCGTGCCTCAACTCAGGGCCCTGCCGGTCGCGCGGTCGAACACGTGGACGTCGGTGGGGGAGACCGACAGGCCGAGCTTGCCCCACTTGGGGATCTTCCGGCCCTCGTCGCCCTCGAGGCGCGCGATGAACGGCGCGCCGTCGTCGCCGAGGCGGCCGTGGACGTGGGACTCGAAGCCGAGCCCCTCGACGAGCTCGAAGCGGAGATCGAGCGCGGCTTCTTCGTTCGGGCGTACGTCCTGCGGGCGGATGCCGATGGTGACGTCGCGCACGTCGAAGCTCTTGGGGAGCTGCACCGAGAGGCCCGGCGCGCGCGCGACGCGACCCTCGATGGTGGCGTCGATGAAGTTCATCGGCGGCATGCCGAGGAAGGAGGCGACGAAGCGCGTCTTCGGCTTGCCGTAGACCTCGAGCGGCGGGCCGGCTTGCTCGATCACGCCGCCGTTGAGCACCACCAGCTGGTCGGCGAGGGTCATCGCCTCGACCTGGTCGTGGGTGACGTAGACCATCGTCGCCCCGAGCTTCTCGTGGAGCCTGCGGATCTCGACGCGGACCTCTCCGCGGAGCGCGGCGTCGAGGTTGGAGAGGGGCTCGTCGAAGAGGAACAGCGACGGCCGGCGCACGATCGCCCGACCCATCGCCACGCGCTGGCGCTGACCGCCGGAGAGCGCGCGGGGCAGGCGCTCGAGGAGCTCGTCGAGCTTGAGCTGCGGCGCGACCTCGGCGATGCGCGCGTCGATGTCTGCTTGCGGGGTGCCGCGGAGCTTGAGCCCGAACGCGAGGTTCTCGCGGACCGTGAGGTGCGGGTAGAGCGCGTAGGACTGGAAGACCATCGCGATGTCGCGGTCGCGCGGCTCGAGGGTGGTGACGTCGCGGTCGCCGATGCGCACCTCGCCGGAGTCGGGCTTCTCGAGGCCCGCGAGGGTGCGGAGCAGCGTGGACTTGCCGCAGCCAGAGGGGCCGACGAGCACCGTCAGCGACCCGTCGGGGATGGTGAGGTCGATCCCCTTGAGGATCGTCAGCCCGGTCCCCGGGTAGGTCTTCTTGATTTGTCGGATGGAGACGGCCGCCATGCTCGTTCGCGCCCGGCATCTTATACCCGCTGAAGAATTTGCCGCGCACCGGCAAATATATGGCAGGCTTGGGTCATGCGCGCGGTAGTTCTGGCCTTTTTCCTCGTGGCGTGCGGCGGTGGGAGCAGCGAGGCGACGACGCCGCCGGCGGTCGATTCCGCGGTCGACGACACCGTCGGGGACACCGGTGCGATCGAGGACACCGGCGCGAGCATCGACAGCGCGCCGCCGCCCGAGGCCGCTCCCGACGCGGACGCGATGGTCGACCTCGACGGCGACGGCCTCGACGACGCGCTCGAGGACAAGCTCGCGCGCGACTACCTCCCGTTCCTCTCGCTCGACCCGACCGATGGGTGCGCGCGCGCGGCGATCGTGTTCCGCCTGTCGCCGCACCCCGACGCGCCGAAGACGAGGCTCCACCTCATCGTCGACACGCTGTTCGAGAAGGACTGCGGCGCGTCGGGCCACGTGGGCGACAACGAGGTGTTCGGGCTCACGATCGATCCGAGCAAGCCCGCGCCGGAGGGCATCCTCGCCGTCCGCGCGATCAGCCATCAGGGCACCGCGTGCGAGGCGATCACCAACTGCGGCGCGTGCGCCGGCCTCGACAAGTGCGAGACGGGCACCCGCAGCGGCAAGCCGTTTCCGGTCGTCTACTACAGCAAGAACAAGCACGGCGCGTACCTGCAGGACGGCAAGTGCGACAACGCCTGCTTCTTCACCAACTACTGCACGCTCGCGCCCACGCCCACCGAGCCGAAGATGATCAACGCCGGCGAGCCCGGCAAGCCGCTCGTCAAAGACCTCACCGCGGCCGGGCTGATCACCGCGGCCAACGGTTGGACGGAGATGAGCGTGTTCAACTACGACCCGTGGGGCGGCAAGGAGTTCGGCAAGGCCGGCAAGGTGAACGAAGATCTCGTCGACAAAGCGTTCCTCACGCCTGCCTGTCCGTAGCGTTACTCTGTCGCCGTGGCCGCGCCCGCACCCGGCGATCGCATCTCCAAGGAGCTCGTCCTGGTCCGTCCCCTCATCCAGGGGGGCATGGGCGAGGTGTGGGTCGCGCATCACTCGGGGCGCGGGCACGACGTCGCGCTCAAGCTGCTGTCGCGCGGCCTCGTCGACGACGACGTGGCCCGGGCGCGCTTCGCCCGCGAGGCCCAATCGGCGCGCGAGGTGCAGAGCCCCCACGTCGTGCAGATGCTCGATTACGGCATCAGCGACCAGGGCGCGCCCTACCTCGTGATGGAGCTGCTCTCGGGAGAAGATCTCGAGGCGCAGCTCGCCAACGGCCCGCTGCCGGCGCGGGACGTCGTGTCGGTGGTCACGCAGGTGGGGCACGCGCTCGAGCACGTGCACCAGCAGAAGATCATTCACCGCGACGTGAAGCCGGCCAACGTGTTCCTCGTGCGCACGCACTCCAGGCGCGGCGACACCTACCTGGTGAAGCTGCTCGACTTCGGGTTCGCCAAGCGCATGGACAAGTCGGCCACCGCGCTCACCGAGCAGGGGATGATCGTCGGCACGCCGCACTACATGAGCCCCGAGCAGATGATGGGGCAGAAGCTCGACCTGCGGAGCGATCTGTTCTCGCTCGCCGCCGTCGCGTTCGAGGCCTTCACCGGCAAGCGCGCGTTCCCCGGCAAGACGCTGCAGGAGATCGACGACGCCATCCAGAAGCGCCCGATCCCGTCGCCGAGCCACTACCGCCCGGAGCTCCCCCGCGCGCTCGACGCATGGTTTGCGAAGGCGATGGCGCGCGACCGCGACGACCGCTTCAAGTCGGCCAGCGACATGATCGCCGCCCTGCAGAAGGTCTTCGAGCACCTCGAGGGCCCCGCCTCGGAGGAGGCCGCTCCGCACGCGCGCGTCGTCGCCCCACGCAGCAGCGGGTCGCCGTGGAAGCCGCTCCTCTTCGCGCTCCTGGTCGTGCTCGCCGTCGCCGCGGCCCTGTGGCGGTTTCAGCCCTGAACGACTTTGTTACACTCGCCAGCGTGCGACTCGTCCTGATCCTCGCTCTTGGTCTCGGCTGCGCGCCCGGCGGGAAGGGCGCGAACGCGCCGGCCGAGGGCACGAAGATCGACGGGTCGTTCTCCTGCAAGGGGAGCGGCGACAAGACCTGGAAGGCGAGCTTCGCGGGGACCCGGGTCGACGAGTGCGTGGTGAAGGCGAAGGACGAGATCCTCGATCTGCGCGTCGGCAGCCTTGAAGAAGGGCTCACGCTGCACCTCACCGACTTCACCGGCTCGGGGCAATATCAGCTGCCGGGGCAGGGTGGGTCGAAGCTCGCGGTCGTCGCCAGGGGTGGCGTCGGCGAGGCGACGTCGACGATGGTCGATACGTCGACGGCCGAGCCGTGCAAGTCGACGTGCACGGTAGAAATCAGCGAGGCCGCGGAGGGCGCGCTCTCGATCGACATCACCTGCCCGAAGCTCACGAAGGTCGACGCCGGCGCGTGCGTGACGTGCACGCCGTCGACGCCGGGATTGGTGAGCGCGCACGCGATCGCGTGCCGCCGGGAGTAGGCGCTGTAGACGCGAAATAGTGCGCGTCGACGTGCCGCGGGCCGACGGGGTCGACGCTCATCGACGCGCGCTCACCACTTCGTGGTTACGGCAGCGTGACCACCGCACGGGACGTGAACGCGCTGCTTTCTGCCGGCGCTGCCGACCCTCACCTCGCGAACGCCGCAGAGCACCGCGATGGTCGCACCGCCGACGCCGACGACTCGCCCGTCGACGAAGATTCGGTGTTGGCGCGCTTCGATCGGCGTGGAGAGGTATCCGCGATCCGGCGCGATCACCGGGATCCTCGGCTTCGGCGATGGGTGCAACGGCGCGCTCGCGGAAGCGGGAGGCCGCGCCGGGCTCGTTGGCTGCTGTTCGCCCGCCAGGTGGACGGATTGCACGTGGGGGCGGCGCGAGCCCACATATCCGGCGATCATCGCGAGCGCCGCCGCGACCGCGAGCGACCAGCCGCGACGCGCAGCGCGCGCGCGCTTGCGTGGGAGCCGGAGGGTCTCGGCGCGCGCGAGGGCAGGTGCAGCGACGTCGATCGAAGCGACGGTCGGCGCCGGGGTCGGGTTCGTCGCCAGCGCTGCGCGCTCGAGGCTCGGCCGCGCCGCGGTCGCGATCCGCGCTCGTTGGGTGGTGTCGTCGTCGCGATGGGCTCGCCGCCACTGCTCGCGGATGCTGCCGAGCACGTCGACGAGCACCCGTCGGCCGCGCTCGAGATCGCAGGCGTCCCGAAGGACATCGACCACCGCCATCGCGCTCACGGTTCGGCGATCGGGGTCGGGATGAGCGGCGCGGCCAAGCGCTTCGAGCACCGCGTACGGCAGATCGGGCCGCAGCGTGTGAAGCGGCTCGAGCCGTGGATCGGCCATCCATTGCAGGTACTCGAGCTCCGGCCTCCCCGCCCGCGGGAACGCTCGAACGCCGGTGAAGATCTCCCGCGCGACGATGGCTGCGCCATACAGATCGGTCCGCACCGTGATCGGATCGCCGAGGATCTGCTCCGGCGCCAGATACCCGAACGTTCCCTTGATCAGCCCGATGGCGCTGTCGTGGGAGCGACCGAGCAGCTTCGCCATTCCGAAGTCCGAGAGCTTCGCGTAGCCGTCCCACGGCACCAGCACATTGGCCGGCGTGACGTCGCGATGAATGACCGGCGTGAACTCGCCGGTGACCGGATGCCGCGCGGCATGCGCGGCGGCGAGCGCGTCGAAGATGCGCGCGACGAGGAAGAAGCACGCTGGATCCGGCAGTCGAGCGCCGCGGCGGTGCAGCTCCGCGAGCAACTGCGACAGCACGGGGCCGTGCACGTACTCACGGACCATCACCACGTAGCCATCGGCTTCGAACAAGTCGAACAGCTGCACGATCGCGGGATGGCTCACGCGCGAGTACACCATCGCCTCGCGGATCACCCGATCGGCATGCGCCGGATCGTCGGCCCAACCCGACCACTGTCGCTTGAGCGCGACTGCGCGCTCGAACCCCGCGGGGCCCTCTGCGATCGCGAGGAAGACCTCGCAGTCTTCGTTGCCGTCTCCCTCGCCGCCGATCCGGCGCACCAAGCGGTGGCGGCCGATTCTCTCTGGATGCGGCGCGCTGGCGACGGCTCCCTGCATGGCGCCAGCTAACGGTACGGACGGGGCCTGCGGGCGGATTCGAAAACGATCTAAAACGTTCGTCGCGCGAGCGGTGTCAGCAGCGTGACGGCCGGGGACAGCAGATACCCCATGCTGGTGCGGCGTAGGAGGCTCGAGAGCCCGCTCTTTCGTAGCGCGCCGAGCGCGACGTACACGCGACTGGCCCCGGCCCGAGCGAGCATCTTCTCGCCGGGCCAGCCTGCCTCGAGGAGCTCGGGGATGGTCACCGGCGCCCCCGGCCTCGCGAGGCGCGCTTCGGCGAGGGCCATCAGCAGCCGCGCCATCCCCTCGCGGCGCGCGAGCTCCACGCGCCGTCCACCCGGCAGGCGGTACCAGCGTCCGCCCATGCCGACCATGAGAGGCGGCCCGCGATCGTCGTCGAGCGTCTGCCGGGCAATTCGCAGCGCGGTGCGCACGTCGTCGGACCCAGCCCCATCGTCGCGCGCGTCGCCGAGGGATGCGCGTGCGCGGGCCAACAAGTCGAGCGCACGCTGCCCGGCGACCGCGCACGCTGCATCGTCGGCCGGGTCCGCCTCCGCGAGCTCGCATCGCGCCTCCGCGAAGTCCACGACCGCGGCGTGGATCGCGCAGGCTCGCACGAGCATGGGGTCCGCCGCATCGGCGAGGTCAGCGGCCAGGCCCTCGAGCAGCTCCCGTCCATGCGAGGGTCGCCCGAGCGTCGCCTCGAGGCCGGCGAGCGCCGCGCTGAACAGGCGAAACCAGCGGCCGCGCGGGCTCCCCGGACGAAGGATCCGGATCGCTTCACGATAGCGATTGCGCGCCGCGATCAGCTCCTTCTGCTCGTAGTCGAGGGTCGCGAGGAGGCCGGTGAGCGCGCCCACGTTCGGGATGTTCCCGATCTGCGCAGCGAGCGCGCGGGCCTCCAGCAGGTGCGCGCGCGCCGCCGCAATCGCGCCCTCTTCCTGCAGGAGGAGGCCGAGGTTGCACAAGTGCACGGACATGACGCGACGGTCTTCGAGCTGTCGCGCGATCGCGAGGGCGCGTTCGTAGTCGTGCCGCGCGTCGACGACGTTGCCGCGGGTGTGGTGCAGCGCGGCGAGGTTGCCGAGGTGGATCCCCTGTTGCCGCAGCGCCGGCTCCGCTGCGTGGGTTCCGGCTGCGCACGCGAGCCCCTCCTCCCACCAGCGGTGCGCATCTTCGAGAGCTCCGGCGCCGAACGCGATGGCGCCGAGACCGCCGAGCGACTTCGACTCGCCCTCGACGTCGCCGAGGTCATGGAACAGAGCGCGGGCCGCCATGAAGCGTTCGCGCGCGACGGATGCGTCGATCGCACTGATCGCCTCGGCGCCGTCGAGCAGAGCGCGCGCCTCGAGCGCTCGGTCTCCACGGCTGCGCGCGAGCTCGAGCGCCGCCAGCAGGTCGGTCTCGGCGCCTCCGACTCCAGCCCAGTGGCGCGCGTGTCCCCGCGCACAGAGGGCTCTCGCGTGGGCCGCCGAGCCCGAAGCGAAAGGCGAGGAGAGCGCCGTGTCCAACAGCGTGAGGTACACGCGGAGCGGGCCGCGCGCGAAGAAGTGGTGCTCGAGCGCGACCGCGGCGCGCAGCGCCCAATCGGCGCCGGTCGTGTCGCCGCGCGATAGGCCCCGGGCATGCACGACGAGCAGATCGGCGACCGCGTCGTTTGCGGCGGCGAGGACATGCTCGGCGTACCTGGCGAGGGCGGCACGTTCGTCGTCGGGAGAGCCGGCGAGCTTCTCGGCGGCAAACGATTGAATGCTCGCAAGCAGTCGATAACGAACGCAGCGCTGCTCTCCCACATCCGCTTCCATCGCAACGAGCAGCGACTTGCTCTGAAGGCACTGAATGAGATCGAGGACCGGCGGCGCGCTCGGGCCGGCATCGACGATCGCTTCCGCCGCCTCGATGCCGAACGTGCCGGGAAAGACGGCGCACTGACCGAGCGTGCGCTGCTCGGCCGCGGAGAGAAGCGACCACGAGCCGTCGATCGCATCGCGCAGCGTTCGGTGACGGTCCCGGACGTCCGCGGTCGGAGGAGCGGCGCGCGCGAGGAGCTCGAGGGGGCGAGCGAGGCGCGCCCGGATCGCCGCGCACCCGAGCACCGCGACGCGCGCGGCAGCCAGCTCGATCGCGAGAGGAATCCCGTCGAGCGCGGTGACGATGGCCGCGATGTGATCGGCGTCGACGGGGCCGACGTCGAAGCCCGGCGACGCACGCCGGGCGCGATCGACGAACAGCTCGATGGCCTCACCTCGATCCGACGAGCTCGTCCCGAGCGAGAGCGGCCCGACCGGCACGATGTGCTCGCCGGGAACATGGAGGGCTTCGCGCGAGGTCAGCAGGAACGCGGCGCCCGTACTCAGCTCACGCCACAGAGTCACTGCGGCCGCGACCGCGTGGATCGCGCCCTCGCACTCGTCGAGCACGAGAAGCATCGGCTCGCGAGCCGCGAGGGCAGAGCCGACGGTCTCCAGGTGCTCCACCGGATTGTCCGAGGCGGGCAGGTGGAGATCGAGGGTGCGCGCCACGCGTTGTGCGAGGTCCATCGCGCTCGAACAGCCGCCGAGATCGCACCACTCCGCCGCGGCCGCCTCGCGCGCGAGCTCGAGGGCGAGCCGTGTCTTGCCGATCCCGGGTGGCCCCACGAGCGACAGGAGTCGTTCACCGTTTGCCCGCAGACGACGCAGCGTGGCGAGCTCGGCGTGGCGTCCGAACATCGGCGACCAACGACGCGCGAACATCACGGACACGACCGCTGTCGCTCAGCTCGGAGGGCGCTGCGAGCAGAAGCCGCCGATGCACCGGGCACCCTCTCCCTTGCCGCAGCAATCGTCGTCCTTACTGCACTTGTCTCCCTCGGCCGAGCAGGGCGGCGGGACCGACTTGCAGGTGCCCGCGGTCTCGCCCTCCTTCTTCTCGCAGAAGCCGCCGCAGCAGTCGGAGCCCGCGGCGCAGGTGACGCCGTCGGTCTTGCACGGCTCGAGCGCCCAGAAGCCGCTCATGTTGAGCGAGTTCTGCGACACCCCGGCGACGTCCTTGAAGGTGAGCGCTTGGCCGGGCAGTCGGAACGCGGCGTGGCTCGGATCCTTGCCGGGCGTGACGGTGGTGTCGATCGCCGCCACCCACAGTTGCTTGACCTGGTCGGCGCCGCCCAGCGCACCCTCGTAGGCGTTGCCGTAGCTGCGGCGGGTCGTGAAGACGACCCAGAAGTACCCACCGGCGGCGACCGGCGCGAACGCCGGCTCGAAGTTCCACGAGAGATCGCGCGACCCCGCGGCGAACGGATAGCCGGTGCCATTGAGCTTGGTCAGCGGGATCTCCGCGGCCTTCTCCGACGACTGCGCGAGGTAGAGATCGGCGCGGTTGTCGTAGCGACAGGCGGGCTCTCCGGGCACGCAGGTGCCGCGCGTGTCCGCGTTGAGCGTGGCTCGTTGGTAGACGACCCACTTGCCGTCGGGCGTGCCGCTCGGATACGCGAGCGACTTCTGCGACGCGACCGCGTCGGGCGCGACGAGCTGCTTCTTGGCGCCGAACTTGAGCGTCGCCTCGTCGAAGTCGATCGCCCACAGCGCGTTGGCGCCGGCGGCGGTGAAGTCCATGAAGAAGAGCTGTTTGCCGGTGGGGCTGAACGACGGATACCAGGTGGGCACCTTCTCGAGGCCCGTCGCCGGGATCGCGCCGCCGTCGGCGGTGGAGAACAAGCCACCCTCTCCGTTGCCGTGGGTGACCACGTATTTCCCGTTCGGCGTGGGCGCGCCGAAGTGCCACGTGCGCCGCGCCGCGTAGGTGGCGGCGGTGAAGGAGTAGCGTGGCTTGTTGGTGGCGAGGTCGTAGGAGCCGCCGAACACGTCGCCGCCGCTGATCAACGTCGAGCCGTCGGCCGACACGCGGTGACACGTCATGGTGCAGGTGGCGGTCGACGTGGTTGCGCCGTCGCTCAGGCTCGCCGACGGCGGGAGCACCGCGGCGCTGAAGTCGTC
The DNA here is from genome assembly GCA_022843175.1 of Deltaproteobacteria bacterium. Classification (GTDB taxonomy): domain Bacteria; phylum Myxococcota_A; class Polyangia; order Polyangiales; family JADJMO01; genus JALHOE01. Next base: position 22,880 of record JALHOE010000111.1, read on the forward strand.
GGGCGCGGCGGCTCCCGGCTTGATGCGCAGGACGCGGCCCTCGCGGTTCGACCAGTAGTAGATGGTGCCGCGCATCGAGCCGGGCGCGACCGTCCACTTCAGCTGCGTGATCCGCGTGGCGGTGGCGCCGGCGAGACGGGTGACGGTGAGGGTGGCCGCGCCGGTCGTCGACTCGACGAACTTCGTCCACACCTTCTCGGGGATCTCGTAGCGCGCCGGCACCGGGATCTTGATGAAGGCCTCGAGCTCGAACGTGGGCGAGGAGAGGTGGACGCGGTAGTCGTCGGTGGCGAGCGCGCCGTTCCACATGAGCGTGGGGCCCGCGAGGCCGCGCGGGAACACGGTGTCGTCGTAGGGATAGGCCCACTTGATCGCAGCGTCGGGCGCGTCGGCCTTGCGCAGCTTGTCCTTGCCGAGGTCGTCGAGCGTGAGCGCGTCGGCCTTGGTGCGCAGTTTGACGCTGAGCTCGGCCGTCGCCGTCTTCCCGCGGTGGCTCGCCTTGATCTGCACGACGCCGCCGAGGCTTCCGCTCGCGGTGTACGTGCCGGCGGCGATCGCGCCGACCGCGGGGTTGGTCGCCGACCAGGCGACGGAGTCGGCGATCGTCTGCGTGCTGCCGTCGCTCTTCACGCCGATCAGCTTGAAGACCGACGTGCCGGGCACGCCGTCGTCGACGTCGAGCTTGGCGAGCTTCGGCTCGACCGCGATCGACGCGAACTCGTCGGACGTCGCGCCGTCGCCCAGCGTGAAGCCGCCGTCGTCGGCGCCGCCGTCGACCGCGCTGCCGGGCGGGTCGTCGACGCTCTTGTTGCCGGCCGCGCACGCGGCGCCGAGCCCGATGCATGCCCACACGAGGAAGAGAGGAGCTCTACGCACGTTGCACCTCCAACGAGCGGCGAGTGTCGTCCGAATGCACCAACGCGACCAGCGGTAACTATTGACGGCAGTCGGAGGTGCGATCGATTTGTTGCGAATGACGCGCCGCGTTTGCCCCTTGGGCGACGTCGCCCTCGTGCGTCAGGAGGAGGATGGTGATCCGGCGCTCGAGGTTGAGCCGCAGGACGAGCGTTCGTCAGAAGCAGCCCGAGAACTCGAGCTCGCCCTTCGCGGACTCTCCGCACGTGAGGGTGAGGTGTCCGCTCGCCGCGCGTCGTCCGTCGCCGTGATAGCCCTCACCGCGAAGCGTCAGCGATCCGCAAGCACCGAGATCGACTGCTGCCCCGTTCTGGATCGCGACCCGCGGCGTCGCGCGGATCTCCCGAAACGCGTCGAGCCGCTGGGGCGGCATGGACAGCGTGACGCGAACGCCAAGCCGTGCTCGCAAGCTCGATCCCTGGCGCCTCGGTCATGACGCGGCAGGTGGACGGCGTGAAGGGTGCGCCGGAGATCGATAGCGTCGAAGAGGCCTTGAAGGTCGGCCGGCAACCCGTCGTCTGCGCGCAGAGCATCAGCGCCGCGAGTGCGACCACGGAACGGGCCATCGGGCGATGATATGCGGCCTACCGCACGATCGGGGCGCAGTTGGTGAACTCGATCGAGGTGTCGATGCGGAAGCGCGAGGCCGTGGTGTGGCGCTCGGCGTGGAAGACCGAGAGGCCGTAGGTCTTGCCGCGTTCGATCCCGAGCTCCGCGGCGCGCTCGTCGAGCCGGAGCGTGCTCGTGAGCCGCGGGTGCAGACCGCCGAGGTCGATGGCGAGCTTGCCGTTGACGAAGACCCACAGGTCGTCGTCGCCGGTGAACGTGAACACCTCGCCGCCGCGGTAGACGAACTCGGTGTGCAGCTCGAAGGTGAAGTGGAAGTTGTGCGCGCGGCCCTGCGCGCCGAAGCCCTGGCCGTCGGCGGGGAAGAACTCCTCGTTCTCGTAGGTCATGATCCCGCCCGGCCCCTTGCTGAGCGTGAGCTTCAACGGGAACGACAGGTTCACGCCCGGCGTGTCGCGGTACCACTGATCGAACGCGGCCTTGTTGGTGGTGAGCCGCGTGCCGCCCGACGCCGCGCGGTACACCGGCTTGAAGTCGGCGCCGAGGCGCGGCTCGACGATGTTCGTCTCGCCGGTGTCGCTGAGGAACGCCTCGTTCTCGAAGTCGGGGTGAGTGTCCTTGAAGTCGCGGACGGTGCCGGTGAGATCGGGCGAGCACTTGCTGTCGCCCATCGCGGCGACGTCGCCGGCCTCGAGGCTCGCGCCGAGCCCGGTGGGATCGCCGCCGCCGTCGAGCGCGGGCTCGAACCCGTTGTTGCTCTCGAGCGAGGGCGCGGGGTCGGTGCTGGAGCTACACGCGGCGAGGAGACACACGAACAGGAGCGGACGCATGGATGCATCCCTTCGCAATCGCGATGCCACCGAGCTGAGAGCGCCCGCCGACGGAGAAGCGGGCGTTACGCGCGTCGACGCGGGGGAGCGTGTTCGACGCGCTGGGGAGTCGAGTCCCCGGGTGACGCCCGGGCGGTGACGACGGCGTCCGCGTGGGTGACCGAGTGCCTCGGCTCTCGTCGTGCCTGCTCGCCGGGGTGAGCTGTGGCTTCCGCGACGCCCCGAGACGTGGAACGTGAATCGGCCGCTCGCGTCGTGATACGCGCGAGTACCTCGCCGAGGTGCTCCCGCGTCTCGCGCGTGACGGCGTCACGCTGGCCGTGGTCGACGAGCTGCTGCCCGATGCGTGGAAGCGATCTCGGGAGGCAGCGGTCCGCGCACCAGTGCCGTAGCCCGCAAGATCGATCGCGAATCGCAGACTACGGACACTTGATCGAGGTCCGAGGTGCTGACCCTCGCGTACAAGGCGACACGACGGGGCGAGCCATGCCCCCTCTACGCAGTGGGGGCGTCTTCATCAACCAGGGGGACGGTTCGTGCCATCGTCCACGTCGACCTCACCGACGCCCACCAACGTCGCGGGCAAGGGCGAGTTGGTCGTCGTGGTCGTCGTGGTCGTTCGCCCCGCCCAACGCTTCCACCCGTCGGCGAGGAACAAGAGGAGCACACCGCCAGCGAAGCCCACAAACATCGTGACGACCGCGGTCGCGATGATGCGGTTCGCCGTCGCAATCGAACCTTGCGCGCCGTAGCGACGCGCGACGTGCTTCTCCAGCGACGAGATCACGTCGCGGTACCCGCTGACGTTCATCTCCTTGAGCAGCTTCGCGATCTCCGCCTCGCGCTTGATCACGGTGGGCGGATGCACGTACTGCCAGACCGCAAACGCGAGGGCCGCGACGGGGATGAGCGGCGCGAGCCACAGCGCCTTCGAGACCCATTCCACGAATGTCGCCACCGTGATGACGAGCGTACCTCACCAGGTCACCGTGAGGCCCTTGACGGCGAGCGCGGATCTTACGTCGAGCGAGATGACCAGCTGCGGACGACCCTTTGCCTCCGCCAGACGACGGAGATCGTGGAGCTGGAGGTCGGCACGCTGATCGTGGGTCAAGACACGGGCGTAGAGGGCCACACGGCGGGTCGAAGTCATGCTCCGACTAGACGTCGAGGAGGTCGGATCAACCGGGATTGCGGCGGCGGCGGTGCGTGACGGCGATCGCCTCCCACTCGTCGTCGCTGACCTCCAACTGCGGAAAGCGGGCGATGAGCGGGTTGATAAAATCGAGGATTGCTGAACTGGTCAGACCGAGCGCGCCACGCAGCGCCTCTGCGTCCGCGGGTTCGAGCTTGGCGGCGATGTCTTCGTACATGACGTTGAGTTCGTCGAGTGCGTAGATTCCGCCGTCTCTGATTCGCGCTGCCAGCTCCGGCGAGATCCGCAGCTTGTCGGTCCAGTTCGTCAACGGTGAGCCCTCCTGCCGCGACCGAGACTACGCGCTCACGCCGTGCCGCGCAGCGAGAGTGCCTTGGCGAACGCGGTGATGGCATTTACGTCGGCACAGAGTCGCGCGTCGGTTAGGACCGGCCATGCCTCCTCGATTACGGGTCCGACGGGCTGCAACACGACCGCCAACGCTGTCTCCACGAGCGCATCCGCGAGTAACCCCATCTGCAAGTAGGCGAGGCCGAGATCCAGATGTGTTTGCGCAACGGCGTCGGAGTTGTGATCGCGGTGTGGGGTCCTGACTTTCCACGGCCATTGCGGAGCGTGATCGGCGCCATCGAGGAGAGCCGCCGAGACGCGGGCGACGCATGCGTCACAGATGCCGCGTGGAGGCGCCAGGGCCGGGCGAGCACCGCAGGCCGTGCATGTGCTCGCCATCATTTGTCACCGGGCCGATTGGGGTTGCTCATACAGTTCGCGAAGACGCGCCACCCTGCCTTCGCGCAGATGTCCGCGTTCCTAGTCTTCAGGCATTCATTCAGCGCACATTCGCGTTCCTGACGAAAGATCACGGCGACGGCTTCCTCTCCGATAGCCGTTGCAGCTTTACATCGAGGAGGTGGGCGAGGTCCGCCTCGCCGGAAGTCAGGGCCATCGCCTTGGCCTCGCGATAGCAACGTGCCGCGGCGCGCAGGTGTCCACAGTCTTCCTCGGCCGACCCTACCGCCATCAGCACGGTCCCACTCGGGGCTTCGCGAAGGAGCATGTAACCAAGCCTTCGCTGCCGATGGGGAGGCCCGGTAACCATCGCCGCCGAATGAAGCGCCATTAAGGCGAGGGTCGCGCCTTTCGCGTCCCCAAAAGCCTGACACACCGAGCGGAAGGCCTCCATCACCAGTACGTAGCCGCCGATATCCGTCAGCATCAGGGGACGCGTGGCTCGGTAGATGGCGTCCATATCGAGCTTCGGAGGTCTGCGACCCCTCTCGCGCTTCACCGACTTCTTCACCCCTCGCGCGGTCGTCACGATCCGACACCTGCTAGGCAGTTCGCGTAAACGAGCATCCACACGTGGTTGCAAATGCCTGGCGCCTTCCCTTGCGCTAGGCACTCGGCTTCCGCGTTTGCCGCCTTGACGAGGCACCGGCGCTTCTTTGCATCTGGGTCGTTGTCGTTGTCAGGCGTCGTCCATGGGTCGGAGCCGCAAGTGTCGCCGCCGCAAGCCGTGTCCTCGACCGACGAGTCTTCATCGGGAACGCCAGCAGTCTCCTCGCCGAGGCCAAGGTCGGTCATGTCCATCAGCGTTGGCGTCGCGGCGAGCGTCATCATCGCAAGCCCCGCCCCCGCACCGATGGCGCCCGCCGCAGCACCACCGCCCACCGACATACCAATTCCGGCGAGAGGGCCTCGGCAGACCATGCGGCCGGTGTCCCAGATGCCACCCGGCGTGGGCGGATACAGCCCGAGTGGATCGATGCCGTTGATCGGATCGCCAAGGATGTAGCCGTAAAGGTTGAGGCCGCCGCCGAACCGAATCGGATCCTTGTTGGTCCACCTCCCCGCTTTCGCCTCGTAATCCCTCTTGCCGAACCTCACGAATCCCCCTTCTCCGTTCAATCCACCCGCAAAACCAAACGGCTGGAACCCCGGCGCCGAGTCACTGAGCATAACCCCGAACTCGTCGTACTCGATCGCCTGGGCGACCGTCCCCGTCGATGC